>NZ_QKLH01000009.1:0-177405 GCF_003224215.1 Curtobacterium sp. MCLR17_043 | reverse complement strand
CACGGAGGCGTCAGATGTGTATAAGAGACAGGCCGCACACCTCCCGCCACGACCGAAGGACCACCCCGCATGAGCATGACCCCGGAGCAGGCCACCTGGTTCGCCGACGTCGCAGGCCGCATCGTGACCAACGTCGAGCAGGTGCTCCTCGGGAAGACGTTCGTGATCCGCCTCGCGGTCACGGCGATGCTCAGCGAGGGGCACCTGCTCCTCGAGGACGTCCCCGGAACGGGCAAGACGAGCCTCGCCCGGGCGATGGCGCAGAGCGTGCAGGGCACCACGAACCGCATCCAGTTCACCCCCGACCTGCTGCCCGGCGACATCACCGGCATCAGCGTCTACGACCAGCGGACGCAGGAGTTCGACTTCCACCGCGGGCCGGTCTTCGCGAACATCGTGCTCGCCGACGAGATCAACCGTGCGAGCCCGAAGACGCAGTCCGCGCTGCTCGAGGCGATGGAGGAGTCCGCGATCACGGTCGACGGCGTCAACCACCGCCTCGCCGCGCCGTTCATGGTCATCGCGACCCAGAACCCGATCGAGCAGGCCGGCACCTACCGTCTGCCCGAGGCGCAGCTCGACCGCTTCCTCATGAAGACGTCCATCGGCTACCCCGACCACGCCGCGACGGTGAAGATCCTCGAGACCTCGTCGGCTCCGTCGGCGTCGGTCCCGCTGGCGAGCGTCGTGCCCGCCGCGACCATCACCGAGATGGCCGCCCTGGCGCGCACCGTGCACGTCGACGCCGTGATCGCCGACTACGTCGCCCGTCTGGTGGACGCGACCCGCTCGGCGAGCGAGGTCCGGCTCGGCGTCAGTGTCCGTGGGGCGATGGGCCTGATCCGTGCCTCCCGTGTCCTCGCGGCGCTGAGCGGTCGCCACTACGTCACGCCGGACGACGTGAAGGCACTGGCCGTCCCGGTCCTCGCGCACCGCCTGGTGCTCGACGCCGAGGCCGAGTTCGACGGCGTCAGCGCGCCGAGCGTCATCGCGCAGCTCCTGGTGGAGACCCCGCCGCCTGCCGACCGAGTCACGACGTGACGGACCGCCGGCCCGTCTCCACGCGCTCGCGCCGTCCGTCCTCGACGCGGTCGCGTCGTGGCACGACGGCGTACGAGCGCACGGGGACGGTCACCGGCATGACCAACGTGCGGACGCGCATCGTCGGTGACCGCGAGGGCGTCGCAGCGGATGCGGTCATCGGGATCGTCCGGCTCTGGGCAACGGCCTGGAGGCTCGTCCTGCGTCTCTGGGGCGAGGTTTCCTCCGTCGTCACCGGGCTCGGGTGGACGGTCGCCGCCCTGACGCTCGTCGCCTTCGTGACCGGCTACCGGTTCAGCCTGCGGGAGATCGTCGTCGTCGGGTTCGCCGGCGCCGTGCTCGCGGTGGTCGCCGCGGTGGCGTTGATCGGCCGGTCGCGGCTGGCGATCAGGATGCGGCTGCCGCAGCACCGTGTGGCGGTCGGCGACGACGCCGGCGTGATCATCACGGCCGAGAACCCCACGCGCCTGCCGTCGGTGCCGACCACGGTCGAGGTCCCGGTCGGATCCGGCCTGGTCGACGTCGCGATCCCGGCCATCGGGCCGCACGGCACCTTCGAGCGGGAGGTCCCCGTCCCGACGCTCCGCCGCGGGGTGCTCGACGTCGGTCCCGTGACGGGCGTCCGCGCCGACCCGGTGGGACTCGTCCGCCGCGAGCTCGTCTGGACCGCCCGTGAGCAGGTCATCGTGCACCCGCGCACCATCGCGATCCCGTCGACGAGCACCGGCCTGGTGCGCGACCTCGAGGGGCAGGCGACGACGGACCTGTCACCGGCGGACATCGCCTTCCACGCCATCCGCGAGTACATGCCCGGAGACGACCCGCGCACCATCCACTGGAAGTCGACTGCCAAGTCCGGCGCGCTCATGGTCCGGCAGTTCGAGGACACCCGTCGCTCGCACCTCGTCGTCGCGCTCGGCATCGCCCGCGGTGAGTTCGCCGACGACGAGGAGTTCGAGCTCGCGGTCAGCGCGGCCGCGTCCCTCGGCGCGCGGGCGATCCGCGACGGCCGTGAGGTCTCGGTCGTGGTGTCGCAGCGCACGCCCGAGTTCGCGAAGCGTGCCGTGTACGCGGTGCGGACGCTCCCCACCGTCACGCCGACGCGCCTGCTGGACGACTTCGCCTCGGTCGGCCTCGCTGACGCGTGCCTGCCGATCGCCGAGGTCTCCCGGATCGTCGGCAGCGACACCGAGGGCATCTCCGTCGCGTTCCTCGTGGTGGGGTCGACCGTCGGCCTACCCGCGCTCCGACTCGCCGCCACGCGGTTCCCCGTCGGGGTGGAGGTCGTCGCGGTGATCTGCGAGCCCGAGGCCCAGCCGCGGTTCCTGCGCGTCGCGGGTCTGACGGTGATGACCATCGGCTACCTGGACGACCTCCGGCACGCTCTGCACCGATCGGCCTCGGCAGCATGAGCGCCGCACCCGTGACCACCCCGGCCGGGGCACCGGACCGGGCGAGGCGCTCGACCCGGCGGTCCGACCGTCGCGACGCACGGCGGCTCGTGCCGTTCCGGCTCGCCGGCGGCACGCTGGCGGTCTGGCTGTTGCTGGCCGTCGCGAGCACGTCCTGGTGGCCGGTGTACCGGGACGGCGCGATGATCACCGCCGCCGTCACGGCGATCCTCATCGGGACGGTCGTCGCGCTCCTCGGCACCCTGTTCCGGCTCCCGACGGCCGTCGTGGCGGTCGCGACCGTCGCCGCCTTCACGCTCACGGGCGTCCCCGCCGCCGTGCCGAGTCAGGCCAACGGCCTGCTGCCCACCGGACGCGGCCTCCTCGACCTCTTCGCCGGCGTCGCCCTCGGTTGGAAGCAGCTGGTGACCATCAGCCTGCCGGTGGGCTCCTACGAGGCGCTCCTCGTGCCGTACTTCGTGACGTTGCTCGTGGCCACGGTGACCGCCGTGAGCGTGGCGACCCGCGCCTCCAGGCAGGAACTCGCGAGCATCCCGGCACTGGTGCTCTTCGCGGTGGGGGTGGTCGTCGGGCCGAGCCGGCTCGACACGTCGATCGTGACGGCGGTCGTCCTGGTGGGCCTCGCCCTCGTCTGGGCGCTGACCGTGCGGCACGCGCGTCGCGCCGTCGCGGTGGCGACCACCATCGGTGCACGCGTGCCGGTCGCGCGGTCGATCGTCCGCCCCGCCCTCGTGGGAACCGGCACCATCGTGGCCGCGGCGGTCGTCGCGACCGGACTCGGCCTGGTGGCACCTCCGTCGGGTGAGCGCACCGTCGCACGCACCGACGTCGTGAAGCCCTTCGACCCACGCGACTACGTCAGTCCGCTCAGCGGGTTCCGCGCCTACGAGGAGTCCACCGCCTCGGACGCGACCCAGTTCCGGGTGACCGGTCTGCCCGAGGGCGGGTTCGTCCGCATCGCGACGCTCGACACTTACGACGGCGTCGTCTACCGCGTCGGCGGGACCGATGGCTCCGCCGGCTCGGGCACCTTCGAACGGGTACCGACCGCGGTCGACGTCCGTGGAGTCCGGGGCACCACGGTCGACGTCGGCGTGACGGTCGACGGGTACCGCGGTGTATGGCTGCCGACGGTCGGTGACCTGGAGCGCGTGGAGTTCACCGGGCAGGACGCCGACGACGAGCGCGGCGCCTTCTTCTACAACGGGTCGACCGGCACCGGCGCCGTGGTCGGCGGAGTGGGAGACGGCACGTCCTACGACCTGACGGCGGTGCTGCCCGACCAGCCGACGGAACGGCAGCTGGCCACCGCGCGCCCGGGGAGCGCCGCCGTGCCCACCGCACGGGACGTCCCCGACGCCGTGCGCGACACCGTGGAGTCCGCGACGAAGGACGTGTCGGCACCCGGTGCGAAGCTCCTCGCCGCGGTGCAGTCGCTGCAGCGGAACGGGTACGTCAGCCACGGTGTCGGCGACGACCGGATGAGTCGGTCCGGTCACGGTGCCGACCGTGTCCAGGAGCTCCTCACCGCACCCCTGATGATCGGGGACCAGGAGCAGTACGCCGCGGCGGCCGCACTGATGGCGGACGAGATCGGGTTCCCGGCACGGGTCGTGATGGGCTTCACGGCCGGGGGAGACTCGGGCCGCGACGGCACCGCAGCGCGTGGCGGGACGACGACCTTCCGTGGGTCCGACGTCACGGCCCGCATCGAGGTGGACACCGCGCAGTGGGGCTGGGTGATGCTCAACCCCAACCCCGAGGTGCGCGAGATCCCGAACGAGCAGCAGCAGACCCCGCAGCCGGTCACCCGACCCGAGACGGTGGTGCCGCCGCCCCCGGTCGACCGGCAGGACCAGGACCAGCAGACGCCCCCCGAGAGCGACCGGAACACGCCGCCGGTGCAGCCGCTCTGGCTCCAGATCCTGCTCGCGGTGCTGCCCTGGGCCCTCGGGACCCTCGGCGTGGTCGCGCTCGTCCTGCTGCCGTTCGCCGTCATCGTGCTGCTGAAGCGACTGCGGCGCCGCCGACGACGGAACGCCACCACGCCGCGCGGCCGCATCGTCGGCGCCTGGGACGAGTACCGCGACGCACTGCTCGACCGCGGGCACGACGTGCGGCAGGCAGCAACCCGACGCGAAGCCGTGGTCGGTGCACCGGGCGACGGTGGCACCGGACTCGCCGCGCTGGCCGACCGTGCGGTGTTCGGTCCGAGTGACGCCGACCAGACCACCGCCGACCGCATGTGGGCGGCGACCGACGACGCGATCGGTTCGCTCCGGACAGGGCGGACCAGGCGGGAGCGGTTCCGCACCGCCGTCTCGCTCCGGTCCCTGCGGGGAACGGGACGCCGTCCGACGGCACGGTCCCGTCGGCGGACCGGCGGCCAGGCTGCGTCGGGGCGCGGCGACTACGATGTCCAGAGGCCGGACGAGCGTCGTGGACGGCCGAGTGAGGACAGAGGCACCACGTGATCAGATGCGAACACTGCGGATCGATGCTCCCGGTCGGAGCGATCTTCTGCGGTGAGTGCGGTCGCGCGGTCACCGCCGCCGCGAGCCGTCGCCCGGTCGCGCCGACCCCCGTCGAACAGGCGCCGCCGCCACCGTTGCAGCAGCCCGACGCACACGGCCGACGGTCCGACCCGGCTTCCGACGCCTGGTTGCCCGAAGCCACGCTCGATCCCGCCACCCGTGCCTGGCTCACCGGTGCCGACCGTCGCGGGACCGAACCGCCGGCACCCGTGCCGGTGCAGCGTCCTGACGACTTCGCGCCGCGCCAGGCCCCCTCCCATGTGCACGGTGCCGGCTCCGGGCTCGAGGACTGGTCGGGTGCGCCGGGCGAGTCCGAGCCTCCCCTCGACCCCGACGCATACCCGTCCGAACCCCTCGATGCGGACGACCCCGAACGCACGCGGATCGCCCCGGCTCCCGGTCGCCCCGAGACGCCCGAGGACCCGATCCGCGATGCTCCGTCGTCGGTGTCGGACCGGGCGGTGCGACAGCCCCTCGAGTCCCAGCCCGTCGAGCCCCAGCCCGTCGAGCCGCCGCCCGCTGCCGAGCCCTCCGTTCCGGTGTGGGCGCCGCCCGCTGCCACCGCACCCCCGGCGGCACCCGCCGGTCCGTCCTGGTGGGTCGGTCGCGGTACCCCGGCTGCCGAGGTGCCCGCCGATCCGGTCGTCCCGCCGATGCCGGGAGCACCCGCCGGACCTGCTTCCGAACAGGACGATGCGGCTCCCGCGCCCGACGAACACGCGGCACAGGACGCCCAGAACGCACAGGATGCACAGGAACCCCGGGACGCACAGGGTGCCCGGGACGCCTCCGAGCCGGAGCCCGACGAGGCGATCGTGGCGGCGTCGGAGACCAGCGCCACCGACGACCAGCCGGCCGTCGTGTCGCCCCCGCAGCCCGGGGACACGGCCGTGGTCGAGCCACTGATCGACCGTCGACCGCCCCGTCCGGCCCCGCTCGTCACCCCGGGCATGCACGAGACGACCATCTGCCACGTCTGCGGCAACCGGCTCGAACCCGACGACATCTTCTGCGGCGAGTGCGGAGCCGTCCGTCCGGCGGTCACCGCGGCCTTCACCGGCCCGGTCATGCCGCTGCCGATGACCCGACCCGACTGGGCAGCCGAGGAGTCCGACGGGCCGCAGGCCGCCGACGCGGGCAATGCTGCGGACGAGCCGGACGTGCTGGACGAGCCCGACGCGGATCCGGCCGTGCCCGCGGGTCCGAACGGGTCCGACGAGCGCGCTGCAGGCGACGATCCGGACGACGAGATCCCGGTGGACGACGATTTCCTCCGCGCCGAGGTCGAGCAGTCTGATGCCGGCCGACGTCCCCGCGGAGCGCACGCTGCACCGGTGACCGAGCCCGAGCCGCCGACCGAGGCGTCCGCCGTGGCGCGCACGCCGATCCCGCCGGTGCCCGGTTCCGCCACCGTCCCCTCCTCGGCACCGTCCGCCGACACCGCGGGCGTGCCCTCCGCTGCACCGCTGCCCCCGATCCCGGGAACGACCGGACCGGTGCTGCCGCTTCCGCCCGTCGACCGGTCGGAGTCGCCCGCAGCGGCCGGTGCGCTCGACGACCTCGACGAGGACGTGGACGAGACCCGCATCGTCGCGAAGACCCCGACGCGCGCACCGTTCGTGCTGCACTTCAGCACGGGTGAGCGGCTCGGCGTCCACGGCACGGGCCTGCTCGGCCGACTGCCGCGACCGCAGCCGGGGGAGCGCTACGACGACCTGCTGACCGTGCACGACCCGGGCAAGTCCGTGTCGAAGACGCACCTCGAGCTCGGCCGCGACGGCGACGACCTGTGGGTCTCCGACCGGTTCTCCGGCAACGGCACGGTCGTCCGGCACATCGACGGATCGATCCGCCGCTGCGAGCCCGGTCGTCGGTACCGCGTCGAGCGTGGTGCCCGCGTCGACATCGGTGAGCAGTTCTTCCTGGTGCAGTAGGCGACTTCTCCACAGATCGGGTCCCGGGCCAGCGCTGAGCTGCTCGTTCCTGGTGCGATGGGGTCATGTCCCGGTTCACCGCACGTTGCGTGATCGTGGGGGCCGCGGTCGCGCTCGTCGTGGCCGGGGTCCTCGCGCCGATCAGCGGCGCGGGGCAGGGCGTCCTGCTCGGCGCGGGTGCGTGCTGCGCGCTGGTCGACGTGGTGCTGCACCGTTCGGCCTCGCCAGACCCGGTCGCGGTCGTCGCTCCGCGCGGACCCGACCAGCCCGCCGAGCCCGGACCGCTCGGTGCGCCGGAAACGCTGACGGGCACCGTTCCCGGGGACGGCGACGGCACGCCGGCACTCGTCCTCGGGCACGGTCCGGGCGGCCGTGTGCTCCGGGTCGACGCCGTGTCCCACGTCGTGGTCGTCGGTGCCGGAGCACTCGCCGTCGCGGTGTTCCGCGGGCTCGCCGAGCAGCTCCGAGCCGCTGCCGTCCACACCGACGAGGACCTGCGCTGGGCCGCTGCTCCCGAGGTCCTCGACGCCGTGGGGACCAGCAGCGCCGATCCAGCCCCGAGCGCCCGGTCAGCGAGCGCCCGGTCAGCGAGCAGCCTGTCAGTGCACGCCCTGCCATGGGGGACCTCGGTCGTGGTGCGGATGGGGGCCGACGGCCGACCGCACGGGTCCGTGGTGCTCGTGGCCGGACTCGGATCGGCGCCTCGTCAGCGGGACGTCACCGTCGAGGTCTCACGGTACGGCTGCTCCGTTCGTCGACCTGACGACCACGCGGTCGTCCGGGTGTCCCCGGCGCTGCCGGTCCTCGTCCCCGACCCCGTGAGCGCCGATCGATGACCACCGCCGACTCTTGACCAGCGCTGCCCCTTGACCAGCGCCGACCCTTGACCGGCGCTGACCCTTGACCAGCGCCGACCAACGATCAGCGCAACCCGGCGCCGACCCGCACCGCACCGACGGGCACGCCACCACCGAGCACCCGCTCACCCGTCGCCTCGAGCACCTCGGCCACCCCGTCCGACGCCACGAGCCCGTTCCGCTCGAGCAGCGCCAGGGCCGCCAGGGTGCCGGCCCGCTGCGAGCCGTCGAGCACCTTCACGGCCACGGCCGCGCCTCCGGGCAACCCCATGACCATCACGCCCTCGGCACCGAGCTTCGCCAGCACCTGCAATCGCTCGATGGTGACCGTGTTCGCGCGTCCGACGCCGTCGATCGCCCACGGGTGCGCCAGGACCGCGTCGGTCAGCGCGGCGGAGTCGTCGTCGGCCCGTGCCACCACACCGGCGAACCCGCGTGCCAACCCCGTCAGGGTGAGCGGGAACACGGGGGCGCCGCAGCCGTCCGTACCGACCAGGTCGACGGTCTCGTGCGTGTACTCCTCGACCACGGAACGCACCCGCTGCTGCAGCGGGTGCTCGATGTCGAGGTACGTGGCTTCGTCCCACCCGTTCACCCGGCAGGCCGCGAGCATGCCGGCGTGCTTGCCGGAGCAGTTCATCGCCAGGCGGCGGGGGCCGTCCATCGTCCGGGCGGTCCCGCGGTCGAAGGGCATGTCGGGCGGGCAGCCGAGGTCGGATTCGACGTGGTCGAAGGACTCGAGCATGTGCAGGGCGAGCGCCTGGTGCGCCGCGGTGCCGGCGTGACTCGCGGTGGTGAGGACGAGTTCCTCGTCGGAGAACAGCGCACCGGCACGTCGGACGGCCAGGGCCTGGAACGGCTTCATGGTGGAACGCGGGTAGATGCTCGCGGTCACGTCGCCGACGGAGTCGATCACGGTGCCGCTCGCGTCGACGACGACTCCGGCGCCGACGTGCCGGCTCTCGTCGAACCCTGAGCGTTCGAGCACCGCCAGCTCGACGGAACCGTCGGCGGTGAGAGGATGGCGATCACTGCGGACTTCGGGGCTCACCGTCATGCCGCCATGCTAGCCAAGGCGAAGGGGCGCACCCGTGCACGACCACTCCTACGAGGTCTCCGTCAGCTGGACCGGCGACCGCGGGACCGGCACCTCCGGGTACCGCGACTACGGCCGCGAACACGTGGTCTCCGCGACCGGCAAGCCCGACGTCCCCGGCTCCGCCGACCCGACGTTCCGCGGGGACCGTGACCGCTGGAACCCCGAGGAGATGGTGGTCGCGGCGCTGGCCCAGTGCCACATGCTCAGCTACCTGCACGTCGCGGTGACGAAGGGCTTCACCGTCGTCGACTACCAGGACACCGCGACCGCGTCGCTCCGCCTGAACCGCGACGGTTCGGGCGAACTGACCGAGGCGACCCTGCACCCGGTCGTCACGATCCTCGAAGCCGACCGGGTCGCGGACGCCGAAGCCGCACACGTCACCGCCAACGAGCTCTGCTTCATCGCGCGGTCCGTGGCGTTCCCGGTGCACCACGAGCCGCAGCTGGTCGTCCGACCTGCGTCATTGGCAGGGGACTCTTCGACAGGTGGGGCAGACTAGGTCCTCGTGAAGCGTCTCCGCCTGCTCCCGATCGCCATCGTCCCCGCCGTCGTGCTGGGACTCGCCGCCTGCTCCGGCTCCGGTTCGAACGGGTCCTCGGCTTCGCCGACCCCGTCGGCCAGTGCCACGGCCTCGGCGATCACCTCCTGCCCCGACCCGGGCAAGTCGTCCGATGCCATCAAGGCGACCGGGTCGTTCGGCGGACCGAAGGCACCGACCGTGAAGTTCTCGTCCGGCCTGTCCGCGAAGACGCCGCAGGCCACCCGCCTCGTGAAGGGCAAGGGCGCGGCGCTCGACGAGGGCGACTACGCGCAGGTCTCCTACAGCGTGTACGAGGCATCGGACGCCAAGAAGCTCGGCACCGTCGGCTTCGACGAGGGCAACCCGCAGGTGCTCTCCGTCGGCGGATCGGGCTTCGGTGCGCTCCTCGCCTGCTCGAAGGTGGGCGACCGGGTCGCCGCGGTCGGACAGTCCTCGGCACTCGGCTTCAACACCGGCGGTGAGATCGTCGTGGTCGCCGACGTCGTCGCGCAGACCCCGACCAAGGCGACCGGTACCCCGCAGGACCAGGACCCGGGCCTGCCCACGGTCAAGGACAAGGCCTCGGGCGAGCCGGAGATCACGGTCCCCGACGGCGTCAAGGCGCCCACGAAGACCACGGTCGAGGTGCTCAAGCAGGGCGACGGCACCGAGATCGCCGACGGCGACACCGCCCTCGTGCAGTACAAGGGCGTCGTCTACGACACCGGCAAGGAGTTCGACTCCTCGTGGTCGAAGGGTGTCCCCACCACCTTCACCGTGTCGGAGAGCGCGCTCATCAAGGGCTTCGTCACCGGGCTCGTCGGGCAGAAGGTCGGCTCGCAGGTCCTGATCGTCGCCACGCCGGAGGACGCCTACGGCGCGAACCCGCAGGAGGGCTCGGGCATCCCGAAGAACGCCACGCTCGTCTTCGTGGTCGACATCCTCGCCAAGGGCTGACCGTGACGGACGGCCGCCTCGGCACCACCGGTCCGGACCGTCGGCGGATCGTCGTCCTCGGCAGCACCGGCTCGATCGGCACCCAGGCGCTCGACGTCGTCGCCCGCAACCCCGACCGGTTCGAGGTCGTCGGGCTCACCGCCGGCAGCAACCGCGACCTCGTCGCGGAACAGGCCGCCCGGTTCGGCGTCCACGACACGGCGTTCGGCGCGGCCGACTCGGAGCAGCTCGTCCGGAGCGTCGAGGCCGACGTCGTCCTGAACGGCATCACCGGCTCGGTCGGCCTCGGCCCGACGCTCGCGGCGCTCGAGAGCGGTGCCGTGCTCGCCCTCGCGAACAAGGAGAGCCTGATCGTCGGCGGCTCCCTCGTGCAGCAGGCCGCGGCGCCCGGGCAGATCGTGCCCGTGGACAGCGAGCACTCCGCGATCGCGCAGGCGCTGCGCTCCGGCGCCGACGCCGAGGTGCAGCGGCTCGTCCTGACGGCGAGTGGCGGTCCGTTCCGTGGGCGCACCCGCGAACAGCTCCGTGACGTCACCCCCGCCCAGGCACTGGCGCACCCGACCTGGGACATGGGTCTCGTCGTCACGACGAACTCCGCGACCCTGGTCAACAAGGGGCTCGAGGTCATCGAGGCCCACCTGCTCTTCGACGTGCCGTACGACCGCATCGACGTCACCGTGCACGCGCAGTCGATCGTGCACTCCATGGTCGAGTTCGTCGACGGCTCCACCGTCGCCCAGGCGTCGCCGCCGGACATGCGTCTGCCGATCGCGCTCGGCCTGGCCTGGCCGGACCGGGTGCCCGGCGTCGGCGTGCCGCTCGACTGGACGACCGCGAGCACGTGGACGTTCGAGCCGCTCGACCAGGACGCCTTCGGCGCCGTCGCCCTCGCCAAGCGGGTGGGTGAGCTGGGCGGCACGTTCCCGGCCGTGTTCAACGCCGCGAACGAGCAGGCCGTCGCCGCGTTCCACGCGGGTGCGATCGGTTTCCTGGACATCGTCGACACGGTCGAGCGCGTCGTCGAGGAGCACACCGCGGGGGAGCCGTCACTCGACGGCGTGCTCGCCGCGGAGCAGTGGGCCCGCACCGCTGCGGACCGCGCGCTGACCCGCTGACGCGAGTCGCGCCTCCCGTCCGACGCGGAGGCGGCAGACCGCGGACGTGACGCACAGGCCTGGAGGCCCGGATCACCTCTCAGACGGCGCTCGGCTCCGTCATGGAATCAGTCCCGTACTCTTTCCCGGTGACCGTCGAATCCGTCCTGCTCTTCGTCCTCGGCGTGGTCGTCTTCATCATCGGCCTGCTGGTCTCGATCGGACTCCACGAGCTGGGGCACCTGTCCTTCGCGAAGCTCTTCAACGTCAAGGTGACGCAGTACTCGCTGGGCTTCGGCAAGGCGATGTGGTCGTTCAAGCGGGGTGAGACCGAGTACGGGATCCGCCCGATCCTGCTCGGTGGGTACATCTCGATGGTCGGCATGCTCAAGCCGCGCGCCTCGGGCCGGGCGAACGCCATCACGAACACCGGCATGTACGGCGCGTTCGTGCAGGACGCCCGCCAGGCCAGCGCCGAGCAGATCGCGGACTCCGGCGGTGACGACTCCCGTGCCTTCTACCGCCTGACGCCGTGGAAGCGGATCATCGTGATGGTCGCGGGCCCGGCCATGAACCTGGTGATCGGCATCGTGCTGTTCGGTGTGCTGCTGTGCGGGTTCGGGGCGCCGACGACGACCTTCACGTCGAGCGTCGGGTGCGTGCTGCCGAACAGCCAGACGACCGAGTGCTCGCCCGGCGACGCGGTGTCCCCGGCGAAGCAGGCGGGCATCGAGTCCGGCGACGTCGTGCTCTCGGTGAACGGTGAGCAGGACCCCACCATCACCCGCGTCTCCGAGGTCTTCCAGGAGTCCGCCGGTGAGCAGGTCACCGTGGTCGTCGAGCGCGACGGTGCCCGCAAGACCCTCGAGATCACCCCGACGACCGCCACCCGCGACGTCTACGACGCCGAGGGCAAGGTCGTCAAGAACGACGGCGGCACCACGAAGACCCAGCGCGTCGGCGTGGTCGGCGTCAGCATCGGGCAGTCCCTGGTGCGGCAGTCCCCGGCCGAGGTACTGCCCGCGACCGGCGCCCAGATCGCGGCGTCGGCGCACCTGATCATCGACCTGCCGCAGCGCCTGGTCGCCGTGTGGAACGCCGCGTTCGGTGCCCAGGAGCGGTCGCAGGACAGCCCCGTGTCGGTGGTGGGCGTGGGCCGCGCGATCGGCGAGGTCTCGTCGATGAGCGGCGTCCCCGTCGTCGACAAGGCGTACACGATCCTCGGGCTGCTGGCCTCGCTCAACATCGGCCTGTTCGTGCTGAACATGGTGCCGCTGCTGCCGCTCGACGGCGGACACATCGCTGGGGCGCTCTGGGAAGCGATCAAGCGACGGTCGTTCAAGCTCGTCGGCAAGGCGGACCCGGGGCCCATCGACCTGGCGAAGACGATGCCGCTGACGATGGTCGTCGTGGTGCTGTTGGCGGGCATGAGCGCGCTGCTCATCTACGCCGACATCGTGCGGCCGGTGAACCTGTTCGGGTAGTCGCTCCGGCGCTACGCTCAGCGGATGACCACAGCCGCCCCGAACCCTCCCGAGGTTCGCACCGTCGAGCGCCAGGGCCTCGACGTCATTGCCGAGTCCGATCGGAAGGGCACCCCACGGGGACTGTTCTGGCCGTGGTTCGCCGCGAACATCTCCGTCCTCGGCATCGCCTACGGGGCGTTCGTCATCGGGTTCGGCATCTCCTTCTGGCAGGCCACCGCCGTCTCGGTCGTCGGGGTGGTGTTCTCGTTCCTGCTGTGCGGCGTCGTCGCGATCGCCGGCAAGCGGGGGTCGGCGCCGACGATGGTGCTGAGTCGTGCGGCCTTCGGCGTGCGGGGCAACCGGGTGCCCTCGTTCCTCAGCTGGATCCTTACCGTCGGGTGGGAGACCTCGCTCGCCGCCCTGGCGGTCCTGGCGACCTCCACGGTCTTCACCGAGCTCGGCTGGGACGGCGGGGTGCTGACGAAGGTCGTCGCGCTGGTCGTCGTCGCGGCGCTCGTGGTCGGGGCCGGCGTCGCGGGCTTCGACGTGATCATGCGCCTGCAGACCTGGATCACGGTCATCACGGGGGTGCTCACCGTCGTCTACATCGTGCTCGCGGTGCCCTCCATCGACTTCGCCGCGATCGCCGCGATGCCCTCCGGCAGCGGTCAGCAGGTCATCGGGGCCCTGGTCCTGGTGATGACCGGCTTCGGCCTCGGCTGGGTGAACGCTGCTGCCGACTACTCCCGGTACCTGCCGCGGGCCGCGTCCACCGGTGGGGTCGTCGGGTGGACGACCTTCGGCGGCGCGCTGGCCCCGGCGATCCTCGTGGTCTTCGGGGTCCTGCTCGCCGGGTCGTCGCCGGACCTGAACGCCGCCATCCAGGACGACCCGATCGGCGCGCTCACCACCATCCTGCCGATCTGGTTCCTCATCCCGTTCGCGATCGTGGCGATCCTCGGGCTCGTCGGGGGAGCGGTCCTCGACATCTACTCGTCGGGCCTCGCGCTGCTGAGCGTCGGCGTGAAGATCCCGCGGCCGGTCGCAGCCGGGGTCGACGGCGTGTTCATGGTGGCTGGGGCGATCTACATCGCGTTCTTCGCCGAGTCGTTCGTCATCCCGTTCCAGGCGTTCCTGATCACCCTCGGCGTCCCGATCGCGGTGTGGGCCGGCATCTTCGTCGCCGACGTCCTCCTGCGCCGACGCGCCTACGCAGAGGCCGAGCTCGACGACCGCCGCGGCCGCTACGGTGACGTCCGGTGGGGCGCGATCGCCCTGGTCGTCGTCGGCACTGCGCTCGGGTGGGGCCTCGTCACGCTGGCGTCACCCACGTGGTTGACCTGGCAGGGCTACCTGCTCGGTCCGTTCGGCCTCGGCGGACGCGAGGGTCCCTGGGCGTACGCGAACCTCGGCGTCCTCGTCGCCCTGGTCGTCGGGTTCCTCGGCACGCTGCTGTTCGCGCGCGGGTCGGTCCGCCGCCAGGAAGCCCTGAGCACACCGGGAGCACCGAGCACCCCGGACGACCTGCGATGAGCGCGGAGATCCCCGACGACGCCTGGCTCGTCGTGATCGACATGCAGCAGGTGTTCACCGGCGAGAACCCGTGGGCCGCCCCGCGGTACGACCACGCCGGCGCCGGCATCGAGCGGCTCCTCCCGCGGTTCACGGGCCGCACGGTCTTCACCCGCTTCGTGGCTCCGGCGGAGCCCGAGGGTGCGTGGGTGCCGTACTACCGCGACTGGCCCTTCGCACTGGTGCCGGAGGCCGACCCCCTGTACGCGCTCACCGAGCCCTTCGCGTCGGCCGCCGCGGACCGGAACGACCCCGTCGTGACGGAACCGACCTTCGGCAAGTGGGGGACGAGCCTCCAGTCCGTCGTCGGCGACCACCCGCACCTGGTGCTCACGGGAGTGTCGACCGACTGTTGCGTGCTGTCGACCGCGCTGGCCGCGGCCGACGCCGGTGCGTCGGTGACCGTCGTGGCGGACGCCTGTGCCGGCGCCAGCGACGAGGACCACGACCGAGCGCTCGCGGTGATGCGGCTCTACGCCCCGCTGATCACGGTCGTCGACTCGGTCCGGGAGCTCTGAACAGACGCACGGGGACCGGACCCGGCACGGTCAGACCGAGCGCGTAGAGTGCTCACGTGCCCGCAGTCAACCTCGGTATGCCCAAGTCCCCCGAAACCCTCGCTCCGCGTCGCAAGTCGCGGCAGATCCGGGTCGGCAAGGTGCTCGTGGGCGGCGACGCCCCGGTGTCCGTGCAGTCGATGACCACGACGCAGACCACCAACATCAACGCGACGCTGCAGCAGATCGCTGAACTCACGGCCTCGGGCTGCGACATCGTCCGGGTCGCCGTGCCCACGCAGGACGACGCCGACGCGCTGGCGATCATCGCGAAGAAGTCGCAGATCCCCGTGATCGCCGACATCCACTTCCAGCCGAAGTACGTCTTCCAGGCGATCGACGCCGGCTGTGCCGCCGTCCGCGTCAACCCGGGCAACATCCGCAAGTTCGACGACCAGGTCGGCGCGATCGCCAAGGCCGCCAAGGACGCCGGCGTCTCGCTCCGCATCGGCGTGAACGCGGGGTCGCTCGAGCCGAGCCTGCTGCAGAAGTACGGCAAGGCCACCCCCGAGGCGCTCGTCGAGTCCGCGGTGTGGGAAGCCTCCCTGTTCGAGGAGCACGACTTCCACGACTTCAAGATCTCGGTCAAGCACAACGACCCGATCGTGATGGTCAAGGCCTACCGGCAGCTCGCCGCCGCCGGTGACTGGCCGCTGCACCTCGGCGTGACCGAGGCCGGCCCGGAGTTCCAGGGCACGATCAAGAGCGCCACCGCGTTCGGCATCCTGCTGGCCGAGGGCATCGGCGACACCATCCGCGTGTCGCTCTCCGCCCCGCCCGCGCAAGAGGTCAAGGTCGGCCTGCAGATCCTGCAGTCGCTCAACCTGCGCGAGCGCAAGCTCGAGATCGTCTCCTGCCCGAGCTGCGGTCGCGCGCAGGTCGACGTCTACCAGCTCGCGAACGACGTCACCAAGGGGCTCGAGGGCATGACCGTCCCACTCCGCGTCGCCGTCATGGGCTGCGTCGTGAACGGCCCGGGCGAGGCGCGCGAGGCCGACCTCGGCGTCGCTTCGGGCAACGGCAAGGGGCAGATCTTCGTCAAGGGCCAGGTCGTCAAGACCGTGCCCGAGGCCGAGATCGTCCAGACCCTCATCAACGAGGCGAACCGCATCGCGGACGAGATGGGTCCGGCCGCCGCCACCGGCACGCCCCAGGTGATCATGGCGCCGTAGGCGCGACCACCCTCCGACCGGAGGCCCGGTGCCAGCTGGCACCGGGCCTCCGGTCCGTCGTCGTGCGGTACCGGCACTGGTGCCATCGCCGGTCGGCACGGTGCGTGCTTCGCGCTTCCGTGCGGGGTTGATCGCTCCGTGCGAGGCTGCAGGCGCGCACGCAGCGGCTGGTGCCGCACCGGCCGATGAACCTCGCACCGTGCGGCTCTGCTCCGCGTCGCCGACGGCGCCCGCGGCGCGGCCGACGCGGGCGACGCACCGCGGACCGGCTCGGAGGCTCGCTGCGGCTGCTCGACGCGCGTCCCCTCCGCACAGTGCGGACTTCGCGAGCGGCCGCCGGGTTGATCGCCCCGTGCGAGGCTGCAGGCGCGCACGCAGCGGCTGCCGCCGCACCGGCCGACGAACCTCGCACCGTGCGGCTCCGCTCCGCTCCGCGTCGCCCGCGGCGCGGCCGACGCGGGCGACGCACCGCGGAACGCCGCGGAGGCCCGTTGCGGCTGCTCGACGCGCGTCCCCTCCGCACGGTGCGGACTTCGCGAGCGGCCGCCGGGTTGATCGCCCGGTGCGAGCCTGCAGGCGCGCACGCAGCGGCTGGCGCCGCACGAGCCGGCGAACCGCGCACCGTGCCGAACCGCGCCGCCAGCGCCCAGCGGCGGGGACACTGCAGGGAACCCGCGCCGTCGGCCCGTCGCCACTAGGCTTGCCCCGTGGTCACACGGCTTTCGCATCTGTTCCTCCGTACGCTCCGCGACGACCCCTCCGACGCCGAGGTGACGAGCCACAAGCTGCTCGTCCGCGCCGGGTACGTCCGTCGCCAGTCCCCGGGGATCTTCGCCTGGCTGCCGCTCGGCCTCCGGGTGCGCGCCAAGATCGAGGCGATCATCCGTGACGAGATGGTCGCAGCCGGTGCGCAGGAGGTCCTGCTGCCCGCGCTCCTGCCCCGTGAGCCGTACGAGGCCACGAACCGCTGGACCGAGTACGGCGACGGCATGTTCCGCCTGCAGGACCGCAAGGGGTCCGACTACCTGCTCGCCCCCACGCACGAGGAGATGTTCGCGCTCCTGGTGAAGGACCTGTACTCGTCCTACAAGGACCTGCCGGTCACGCTGTTCCAGATCCAGGACAAGTACCGCGACGAGGCCCGGCCCCGTGCCGGGCTCCTGCGCGGCCGCGAGTTCACCATGAAGGACGCGTACTCGTTCGACCTCACCGACGAGGGCCTCGAGCGCAGCTACCAGGTCATGCGCGACGCGTACGAGAAGATCTTCGCCCGCCTCGGCCTCGACTACGTCATCGTCAAGGCCGACGCCGGCGCGATGGGCGGCTCCAAGTCCGAGGAGTTCCTGCACCCGATCGGCGTCGGCGAGGACACCTTCGTCCGCAGCGCCGGCGGCTACGCGGCCAACGTCGAGGCGTACGTCACCCCCGTCCCCGAGTCGCTGCCGATCGAGGGCCAGCCGGAGCCCGTGCTGCTGCCGGCGTCGGACACCCCGACGATCGACACGCTCGTCGCCCACGCGAACCAGGTCGCGCCGCGCGAGGGTGCACCGTGGACCGCGGCGGACACGCTGAAGAACGTCGTCCTCGCGCTCACCCACCTCGACGGCACGCGCGAGGTCGTGGTCGTCGGCCTGCCCGGTGACCGTGACGTCGACCTGAAGCGCGCCGAGGTGTCGTTCGCCCCGGCCGAGGTCGAGGCCGCCGGCGACGACGACTTCAAGAAGCACCGGGGCCTGGTGAAGGGCTACATCGGCCCGCAGGTCCTCGGCGCCGACAGCGCCACCGGCCTGCGCTACTTCGTCGACCCCCGTGTGGTCGACGGCACGAGCTGGATCACCGGCGCCAACGAGCGCGGCGTGCACGTCTCCGGCCTCGTCGCCGGCCGTGACTTCGTGGCCGACGGTGTCGTCGAGGTCTCCGACGTCCGCGCGGGTGACCCGTCGCCGGACGGCTCCGGCCCCCTCGAGACCGCGCGCGGCATGGAGATCGGGCACGTCTTCCAGCTCGGCCGGAAGTACGCCGAGGCGCTCGGTCTCAAGGTGCAGGACGAGAACGGCAAGCTCGCGACGGTCACGATGGGCTCGTACGGCATCGGCGTGACCCGCATCCTCGCGATCCTGGCCGAGTCCCACAACGACGAGAAGGGCCTGGTCTGGCCGAAGAACGTCGCGCCGTTCGACGTGCACATCGTCGCCACCGGCCGTGACCAGGTCGCCTACGAGCTGGCGGCTTCCGTCGTCGCCGAGCTCGAGGGCGAGCGGTTCGACGTGCTGTACGACGACCGCCCCAAGGTCTCGCCCGGCGTGAAGCTCCGTGACGCCGAACTGCTCGGCATGCCGATCGTCGTCGTCGCCGGTCGCGGCGCCGCCGAGGGCGTCGTCGAGCTGTGGGACCGCGCGACCGGCGACCGCCGCGACGTGCCGGTGGCCGACCTGCTCGACGCCGTCCGCGCGATCTAGACGCGACCCCTGACGGACGGGCGCGCCCCGCTCAGCGGTGACGCGCCAGCGTCACGCGGGGCGCGCCGACCGAGCCTGCGAGGGAGGGGTGCGACGTCGCCACGGGCCTCCTGTCCGTCTCCTGGTTCTGGGGTACGCTTGTGGCCGACTTCTGCGCAGTTCCACCCCGCAGGAGCGACTCATCTGAATACGGAGGCACCTCGGTGAAGATCGATCTCGCAGTCCTGCGACTCATGGAGCGCGAGCGGGAGATCCCGTTCGACGAGCTCGTCCAGATCATCGAATCTGCCATCCTGACCGCCTACCAGAAGCACGCCGACGAGAACGGCGAGCCGGCCCACCCGCAGTCGCGTGTGGAGCTCGACCGCAAGTCCGGCGAGGTCAGCGTCTACGTCCCCGAGCTCGACGACGAGGGCACCGTCATCGGTGAAGCCGTCGACCAGCCGAGCGACTTCGGACGCATCGCGGCCTTCGCGGCGAAGCAGGTCATCAACCAGCGCCTGCGCGACATCGGCGACGACAAGATCCTCGGCGAGTTCCGCGGCAAGGAAGGCGACATCGTCGCGGGCGTGGTTCAGCAGGGCCCGAACCCGAAGATGGTGCACGTCGACCTCGGCACGATCGAGGCGATCCTGCCACCCGAAGAGCAGGTGCCGGGGGAGTCGTACAAGCACGGCTCCCGCATCCGCGTCTACGTGACGAGCGTCGCCCGTGGCAACAAGGGCCCGCAGATCATCGTGTCGCGCACCCACCCGGGCCTCGTCCGGAAGCTCTTCGCACTCGAGGTCCCGGAGATCGCGTCCGGTGTCGTCGAGATCACCTCGCTCGCCCGCGAGGCCGGCCACCGCACGAAGATCGCCGTCAAGGCGAACGAGCCCGGCGTGAACGCGAAGGGTGCCTGCATCGGCGAGCTCGGCGCACGTGTCCGTGCGGTCACGAACGAGCTCGGTGCCGAGAAGATCGACATCGTCGACTACTCGTCCGACCTTGCATCGTTCGTCGCGAGCGCCCTGTCGCCGGCCAAGGTGACGAGCGCATTCGTGCTCGATGCCTCGACGAAGGCCGTCCGCGCGCTCGTGCCGGACTACCAGCTGTCGCTCGCGATCGGCAAGGAAGGGCAGAACGCCCGCCTCGCCGCGAAGCTCACCGGTGCCCGCATCGACATCCAGCCGGACTCCATCCTGGACGGCGAGGACTAGGACGATTTCGCTCCCGGCGCGCCCTGCGAGGGCGCGCCGGATCGCGCACGTCCGAGGCAAGGAGTAGAGTGGTTCCCGTCAGAACGTGCATCGGCAGTCGTCGTCGCGCTTCCCGATCCTCCCTCCTCCGAGTCGTCGCCCTGAGCGATGGCCGTGTCGTGGCGGATCCGAAGGCAGTCATGCCGGGCCGGGGAGCGTGGCTCACACCGACCGTCGATGCCTACGATCTGGCCGTCAAGCGCAGGGCTTTCCGCCGTGCGCTCCGGTTGGATCGCGATCCCGACACGTCCGCGGTGCTCGACCACATCGTCGGTCTCCCACAGGAACCGGCCGAGCGCCCGGACATGACAGAACAGGCTGAACGGCTTATGGACAACTGATGAGCGGCTCGAAATGAGACCCGTCATCCATTGAGTCCTGCCCCTTCACGGGGTGGGACCCGTGAAGGAGAACAGTGGCTAAACCACGCGTACACGAGATCGCAAGCGAACTCGGCGTCGACAGCAAGACCGCACTCGAGAAGCTCAAGGAGCTCGGCGAGTTCGTCCGGGGTGCCAGCTCGAGCATCGAGCCCCCCGTGGCACGGAAGCTCCGTGCCGCCCTCCAGGCAGACGGCGCCCCCGCGGCGAAGCCCGCCGCCTCGGCCTCCGCGCCGAGCGCACCCGCCAAGGCCAGCGCGCCGAAGTCGAGTGCACCCAAGCCCGGCGGTCCCCGTCCGGGTCCGGCTCGTCCGGCACCGGCTCCCGAGCCCGAGGCCCCGGCAGCACCCGCTGCCGACGTCCCCGCACCGGCCGCACCGAAGTCCGTCGCCCAGCGACAGGCCGAGGCCGAGGCCGCGCAGAAGGCCCGTGCCGAGAAGCAGGCCGCTGAGAAGCAGGCCGCCGAGCAGGCAGGCGGGTCGACCGACGCTGCTCCGAAGTCCGACGCCGTGAAGCCGGGCACCAGCCCGAAGGCTCCCGCGGCAGCCGGTCCGAAGCCGGGTGGCCCCAAGCCCGGTGCACGTCCGGGCAACAACCCGTACTCGTCGAACCAGGGCATGGGCTCGCGCCCGCCGCGCCCCGGCAACAACCCGTACTCGTCCAACCAGGGCATGGGCCAGCGCCCGGCCGCCGGCGCAGCCGGTGGCGGTGGCATCCCGCGTCCGCAGCCCCCGCGTCCGGGCACGCCCCGTCCGGGTGCTCCGCGTCCGGGTGGTCCCGGTCAGGGCAACCGTCCCAACGGCTTCGGGCAGCGCCCGGGCCAGGGTGGTGGCCGTGGCGGCCCCGGTGCCCGTCCGGGTGCCGGCGGCGGTGCCGGTGGCGGCTTCCCGCGTCCGGCCTTCAGCGGCCCGCGTCCCGCCGGTGGCGGTGGCCGTGGTCGTGGCCCCGGTGGTGGTACCGCCGGTGCGTTCGGTCGCGGTGGCGGCAAGAGCCGTGCCCGCAAGTCGAAGCGGACGAAGCGCGCCGAGTACGAGATGCGTCAGGCCCCGTCGCTCGGCGGTGTGCAGGTCCCTCGCGGCGACGGCAACACGGTCGTCCGACTCCGTCGTGGTGCGAGCATCTCGGACTTCGCGGACAAGATCGACGCCATGCCCGGCAACCTCGTGACGGTGCTGTTCCACCTCGGTGAGATGGCGACCGCGACCGAGTCCCTCGACGAGGCCACGTTCGAGGTCCTCGGTGACGAGCTGGGCTACAAGATCCAGATCGTCTCGCCCGAGGACGAGGACAAGGAACTCCTCGAGGGCTTCGACATCGACCTCGACGCAGAACTCGAGGACGAAGACGACGACGTGCTGCAGCAGCGGCCGCCGGTGGTCACCGTCATGGGTCACGTCGACCACGGCAAGACCCGCCTCCTCGACGCGATCCGCAACTCGAAGGTCGTCGAGGGCGAGGCCGGTGGCATCACCCAGCACATCGGTGCCTACCAGATCGTCGCGCAGCACGAGGGCATCGACCGCCCGATCACCTTCATCGACACCCCGGGTCACGAGGCCTTCACGGCCATGCGTGCCCGTGGTGCCCAGGTGACGGACATCGCGATCCTCGTGGTCGCGGCGGACGACGGCATCATGCCCCAGACCATCGAGGCGTTGAACCACGCGCAGTCGGCCGGTGTGCCGATCGTCGTCGCGGTCAACAAGATCGACAAGGAAGGCGCGAACCCCGCCAAGGTCCGCCAGCAGCTCACCGAGTACAACCTGGTGGCCGAGGAGTACGGCGGCGACGTCATGTTCGTCGACGTGTCGGCGCGGCAGAACATCGGTATCCAGGAGCTCCTGGACGCCGTGCTGCTCACCGCGGACGCCGGTCTCGACCTGCGTGCGAACCCCGACAAGGACGCCCGTGGTGTCGCGATCGAGGCCCGGCTCGACAAGGGTCGCGGTGCAGTCGCCACGGTCCTCATCCAGTCCGGCACGCTCCACGTCGGTGACGCCATCGTGGCGGGCACGGCCTACGGTCGAGTCCGTGCGATGACGGACGAGAACGGGGTCGCGGTCAAGGCCGCGACGCCGAGCCGCCCGGTCCAGGTGCAGGGTCTGTCCTCGGTGCCCCGCGCCGGTGACACCTTCCTCGTCACGGAAGAGGACCGCACGGCGCGTCAGATCGCTGAGAAGCGTGAAGCCGCCGAGCGCAACGCCCTGCTGGCGAAGTCGCGCAAGCGCATCTCGCTCGAGGACTTCACCCGTGCGCTCGAAGAGGGCAAGGTCGAGTCGCTCAACCTCATCATCAAGGGTGACGTCTCCGGTGCCGTCGAGGCACTCGAGCAGTCGCTCCTGGACATCGAGGTCGACGACAGCGTCCAGCTCCGCATCCTGCACCGCGGTGTCGGTGCGATCACGGAGTCGGACATCGACCTCGCCACGATCGACAACGCCATCGTCATCGGCTTCAACGTCCGTCCGGACGTCAAGGCCCGTGAGCGTGCGGCGCGCGAAGGCATCGACGTGCGCTTCTACTCGGTCATCTACAACGCACTCGACGACATCGAGCAGTCCCTCAAGGGCATGCTCAAGCCCGAGTACGAAGAGGTCCAGTCGGGCGTCGCCGAGATCCGCGAGGTGTTCCGTTCCTCGAAGTTCGGCAACATCGCGGGTGTCATCGTCCGCTCCGGCACGATCACGCGCAACGCCAAGGCGCGCGTCATCCGCGAGGGTGTGGTGGTCGCCGATGGCCTGGCCATCGAGTCACTGCGTCGCTTCAAGGACGACGTGACCGAGGTCCGCACGGACTTCGAAGCCGGTATCGGTCTGGGCAAGTTCAACGACATCCAGATCGGCGACGAGGTCGAGACGACCGAACTCGTCGAGAAGCCGCGCGACTGATCGCGTGACTCCTCTGGGCCCCGGCCTCCCCACGCGGGAGGCCGGGGCCCGACCCCTTTCCCACGCAGGACCACCGGCGGGAAGCGTCCCGCCACTGCCTCAGGAGGCACCCAATGGCCGATCCGCAGCGCGCACGCAAGATGGCGGACCGCATCAAGGAAGTCGTCGCACGTCGACTCGACAAGGGTCTGCGGGACCCGCGACTCGGGTTCGTCACGATCACCGACGTCCGTGTGACCGGTGACCTGCAGCACGCGTCGATCTTCTACACCGTCTACGGCACCGACGAGGAGCGTGCGGACTCCGCCGCGGCGCTCAAGGCCGCGACCGGCATGCTCCGGTCCGAGGTCGGCAAGAACATCACCGCCCGGCTCACGCCGTCGCTCGAGTTCATCGCCGACGCCCTGCCCGAGACCTCGGCGCACATGGAGGACCTGCTCGTGCAGGCCCAGGTGCGCGACGAGCAGGTCCGCGCAGCCTCGGTCGGTGCGACGTACGCCGGGGACGCCGACCCGTACAAGCGCGACGAGGACGACGACGCCGACGACGACGCGGCCGAGACCGACGGCTCCGCCGAGCCGCGTTCCTAGACCCCGGGCAGCTGGTAGCCGCTCGCGTCGTCCCCGACGGCCAGTCGGTCACGCAGGAGCGACGCGAGCGCCCGGTCCCGTTGGCCGGCGTCCGGCCACACCGGTTCGATCTCGGACCGGGTGACCGGCACGTCGCTGGCGCGCAGCTCGGCCATGATCAGGCCGCGCACCTGGCGGTCACTGCCGGCGAACTTCGCCTGCCGCGGAGCCCTCGGCCCGTCGTGCTCCGGGTACCCGGCCGCACGCCACGCGCAGCGGTCCGCGATCGGGCACGCATCGCACGCGGGGGAGCGGGACACGCACACGAGCGCGCCGAGCTCCATCACGGCGGCGTTCGTGGCAGCTGCGTCGTCGCGGTCCGCCGGCAGCACGGACTCCATCAGCGGGAGGTCCTGCTTCGCCTTCGCCGGCCCGGGTTCGCCCTGGCCGAGGACCGCACGTGCGAGCACGCGGCGCACGTTGACGTCCACGACCGGGTGGCGGTCGCCGTACGCGAAGACCGCGACGGCCCGCGCGGTGTAGTCGCCGATGCCCGGCAGAGCGAGCAGCGCGTCGACGTCGCGCGGCACGACGTTGCCGTGGTGGGTCGCGATCGCGGTCGCCGCCGCGTGCAGCGCGAGCGCGCGTCTCGGGTAGCCGAGCCGGTCCCAGGCACGCAAAGCCTCGGACGGGGGCGAGTCCGCGAGGTCGCGAGGCGTCGGCCACCGGGTGAGCCACGCCTCCAGACGGGGGATCACGCGCGCGACCTGCGTCTGCTGCAGCATGATCTCGCTGACGAGCGTCCCCCAGGCGGGGAAGCCGGGGCGGCGCCACGGCAGGTCCCGCGCCTGCTGCCGGAACCACGCGATCAGCGGGGTCGCGATGTCGGGCCGTTCCGGCGTGGCCGGCTCCTGCACACCGCGTCGCGCGGTCGGTTTGTCCACATCCGGTCTGGAGGCCCGACTCGCGTTCACCTCGACAGCCTACGGTGGACGCATGGCACGCTGGGCACCCGAAGAGACCGACACGATGGCTGCGATCGCCGCAGAGGCGATCGCGCAGGTCGGCACGAACCGCACGGTCATCGGCGTCGACGGGCAGGACGGCACCGACCTCGAACGGGTCGCGGCCGCGCTCGTCACCGGTTTCGAGCAGCACGGGGTCTCCGCGATGGCGGCCGCCGCGCCGTCCGCCGACCAGGACACGCTGCGGTCCGACCTGGTGACGCCCTTCCGCACGACCGGAGCCGGTGACGGTGTCCTGATCGTGCACGGGCGGGGCATCCTGGCCCCCGGGGTCCGTACCCTGTGGCGCTGGTCGCTGTGGGTCGAGCAGGAGTCCGGCCGACTCGAGCGCCGCGCCGACGTGAAGATCGCGGCCTCCGCCGTGCTCGACGTCACCGATCCCGAGCGCCCCCGCCGCGAGTGGAACGACGCCTGCTGACCGGCGCTGGTAATCTCGCCTGGTGCTCGAAACCGCGCCGGACGGCATCCTCCTCGTCGACAAACCGCAGGGGATCTCCAGCCACCGGGTGGTCTCCATCGCCCGTCGGCGCCTCGGCCTGAAGAAGGTCGGCCACGCCGGCACCCTCGACCCCATGGCGACGGGGCTGCTGCTGGTCGGCATCGGGCCGTCCACCCGGTTGCTGACGCACCTGGTGGGCCTCGACAAGACCTACACGGCGACCATCCGGCTCGGTGTCTCCACGGACTCCGACGACGCCGACGGCACGCCGACCGCTGCGGTCGGTGTGGGAACTGCCGACGTCTCGGACGACGCCGTCGAGACCGCCGTCGCAGCACAGCGGGGCGTGATCGACCAGGTCCCTTCCACGGTCAGCGCGATCAAAGTCGACGGGCGCCGCGCCTACGACCTGGCGCGCAAGGGCGAGGCGGTGGAGCTCAAGTCCCGCACGGTGACCGTCTCGCAGTTCGACGTCACGACGCGGAACGAGCGGACCGTCGCCGTCGACGGCACCGACGTCGCCGTGGCCGACCTCGACGTCGTCGTGACCTGCTCGTCGGGCACCTACGTCCGCGCGCTCGCCCGTGACGTCGGCGCTGCCCTCGGCACCGGGGCGCACCTCGTCGCCCTCCGTCGGACCCGCGTCGGACCGTTCGACGTGCAGGACGCCATCGACCTCGAGGACGACGCCGTCGACGTCCGCGCCGCGCTCGCACGTCCGGCGGACATCGCCCGGCGACTCTTCTCGTCGGTGACGCTCGACGCGGCCTCGGCGAAGGACCTCACCGACGGCAAGCGCGTCGCGGCCGAGCACCCCGACTCGGACGGTCCGGTGGCAGCGGTCACCGCGTCCGACGACCGGTTGGTCGGCCTCGTCTCCGTCCGCCGTGGACTGCTCCGGGTCATCACGAACTTCCCGACGCCCGGTGCGTCGTCCTCCTCGCAGACCGGAGCCCGCGCGTGATCGAGTGGTACATGTGGGTGCAGCTGGTGCTCGCCGTGGTGGTGGGGCTCTTCGCGGTCGTCGTGGGGTTCATCGGCTGGAAGCCGAACGACTACACCGTCGGCGCCCTCGTGCTCATCGAACTGCTGCTCCTGGTGCAGGGAGTCATCTCGATCGTGCTGCCGGCGACGGGCAGTCCGCCCGACGGCAACGCGCTCGAGTTCGGGGTGTACGCCGTGTCGGTGCTGCTCGTCCCACCGGCCGCGGTCGTGTGGGCCCTGATCGACCGCACGAAGTGGAGCACCGTGGTGCTCGGTGCCGGTGCCTTCACCGTCGCGGTGATGGTCTACCGGATGTACCAGATCTGGTTCGCGCTGAACTGACGCCGGAGGTCATGCGCGGAGCCGCGCGTCGGTAGAATCGGTGCAATGGCGACCAGATCCTCACTCGCGACCGGCATCGGCCGCGTCCTCATCGCCGTGTACGGCATCCTCGCGCTGGCGGCGACTGGACGCAGCGTCGTGCAGATCATCGAGAAGTTCTCGTTCGCACCGTTCGCGTACACACTCAGTGCCGTCGCTGCGGTCGTCTACATCGTCGCGATGATCGCCCTCATCGTGCCCGGCCGGTTCTGGTACCGGGTCGCCTGCGTCACGATCGTGTTCGAGATGACCGGCGTGCTCGTCATCGGCACCCTGTCGCTGTTCGACCGCCAGCTGTTCCCCGACGACACCATCTGGTCGTACTACGGCTTGGGCTACGCCTTCGCGCCGCTCGTGCTGCCGATCGCCGGGCTCTGGTGGCTCCGCAAGCACCACCGCACCGCGGTCGCCGAGCCGTCGGCACCGGCTGCGTCCTCGTCCACCGCCCCGGCGAGCGAGTAGGAGCCACCGTGCAGTTCTACGAGGACACCGCCGACGTGGCGGACGGGTTCGGCCCGAGCGCCGTCACCATCGGCAAGTTCGACGGCGTGCACGTCGGGCACCGAGCCGTCATCGCACACCTCGAGCGTGCCGCCCGCGAGCACGACCTCGTGGCCACCGTGGTCACGTTCGACCGCCACCCGCTCAACGTCATCGACCCGCCGCACGTCCCGCCGGCCCTGACGAGCACCGCGCAGCGCCGCGAACTGCTCGAGGACGCCGGGGTCGACGCCACCCTGCTGCTCCGGTTCGACCAGGAACTGCAGTCGAAGTCGCCCGAGGCGTTCGTGTCCGAGATCCTCGTCGACACCCTGCACGCCCGGCTCGTCTTCGTCGGCAGCGACTTCCGCTTCGGTGCGAAGGGCGCCGGTGACGTCGCGTTGCTGCGGACCCTGGGGGAGCAGCACGGCTTCACCGTCGAGCTCATCGACGACGTGGACCTCATCGACGACGTCCGACCCGACGGTGAGCGCCGGGTGTCCTCCACCTGGATCCGGGAGCTCCTGGGCCAGGGCCGCGTGGCCGAAGCCGCACGACTCCTCGGGCGGGAACACGCCGTGCGGAGCGTCGTGGTGCACGGCAACCAGCGCGGCCGTGCGATGGGGTACCCCACCGCGAACCTCGACCCGGCGTGCGAGGGCTTCGTCCCCGCCGACGGCGTCTACGCCGCCCGGGTGTTGCACGAGGGCACCGTCTACCCGGCAGCGGTGTCGGTCGGCAACAACCCGACGTTCGAGGGTGTGCCGGCGAAGCAGATCGAGGCGCACCTGCTCGACGTCGACATCGACCTGTACGGCGATCGGATCTCGGTGCTCTTCGTGTCGTACGTGCGCGGCATGGTGAAGTTCTCGTCGATGGACGAGCTCGCCGCGCAGATGCGGCAGGACGACCTGGACATCCGGCTGCTGCTCGGACTGCCCGCGCCGGTCTGACCTGCCGAGCACACTGGTTCCCCCCGCACGACGACGCCCCCGTGACCGATCGGTCACGGGGGCGTCGTTCGTGGTTCGGAAGCTCAGCCGCCCAGGGCGTCGAGCCAGATCTTGCGGGCATCGAGGGCTTCCTGCGCGTCCTTGATCTTCCGGGCGTCACCGGTGGCCTGCGCCGCGGCGAGCTCGGACTGGAGCTTGCCGATCGCGTCTTCCAGCTGGCTCGCGAGGCCGTTCTGACGGGCCTTGCGCTCCGGGTTCGATTCCTTCCAGTGCGCGTCCTCGAGCCCACGGACGTGGTCCTCGATGGCACGCAGGCGGTCCTCGACCCGACGGACGTCACCGCGGGGGACCTTGCCGATCTCGTCCCAGCGGCGCTGGATGCCGGTGAGGGTCTTGCGCGCGGCGACCCGGTCGGTCGCCTGCAGGAGCGGCTCGGCCTCGGTCAGCAGGGCCTGCTTCGCCTCGAGGTTGGCGGAGAACTCTTCGTTCTCGGCTGCGCTCTCGGCGTGGCGCTGCTCGAACAGCACGTCTCCGGCGGCCTTGAAGCGCGCCCAGAGTGCGTCGTCGTGCCGCTTGCCGGCGCGCCCGGCGTTCTTCCAGTCGTCGAGGAGCTGGCGGTAGTCCGGGATCGCGTCGGAACCGCGGGGCGCGAGGGCCTCGGCCTGCGCCACGAGCTCCTGCTTGCGGGTCCGGGCGTCACGGTGCTGTGCGTCCAGCTCGGAGTAGAAGGCACGACGGTGCTGGTCGACGGTGGACCGCGCTGCGCGGAACCGCTTCCACAGGTCGTTCGCCTCGTTCTTGGGGATCCGCGGCCCGTCGTGCTGGTGCTGCTGCCAGCGCGCGAACACGTCGTCGAGCTGCGCCGTGATCTGCTTCCACTGCGCGCGTGCGGGGTCCACCGCGGCGAGTGCCTCGGCTTCCTCGACCAGGGCGGTGCGGTGCGCCAGGGCGTCCTGCAGGGCCTGCTGCGCCTGCTCCGCCTGCTCCTTGGTGAGCGAGCCGAGCTGCTCGGCGAGAACGCCGACGCGGGTCTCGAGCGACTTGATGTCGCCCACCACCCGCGCGTCGGCGACCAGGGCCGTCAGGTGCTCGACCGTCCGGGCGACGTCGTTCGCCGACGCACCGCGCTGGACGCGCTGCTCGGCGATCTTCACCTGCCCCTCGAGGTCGGCGTACTTCCGCGCGAAGTAGGCGAGGGCTTCTTCGGGGGTGGCGTCCGGGTACTCACCGACAGCACGTTCGGTCTCTTCGTACCGGACGTACACGGTCCCGTTCTCGTCGACCCGCCCCCAGGTCGTTGCTTCGTCAGATCCCACAGGTCTCGCCTCGATCGTGGTCGTGCATCGCCGACGTCACCGTCGGCACGGTCAGGTCGTCAGCCTATTGCACGGACGGGCTCCGCCGCCCGACCGGTGCGACGGGTTGTGGACTACTTCTGCTCCGCGATGGTCGCGTCGGTGATCTTCGTCGCCACCTTCGGCTCACCGGTGCCGTCGCTGCCGGGGGACGCGATGCCCTTCGCGGCGATCTTCGACTCGAGCTGGGACAGACCGCTCGTGACCTTGCCGACGACCGTGTAGCCGCCCGTGGAGCCGTCGAGCGTGGTGTCCCCGTAGACGATGAAGAACTGCGTCGACTGCGAGTACGGGGAGTCCGACCGCGCGATCGCGATGGTGCCCTTCTCGTAGACGCCGTCCTCCGGCACGTTCTCGAGCGGGCCGTACTCGAAGCCGGCGTCGCCGGTGCCGTCGCCGTTCGCGGAGCCGCACTGCAGGAACTTCAGTCCGTCGCTGTCGGCGAGCCGGTGGCAGGTGGTGCCGTTGTAGAACTGCTCCCGGATCAGCGAGATCTCGGCACTCGTGGCCTGCGGCGCCTTGGCACCGTCCAGCTCGATGCCGAGGTCGATGCTCTTGTTGAGCGTGAGCGTGCCGGTCCAGGTCGCGCCCTTCGCGATCGACTTGCTCGGCACGTCGCCGGTGTTGGCGGCCGTGGCGCTGGCCGACGGCGTGGCCGTCGACGACGCGGAGGCGCTCGGGGCCGGGGCGTCCGACCCCCTCGAGCCGGCGAAGGCGAGCTGTGACCCGGTGGCGAGGGCCGCGACGAGGACGAGGGCACCGGCACCGATCAGGTTGTCCCGCACGCGGCGGCGTCGCTGCCGCTCGTGGAGGCCCTGGCGGGCCTGGTAGAGGCGGAGGCGCTCGCGCGCCTCTCGGTTGTCACGCGCTGGGTTCTTCGGTGCCACGGTGCTGGTCTGCCCTCTCGTCGCAGTGTGCAACGAGCGTAGCCGAACGGTCTCCACCACCACCTGGCGGGAGGCGCGGCCTGCGTCGGTGGACCGGCCTACGATTGCAGGATGGCAGCGGATCGTTCGGGAATGCACGCGCCCACCACGGGTGGTCGCGCCGGTCTCGCGCAGGGTTCCGTCCCGCTCGCCGTCCGGATGCGCCCCACCAGCCTCGACGAGGTCGCCGGTCAGCAGCACCTGCTCGGCCGGGGTTCGCCCCTGGTGCAGCTCGCCACCGGCACGCGTGAGAACCCCGGCGGGGTCTCCGTCATCCTGTGGGGCCCACCCGGGACCGGCAAGACCACGCTGGCGCAGGCCATCGCTCGGCAGTCCGGTCGCGAGTTCGTCGAGCTCTCCGCCGTGACCGCCGGCGTGAAGGACGTGCGCGAGGTCATGGAGAAGGCACTGACCCACCGTGACCTGTACGGGTCGACCACGGTGCTGTTCCTCGACGAGATCCACCGGTTCAGCAAGGCCCAGCAGGACGCCCTGCTGCCCGGGGTCGAGAACGGGTGGGTGATCCTGATCGCGGCCACCACCGAGAACCCGTCGTTCTCGGTCATCTCGCCGCTGCTGTCCCGCTCGCTGCTCCTGACGCTCAAACCGCTCACCGATCCCGACCTCGGCATGCTCGTCGACCGCGCGGTGGAGGACCCCCGCGGGCTCGGCGGTGCCGTCGTCCTCGGTGACGAAGCCCGCAGCGCGATCATCCGCCTCGCGTCCGGCGACGCCCGACGTGCCCTGACCGCGCTCGAGGCCGCCGCGGCGTCGGCCACCGCCGCGCAGGACGAGGACGACGACACCGTGCCCGTCGTCGACGCCGACACCGTCGCGGCCGCGGTCGACCGGGCCCTGCTGCGCTACGACCGACAGGGCGACGAGCACTACGACGTCATCAGCGCGTTCATCAAGTCGGTGCGGGGGAGCGACGTCGACGCCGCCCTGCACTACCTCGCCCGGATGATCGAGGCCGGCGAGGACTCCCGGTTCATCGCGCGGCGGATCATCATCTCCGCGTCCGAGGACATCGGCATGGCCGACCCCCAGGCGCTGCCCATCGCGGTCGCGGCGGCCCAGGCCGTCCAGCTCATCGGGATGCCCGAGGGGCGGATCCCGCTGGCCGAGGCGGTCGTCTACCTGGCGACGGCGCCGAAGTCGAACGCCGCCTACAACGGCATCAACCAGGCGATGGCCGACGTCAAGGCGGGGCGCATGGGCACGGTCCCGATGCACCTGCGCGACGCGCACTACGCCGGGGCGAAGCGCCTCGGGCACGGCAAGGGGTACGTCTACTCCCACGACGCCGAGCACGGGGTCGCCGCGCAGCAGTACCTGCCGGACGCCCTCGAGGGCACCGAGTACTACACGCCGACGGCCAACGGCTACGAGCGCGAGGTCGGGCCGCGGCTCGAGCGACTCCGGAAGATCACACGCGGCCACTAGCGTCGGTGCTTCTGCGCTCGCCCCGATGCTGCTAGCATTGCCGGGCCTACGTCCTGGTCCTCGAGCACGGCTGCGTTGAGGACAGAGTGCCACTCCGGTGGTACGGGGGCAGAGGTTCGGACTGTAGCCGTCCGATCCCACAGGCTCATCCCTCTGGATCCCGTCGTCGGGGCCACCGGCACTCGCGTGCCCGGCCTCCGGTGAGTATTCAGTTCGAACAGAGAAAAGGACCCTGTGTCTACCAAGTCACGTACCCGCAGCAAGACCCGCCTGTCGCGCGCACTCGGCATCCCGCTGACGCCGAAGGCCGCCCGTTACCTCGAGAAGCGCCCCTACGGGCCCGGTGAGCACGGCCGTACGCGCCGTCGTGCGGACAGCGACTACGCCGTCCGCCTCCGTGAGAAGCAGCGTCTGCGCGCCCAGTACGGCATCCGCGAGAAGCAGCTCCGCATCGTCTTCGAAGAGGCCCGCAAGACGAAGGGCCTGACCGGTGAGAACCTGGTCGAGCTCCTCGAGCAGCGCCTCGACGCCCTCGTGGTCCGTGCCGGCTTCGCCCGCACCACCGCGCAGGCCCGTCAGCTGATCGTGCACCGCCACATCCTGGTCGACGGCAAGCTCGTCGACCGCCCCTCCTTCCGCGTCAAGGAGGGCCAGCTGATCCACGTCAAGGCGAAGTCCGAGTCGATGGAGCCCTTCCAGGTCGCCGCTGCCGGTGGCCACCAGGAAGTCCTCCCGAAGGTCCCGGGCTACCTCGAGGTCGAGATCGAGAAGCTCCAGGCCCGCCTCGTGCGTCGCCCGAAGCGCGCCGAGGTCCCCGTGACCTGTGAAGTGCAGCTCGTCGTCGAGTACTACGCAGCTCGCTGATCCACTGATCACACCCGAACGGCGGGTCGTCCTCTCGAGGGCGACCCGCCGTTCGGCGTTCCGGCACCGCCCTCCGCTTCGCAACACGCCGTCGTCTCGGCGACGCGCCGCCGGGTGCGCGAGATGCCTCCGGTTTCGGCGGCGTCCTGCCGACACGACGGCGTCTTGCGGACGGGGACGCGCGGAAGTGCCCGGCGACTAAGCTTGTCCGGGCATGCACCGCCCGGGTGCACAGAGGGAGAGGCACCGTGAAGCAGCTGTTCTTCGTCGCCGTCGGCATCGTCATCGGGTTCGCCGTCGCACACCGGGTCGCCCAGACCTCCGGTGGCGCCCGGCTCTTCGCCGAGGTGAACGCCAAGACGAAGGCCTTCACGGGAGCCGTCGCGGACGGCTACCGGTCGCGCGAGGCCGAGCTCCGTACCGACGTCTGAGCGCTCCGACCGAGCGGCCACGACCCTCCTCCACCCACGACCTGAACCCAGGAAGCACCATGCAGACCGCAGAGATCCGCCGCCGTTGGCTCCAGTACTTCGGTGACCGCGGCCACACCGTCGTCCCGTCCGCGTCCCTCGTCTCCGACGACCCGTCGCTCCTCTTCACGGTCGCCGGCATGGTGCCGTTCATCCCGTACCTGACCGGTCTCATCCCGGCGCCGTTCCCGCGGGCGACGAGCGTGCAGAAGTGCATCCGCACGAACGACATCGAAGAGGTCGGCAAGACCCCTCGCCACGGCACGTTCTTCCAGATGAACGGGAACTTCTCGTTCGGCGACTACTTCAAGGAGCAGGCGATCCAGTTCGCCTGGGAGTTCCTGACCAACCCGGAGACCGACGGCGGACTCGGCTTCTCGCCGGACGACCTCTGGGTCACCGTCTACGAAGAGGACGACGAGGCGATCGGCTTCTGGAAGCAGCACTCGTCGCTGCCCGACGAGCGGATCCAGCGCCTCGGCAAGGACACCAACTACTGGTCGACCGGACAGCCCGGACCCGCGGGTCCCTGCTCGGAGATCTTCTTCGACCGTGGCCCCGAGTACGGCATCGACGGCGGCCCGGCGACGGACGACGACCGCTACGTGGAGATCTGGAACCTCGTCTTCATGCAGTACCAGATCGCCGACGTGCGGTCGAAGTACGACTTCGAGATCACCGGTGAGCTGCCGAACAAGAACATCGACACCGGCATGGGGCTGGAGCGCGTCGCCTTCATCAAGCAGGGCGTCGACAACATGTACGAGATCGACCAGGTGCGCCCGGTGCTCGACCGCGCAGCCGAGATCTCCGGCCGACGCTACGGCGCCGTGCACGAGGACGACGTGCGGATGCGCGTCATCGCCGACCACGTCCGTTCCTCGCTGATGCTCATCGCCGACGGCGTGAGCCCGTCGAACGAGGGCCGCGGGTACATCCTCCGTCGGCTGCTCCGTCGCACCGTCCGCGCGATGCGCCTGCTCGGTGTCGAGGCGCCCACGTTCCCCGAGCTCTTCCCGGCGTCCCGCGACGCCATGCGCGACGCCTACCCCGAGGTGGCGTCCGACTACGACCGGATCTCCCGTATCGCCTACGCGGAAGAAGAGACCTTCCTCCGCACCCTGGCGCAGGGCACGACCATCCTCGACGTTGCCGTCGAGCGTGCGAAGCAGGACGGCGCCCCGTCGATCGGCGGCGACACGGCGTTCCTGCTGCACGACACCTTCGGGTTCCCCATCGACCTGACGATGGAGATGGCCGAGGAAGCCGGGGTCCACGTCGACCGCACGGCGTTCGAGACCCTGATGTCCGAGCAGCGTGCCCGGGCGAAGGCCGACGCGAAGAGCAAGAAGACCGCGATCGCCGACCTGAGCGTGTACAGCGCGTTCCGGGCCAAGGGCGAGACGACGTTCCTCGGCTACGACGCGCTCGAGGCCGAGACGCGCGTGCTCGGCATCATCGTCGGCGGTGTGAGCGTCGACCGTGCGGTCGCCGGTGACATCGCCGAGGTCATCCTCGGCGAGACCTCGCTGTACGCCGAGTCGGGCGGCCAGGACGCCGACCAGGGCTCGATCGTCGGCAACGGGTTCGACCTCGAGGTCCTCGACGTCCAGCGACCGGTCTCCGGGCTGTGGAGCCACACCGTGCAGGTCCGCTCCGGCGAGGTCGGTGTCGGCGACGCCGCGAGCACCGTCGTCGATGCGGAGTACCGCCGCGGCGCGACCCAGGCGCACTCCGCGACGCACCTGGTGAACGCGGCGCTCCGCGACATCCTCGGGCCTGACGCGCTGCAGGCCGGTTCGTACAACAAGTCCGGCTACATGCGCCTCGACTTCTCGTGGTCGCAGCCGGTCTCGCTCGAGACGCGCTCCGAGATCGAGGAGGTCGTGAACACCGCGATCCGCACCGACCTCGAGGTCTCCACGCGCATCCTGCCCATCGACGAGGCGAAGGCCCTCGGGGCGCAGGCCCTGTTCGGTGAGAAGTACGGCGCCGAGGTCCGCATGGTCGACATCGGCGGCCCGTGGTCCCGCGAGCTCTGCGGTGGCACGCACGTCGCCTCGAGCGCGCAGATCGGGCTCGTCAACCTGGTGGGGGAGTCGAGCGTCGGTTCGACGAACCGCCGCGTCGAGGCGTTGGTCGGGCTCGAGGGGTTCCGCGACCTCGCCGTCGAGCGCACGATCGTGTCGCAGCTCTCCAGCGCGCTCAAGGCTCCCCGTGCCGACCTGCCGGCCCGCGTGCAGAACCTGATGGAGGACCTCCGGTCCGCCCAGAAGAAGCTCGCCGAGTACGAGTCGGCGAACCTGCAGCAGCGCGTGCCCGCCATCGCCCGGAACGCCACCACCGTCGGTGCCACCACCGTGGTCGCCGAGACGGTCGACGGGCTGCAGTCGGGCGACGACCTGCGCTCGCTCGCCACCGGCGTCCGGGGCCAGCTCGGTGACGGCGCGGCCGTCGTCGTGCTCGGTGCCGTCGTGGGCGGCAAGCCGATCGTGATCGTCGCGACCAACGACGCCGCCCGTGCTGCGGGCGTGCAGGCGGGCCCCCTCGCGAAGGAGGCCGCCGGCGTGCTCGGTGGCGGTGGCGGCGGCAAGCCGGACCTGGCGCAGGGCGGCGGGACCGACGCTGCAGCGCTCCCTGCGGCGTTGCGTGCCGTGACCGCACGGCTCGCAGGCTGACCGTGGGCATCCGGTCCGGGCGGCGGCTCGGCGTGGACGTCGGACGCGCCCGGATCGGGGTCGCCGTGTGCGACCGCGACGGCCTGCTGGCGACGCCGGTCGAGACCGTCCGTCGCGACGACTCGAAGGACCTCCGGCGCATCCTCGAGCTCGCGGACGAGTACGACGTGCTCGAGGTCGTCGTCGGACTGCCGCTGTCGATGTCGGGTGGGGACACGGCCTCGACCGAGGACGCCCGCGTTTTCGCGGCCCGGATCGCGGCGCGTCGGCCGGTGCGCCTGGTCGACGAACGACTGTCGACGGTGACCGCCCAGCGAGGGCTGCACCAGGCCGGCAAGAACACGAAGAAGTCCCGGGCCGTGATCGACCAAGCAGCCGCTGTTATCATTCTGCAACACGCGCTCGACCACGAGCGCAGTGCCGGTGCCCCTCCGGGCACCACGCTTCCCTGACAGGGCTGCCCGGTACCGCACATGGTTGCTCTCGTCGTCAGCTGCGAGGACGACGGTGCCCAGGTGGAGTTCCCGACCGAGAGACCGAGGACGTTGGCAGACGATCTGGACTGGAACGCGATCATCGCGCCCGGCAACGACGCCGAGCGGCGGAAGGCGACTTCCGACCGCACGACAGGCACCGATGACCGCGACGACGCTGGTCAGGTGACCCCACCGCCGGCGCCTCCGATGTCCCGACGCGAAGCCCGCGCCCTCGAGGCCGAACGAGCCCGCGTCGCAGCGACTGAGGAGCCGCCGGCCGCCGAACGGACCGCCGAGGCCCCGCCAGCCGCACGCGACGAACGCCCTGCGTCCCCCGCCGACGCACCGGTCGCCACCCGCCCCGAAGACCTGCACCCCGAGGTCGCCGCACTGCTGACCGGCGAGCTGTCGACCGAGCCCGCGGCGACCGCCGCGGCCGGCGGGTCCGGCGCCGACGGGACGGACGACGGTGACGCGACCGGCGGCGGTGGTGCCGCGGGAGGCGGCGGACGCGGGGGACGAGGCGGCGGAGGACGCGCCTCCAGGCCGCCCCGCGAGCCACGGCCGAAGCGCCGGCGCGGACCGCTCGTCGCGGGGCTCGTCATCGTCGCGGTCGTGCTCGCGGCCGGCGTCGGGGCGTACACGTTCGCCGCACCCAAGATCCAGCAACTCATCGCGGCGATCAGCGGCGCGCAGGAGCCCGACGACTACACGGGCAACGGCACCTCGAAGGTGACCATCACGATCAAGCAGGGCGACATCGGCGAGAACGTCGCCGCGACGCTGCAGCGCAGCGGCGTCGTCAAGGACTCGAAGGTGTTCTACAAGCTCCTGCTGGCATCGCCGGACGTGCAGTTCCAGCCCGGTTCGTACGCGCTGAAGAAGCAGATGAGCTCGAAGTCGGCGCTGGCGGCCCTGCAGGACAAGGACAACCGCGTCCAGGCGTCGATCATCATCCCGGAGGGCACGGCACTCGCCGACATCAAGGCCGGGATGGTCTCGAAGGCCGGCCTGACCGAGAAGCAGGTCGACGCGGCCGCGAAGGACCTGTCGGCCTACGACCTGCCGTCCGGCGTCACGACGCTCGAGGGCTGGCTCTTCCCCGCGACCTACCCGATCAACCCGGGCTGGACCGCCGAGCAGTACTTCAAGTCGATGGTCGACACCATGAAGGAGCACCTGTCCGCCGCCGGCGTCAAGGAGGCCGACCAGGAGCGCACCATCGTCTTCGCGTCGCTGGTGCAGAAGGAAGCCGGCCTCGCGGCCGACTACCCCAAGGTCGCCCGGGTGTTCCAGAACCGCCTCGACCAGGGGATGAAGCTGCAGTCCGACGCCACGGTCGCGTACGGCACGGGCAACACGCACACCGTGACGACCACGGACGCCGAGCGTGCGGACGCCTCGAACGAGTACAACACCTACGTGCACGAGGGGCTCCCGCCCGCACCGATCTCCAACCCGGGTGACATCGCGATCAAAGCCGTGACGAACGAGGCCCCGGGCAAGTGGCTGTACTTCGTGACGGTCGACCTGGAGTCGGGCAAGACCGTCTTCTCGGACACCTACGACCAGCACCTGGTGGCGGTCGAGCAGTTCCAGGCGTGGCTGCGGGCGCACCCCGACTACCAGTAGGCGACGACGTCGCACGGACGATCGCTGTGGGAGGATTGCGGCATGCTTCGTTGGTTGACTGCTGGTGAGTCCCACGGACCCGAACTGATCGCCATGCTCGAGGGCCTGCCCGCGGGTGTCCCGGTGTCGTTCGAGTCCATCCGTGCCGATCTCGCGCGCCGCAAGCTCGGCTACGGCCGTGGCTCGCGGATGAAGTTCGAGCAGGACGAGCTGCACGTGTCCGGCGGCGTCCGGCACGGCTACTCGCTCGGCAGCCCCATCGCGATCCGCATCGGCAACACCGAGTGGCCGAAGTGGGTCGAGGTCATGAACCCCGAGCCGATCGAGTCCACCGAGATGTCCCGCGGGCGGAGCGCGCCGCTCACCCGACCGCGACCGGGCCACGCTGACCTGGTCGGCATGCAGAAGTACGGCTTCGACGAAGCGCGCCCGATCCTGGAGCGGGCGAGCGCCCGCGAGACCGCCGCACGCGTGGCGCTCGGTGCCGTCGCCAAGTCGTTCCTGGCCGAACTCGGCATCCGCTCGGTGGCACACACCCTGCAGGTCGGGACCGTCCGGGTCCCCGACGGCACGGACCTGCCGCTGCCCGACGACGTGGACCGCCTCGACGAGGACCAGCTGCGCTGCTTCGACGCCGAGACCTCCGCACGCATGGTCACCGAGGTCGAGGCGGCGAAGAAGGACGGCGACACCCTGGGCGGCGTCGTCGAGGTGCTGTTCTACGGCGTCCCGCCGGGCCTCGGCTCGCACGTGCACTGGGACCGCCGGCTCGATGCCCGCCTCGCCGCGGCGATCATGGGGATCCAGGCCATCAAGGGGGTCGAGGTCGGTGACGGCTTCGCGACCGCCGGCCGCCGGGGCTCCGCCGCGCACGACGAGCTGTACCGCGAGGACGGCGAGATCTACCGCACGAGCGACCGCGCCGGTGGGACCGAGGGCGGGATGTCCACGGGCACCGTGCTGCGCGTCCGCGCCGGGATGAAGCCGATCGCGACCATCCCGCACGCCCTGCACACGGTTGACGTCGTCTCCGGTGAGGATGCCTCGGCGCACCACCAGCGCTCGGACGTCTGCGCCGTGCCCGCTGCCGGTGTCGTCGCCGAGGCGATGGTGGCCCTGGTGCTCGCCGACGCGGTGCTCGAGAAGTTCGGCGGCGACAACGTCGTCGAGACGAAGCGCAACCTCGACGCCTACCTCGCGGCGATCCCGGAGACCCTGCGCACGCGCCGGACCGAGCCGTCGGCGACGTCGACCGACCTGTGAGCACCGACGTCCGACGCGCCGACGCGCCCGTGGTCGTGATCGGCCCGATGGGCGCCGGCAAGACGAGCGTCGGCAAGCGGGTGGCGAAGGCCCTCGGCGTCCCGTTCACGGACACCGACCGGGTCATCGTGCGCGAGCACGGGCCGATCCCCGGGATCTTCGCCGACCGCGGCGAGCCGGCGTTCCGCGCCCTCGAGGCCCAGGCGGTCCGTGCGGCGCTGGCCACGGGCGGCGTGATCGCCGTGGGCGGGGGAGCCGTCACCCACGCGGACACCCGGCAGGCCCTGAGCGGCGCGCGCATCGTCCTGCTCACCGTGTCGCCCGAGGCCGTCGCCGACCGGATCGCCGGGTCCGACCGGCCGCTGCTCGCCAACGGCGGGATCGACGCCTGGCAGACGATCATGGACGAGCGGGCGGCCACCTACGCCGAACTCGCGCACGTCGTGGTCGACACGTCCCGCCGCCCGATGTCCCGCGTGGTCGACGAGGTCGTCACGTGGCTGCGCAGCGACGCCGGCACCACCGCCGCGCCCGGCAGTACGACCACCAGCACCACCAGCACCGAAGGAGCACCGTGACCGAGTCGACCCTGCCCGCCGGGACCACCGAGATCCGGGTCGGCGGTGACGACGGCTACACGGTGGCCGTCGGCACGGACCTGCTCGGTGCCCTGCCCGCGATCCTGGGCCCGCGTGTCGCCAAGGTCCTCATCGTGCACTCGCCGACGCTCGGTGCCCGGGCGAACGAGCTCCGCGCGCTCCTGGTCGAGGCCGGGCTCGAAGCCCTGATCGCCGAGGTCCCCGACGCCGAGGGCGCCAAGCGCGTCGAGGTCGCCGCGTTCTGCTGGCAGATCATGGGGCAGGCCGACTTCACCCGCACCGACGCGGTGATCGGCCTCGGTGGCGGCGCCGTCACCGACCTGGCCGGCTTCGTCGCCGCGACCTGGCTGCGCGGTGTGCCGTACGTGGCCGTCCCGACCAGCGTGCTCGGCATGGTGGACGCCAGCGTCGGCGGCAAGACGGGCATCAACACGAACGAGGGCAAGAACCTGGTGGGCGCCTTCTCCGCGCCCCGTGCCGTCGTCGTGGACCTCGACCTCGCCCGCACGCTGCCGCGCAACGAGATCCTGACCGGGTTCGCCGAGATCGTGAAGGCCGGGTTCATCGCCGTTCCCGAGATCCTGGACATCGTCGAGGCCGACGTCGACCGGGTCACCGACCCGACGACCCCGGAGTTCCGCCGGGTCGTCGAGCTCGCCATCGCGCTCAAGGCCGAGGTCGTCTCGGACGACTTCACGGAGCAGGGCCGACGCGAGATCCTGAACTACGGGCACACCCTCGGGCACGCGATCGAGCACGCCGAGCGGTACCAGTGGCGCCACGGGGCAGCGGTGTCGGTCGGCATGGTGTTCGCCGCCGAGCTCGCCCGACTGACCGGCCACCTGGACGACGCCACGGTCGATCGGCACCGGGCGATCCTCGAGTCGCTCGACCTGCCGACCTCGTACGGCGTCGGGCGCTGGCAGGGGCTGCTCGCCACCATGCGTCGTGACAAGAAGGCCCGTGCCGGCATGCTGCGGTTCATCATCCTGGACGGCGTCGGCAAGCCCGTCGTGCTCGAGGGCCCCGAGGACCACCTGCTCTTCACCGCCTACCAGGAGGTCGGCGTCTAGCCACGCCGGTCAGCGCAGGACCCGTCGCATCCTGCGCCACCACCAGGTGACACGCGTCGAGACGGTGACCACACCGGTGCGCTGGGATTCCCGCCATTCGTCGACGGTGGCGCCGTGGTCCCAGGCGAAGAGGACGTCGTCGTCCTCGTCGAGGTCGGGCGCGTCGGGGAGCGGTCGCAGGATCGACATCAGTCGGGGTCCCTTCGTTCGTCGTCGTCAAGTGCCTGGTCGGCGATGGCTCGCCTGCGGAGCGCTCGGCTCGCGAGTCGGCGATCGGCCTTCGACCACCACGGTACGGTCTCCAGGTCTCGGAGGACCGTTGTCGAAATGTCGTATGTGTTCATGTCCGGCCGCTGCGTGACGGCCCAGGTGAACCGATGCCACGTGGTCACGATCGGACGTCCGTCGACTCTGGAACGCCCCGAACCAGCTGACGACGGCCGCGACGATCGCCGCTCCGGCGGCGATGCACGCCGCGATCAGTGCTGTCTCCACGGAACGAGTGTCCGCTCCAGGACCGCGCCCCGCGCCGGGCCCGCGCCGACCTGTGGAAGCCGCGCCGGGCCTCCAGGCTGTGGAGGAGGATGGGGTAACGCGACGGACCGGGCCACCCGCACGCTGCGGACCCAGCACCGGGGAGCAGACTGGCGGGCGTGCCCACCCCACCCCGACTGAGCGACCTCTCCGGACCGCGCGATGCCGACACCGGCACCCTGCGCTCCCGTGGTCGACGCTTCACCGAACTCCTCTCGATCGCCCGCCGCCACCACCTGGTGCCGTTCCGACGTCTCGACTTCTCGCACGACCCGGCAACGTCGAACCTGCGTCGCGACCAGGCCGAGCACCTGCGCCGGGCGCTCGAGGAAGCCGGTGGCGGGTTCGTGAAGATGGGCCAGCTGCTCTCCACCCGCGACGACCTGCTACCCGAGGAGTGGACCGAGGGACTCGCCCACCTGCAGCGGAACGTCACGGCGGCGCCGGCGGACGAGGTCCGTGCGCTCCTCGAGCAGGAGCTCGGTGCCCCGGTCGACCAGGTGTTCGCGACCTTCGACCCGGTGCCCGTCGCAGCGGCGTCCATCGCGCAGGTGCACCGCGCCCGGCTGCCCGACGGCACCGCGGTCGCCGTGAAGGTGCAGCGGCCGGGGATCGACGCAGCGGTGCGCCGTGACGTGGACATCGCACTGCGGGTCGTCCGGTTCATGGCCCGGTGGTCGACCGAGGCGCGGCAGGTCGGCGTGCAGGACATCGCCGGCCAGTACGCGGACGACCTGATCCGGCAGGTCGACTTCGTCTCTGAGCTCCGGAACCTCACCGCGCTGCGTGCGGCCCAGGCCCGCAGTGCGCGTCCGGACGAGGTCCGGTTCCCGGACCCCTACCCGGACCTGTCCGGCCGGCGTGTGCTCGTGATGGAGTTCCTGGAGGGCGACACGCTCAGCGCGATCCGCGCCGAGCGTTCCGAGCGCGACCTCGACGCGCCGATGCGCGCGATCCTCCGCGCCTTCCTGCGCCAGGTCGTCTTCGACGGCCTGTACCACGCGGACCTGCACCCGGGGAACGTCCTGGTGCTGCCCGACGGGCGGCCCGCGTTGATCGACTTCGGATCGGTCGGGAGGCTCGACCCGGGTCTCCGGGACACGGTCCAGGACCTGTTGGCCGCGTACCTGCAGGACGACACGTCGCGGATCGCCGATGCGGTCCTGCGGATGGCACCCGTGCGCGATGCGCACGACGAGCCCGACTTCCGTCGGGACATCGCCCGCTTCGTCGCGGACGAGCTCGGCCCGGGTGCGCGCATCGGCGTCGACACCGTGGACGACGCGGTCGAGGTCTTCGGGCGGTACCGGCTGAAGCCACCGCCGGACTTCGTCGCCGCGGCCCGCGCGCTGGCCATCTTCGAGGGCACGCTCCGCACGCTCGCACCGTCGTTCGACCTGCTCGAGGAGTCCCGCGGACTCGCCCGGGAGCAGATCACCGACCAGCTCCGGCCGGGCAAGCTCCGCGACCTGGCGGCGAAGGAACTGCTCGGCGTCGTGTCGGCCGCTCGTCGCCTGCCCCGCCGGGTGGACCGCATCGGCGAGGCGATCGAGACCGGCCGGTTCACGGTGAACATCCGGCTCTTCGCGGACAGCCGCGACCGGCAGCTCGTGTCCGGGATGATCCGGCGCATCCTGCTCGTGCTGCTCGGTGCGGGGGCGGGGATCCTGGCGATCGTCTACCTGTCCTTGCCGGCACGACCGACGGCGGCCCTGTCCACCGGGGTCGCGGGCGGGTTGCTCGGGGGAGCGGCGGTGGTGCTGCTCGGCTGGGCGGCGATCGACGCCTGGCTCGCCCGACGGCGGCGCTGAGCCCAGGGCCGGTGCCCGCCCGGACCGGCGCGTCCGGCACGCACGCGCACCGCTCCGGCCGCCGGGCGGGCGTCCGCTACACTCGTCCGGGGCCGTCCGCGGCCCGAGGACACTTCACAACACGACCGAACGGGACACCGACGACTCATGGCCAGTACCACAGACATCAAGAACGGCGCCGTTCTCATCATCGACGGCCAGCTGTGGTCGGTCGTCGAGTTCCAGCACGTCAAGCCGGGCAAGGGCGGCGCGTTCGTCCGCACGAAGCTCAAGAACGTCGTCTCCGGCAAGGTCGTCGACCGCACGTTCAACGCCGGCGCGAAGATCGACACCGCCGTCGTCGACCGTCGTGACTACCAGTTCCTCTACGAGGACGGCGACTCCTACGTGTTCATGGACACCGACACGTACGACCAGATCCCGGTCTCCGCGACCGTGGTCGGCGACGCCAAGAACTACCTGCTCGAGTCCGCGATGGTCACCATCGCGATGAACGAGGGCAACCCGCTGTACGTCGAGCTCCCGACGTCGATCGTCACCGAGGTCGAGACCGAGCCGGGCCTGCAGGGTGACCGTTCCTCCGGCGGCACCAAGGACGCGACCATCATCGCGACCGGCCACCGCATCCAGGTCCCGCTGTACCTGGAGAGCGGCACCCTGGTGAAGATCGACACGCGCGACGGCAGCTTCCTCGGCCGCGTCAACTCCTAGGCGCTGACCGTATGAGTGCTCGTTCGAAGGCCCGCAAGCGCGCCCTCGACATGCTGTACGTCGCCGAGGTGCGCGAGCTGCCGATCGCGGACGTGCTCGCCACCGAGACGGTCCGGCACCTGGACCAGCCGGAGCGTGCCTCCAGCTGGGACTACGCCCGCCAGATCGTCACCGGTGTCGACGACGCCCGTCACGAGATCGACTCCGTCATCGTCGACCACGCCCAGGGCTGGTCGATCGCCCGGATGCCGGTCCTCGACCGCTGCATCCTGCGGATGGCCGTCTGGGAGCTCCGGTTCAACCCGGAGGTGCCCGACGCCGTCGCCATCGCCGAGGCGGTGGAGCTCGCGCAGTCGCTGTCCACCGAGGACTCCGCCGGCTTCGTCAACGGCGTGCTCGGGGCCGTCGCCGGCGGTCGTGCACCGTCCGGTCGGACGGTCGCAGGAGACCAGGAGTCCCGGTAGGGTTGACCACGTCAGCATCCTTTAATGCCGTCCAGTGAGGCGGGGAAGGGGGTCGACGTGGGAACCAGAACGGTCCTGCAACAGCCCGACATCACGCGTGCCCTGACACGCATCGCGCACGAGATCCTCGAAGCCAACCACGGGGGCTCGGACCTCGTGCTCCTCGGCATCCCGACCCGCGGCGCCGTCCTGGCGGAACGCCTCGGCCGGATCCTGGCCGGCATCGAGCCGGAGTGGTCCTCGGCCGCCGGTGGCATCGGGACGGAGCGTGTCGGCACGCTCGACGTCACCATGCACCGCGATGACCTCGGCCACGGCATCGGCCGCGCGCCGCACCGGACGGTCATCCCCGCCGGCGGCATCGACGGCAAGGTCGTCGTGCTCGTCGACGACGTGCTGTACTCCGGTCGCACCGTCCGCGCCGCGCTCGACGCGCTGCAGGGCATCGGCCGGCCGCGTGCCGTCCGGCTCGCCGTGCTCGTCGACCGCGGCCACCGCGAGCTGCCGATCCGCGCGGACCACGTGGGCAAGAACCTGCCGACCGCGTCCGACGAGCGGGTCACGCTGCACCTGGCCGAGACCGACGGCGACGACACCGTGTTCATCGAGCAGGGGGTGGCGTGATGCGGCACCTGCTCTCCACCGCCGACCTGTCCCGCGACCAGGCCGTCCACATCCTCGACGTCGCCGAGGAGATGGCCGAGGTCAACACGCGCGAGGTCCGGAAGCTCCCGGCCCTGCGCGGCAAGACCGTGGTGAACCTGTTCTTCGAGGACTCCACGCGCACGCGCATCTCGTTCGAGGCCGCCGCGAAGCGCCTGTCCGCCGACGTCCTGAACTTCGCCGCGAAGGGCTCGAGCGTCTCGAAGGGCGAATCCCTGAAGGACACCGTGCAGACCCTCGGTGCGATGGGCATCGACGGCATCGTCATGCGCCACGGTGCATCGGGCGCCCCGCGGGTGCTCGCCGACGCCGACTGGATCGACGTGCCGGTGGTCAACGCCGGTGACGGCACCCACGAACACCCGACGCAGGCGCTGCTCGACGCCTTCACCATGCGTCGCCGCCTGCACGGCGCCGGCTCGCGCGGCCAGGGCCTCGACGGCGTGCGCGTCCTGATCATCGGCGACGTGCTGCACAGCCGGGTCGCGCGGTCGAACGCCTGGCTGCTCCGCACCCTCGGCGCGAGCGTGACCTTCGCCGCGCCGCCGACGCTGCTGCCCGCCACCCCGACCCCGTTCGGCGCCGCGGTGCACCACGACCTCGACACCGCCCTGGCCGAGGACCCGGACGTCGTCATGACGCTCCGCATCCAGCAGGAGCGGATGAACGACGCCTTCTTCCCGAACCCGCGCGAGTACACGCGGCACTGGGGCCTGACGGCGGCGCGCTTCGGGCGGCTGTCCGAGCGCACGCTGATCATGCACCCCGGCCCGATGAACCGCGGGCTCGAGATCGCCGGCGTCGCCGCCGACGACCCCCGTTCGACCGTCGTCGAGCAGGTCGAGAACGGCGTCTCGGTCCGGATGGCCGTCCTCTACCTCGCCCTGACGGGCAGTGCCGGAACCGGCACCGACGCGAAGGAGTCCGCCGCATGACCGCTCACCTGATCCGTGGCGCGCAGCTGGTCGACGGCTCGCGTGCCGACATCCGCCTGGAGGCCGGGCGCATCACCGCGGTCGGGTCCGGTCTCGACACGGCTGGCGCCACCACCGTGGACGCGGACGGCCTCATCGCCCTGCCCGGCCTCGTGGACCTCCACACGCACCTGCGCGAGCCCGGTCACGAGGAGTCCGAGACCGTCCTCACCGGCTCGCGTGCCGCGGCCGCCGGTGGCTTCACCGCCGTGAACGCCATGGCGAACTCGAGCCCCGTCGCCGACACCGCCGGGGTCGTCGAGCAGGTCCAGGCACTCGGCGACGACGCGGGCTACGTGACGGTCCGCCCGATCGGCGCCGTGTCGCAGGGGCTGCAGGGCACGCACCTGTCCGAGATCGGCGCGATGGCGACCTCGCGGGCGAAGGTCCGGGTGTTCTCGGACGACGGCTCCTGCGTGGCCGACCCGCTGCTCATGCGCCGCGCACTCGAGTACATCAAGGGCTTCGGCGGGGTGCTCGCGCAGCACGCCCAGGAGCCCCGGCTGACCATCGGTGCGCAGATGAACGAGGGCCGGCTGTCCTCGGAGCTCGGCCTCGCCGGGTGGCCCGCCGTCGCGGAAGAGGCGATCATCGCCCGCGACGTCCTGCTCGCCGACCACGTCGGAGCACGTCTGCACGTCTGCCACGTCTCGACGGCCGGCAGCGTCGAGGTGATCCGGTGGGCGAAGTCCCGCGGCATCGACGTCACGGCCGAGGTCACCCCGCACCACCTCGTGCTCACCGAGGACCTCATCGCCGGCCACGACGGTGCGCCGGGCTACGACGCCCGTTACAAGGTGAACCCGCCGCTCCGCGCCCGCGAGGACGTCGAGGCGCTCCGCGCGGCCCTGGCCGACGGCACCATCGACATCGTCGCGACCGACCACGCACCGCACACCGCCGAGGCGAAGTGCTGCGAGTGGCCCGCCGCCGCCAACGGCATGGTCGGCCTCGAATCGGCGCTGAGCGTGGTGCAGTCCGCCGTGGTCGACGACGGCCGGCTCGACTGGGCCGACGTCGCCCGGGTGCTGTCCGAGGCGCCGGCGCGGATCGGCCAGGTCGAGGGGCACGGGCAGCGTATCGCCGAGGGAGCACCCGCCGAGATCACGCTCTACGACCCGTCGGCCAGCCGCGAGTTCGCGGTCACCGACCTCGCCGGGCAGTCGCAGAACTCGCCGTACCTCGGCATGACGCTGCCCGGCCGGGTCGTCGCGACCTTCCACCAGGGGTACGCGACGGTGCTCGACGGCCGCGTCGTCGACGCGGACACGATCGCGGCGCACGCCGCGGCGCTCCGGACAGGGGCGCGCGCATGAGCGGCGACGCGCAGCGCTGGCTCCTCGGCGCGGTGATCCTGCTCGCGGTCGCCGCCCTGTTCGTCGCGATGGCGCGCACCTGGCGGACGCGGACCAGGAAGCAGGCGGAAGCCGTGCCTCCAGTCCGCGTGCCGGCCGACCTGGCACCGGCGGTCGGGTCGTGGGACGGGTTCACCGTCGCGACGACCCGCGCCGACCAGCCGTTGGAACGCATCACCGCAGGCGGCCTCGGGTTCCGCGGCCGCGGCGGGGTGACGGTCCACGCGACCGGCGTGGTGATGCGCCTCGCCGGTACCGACGACCGCTGGATCGCGCGCGACGCGGTCCGCGGCGCCGACCGCTCCACGTGGGCGATCGACCGAGTGGTCGAACCCGGGGGACTGGTCCGTCTGCGATGGACGGCGACCGGCGCCGCAGGTGCGACGGACCTGGACACCTACTTCCGGTTCCCGGAGGGCGACGCAGCCGCGCTGCACGCCCTGCAGGGACTGACCGAGACCGGGCCGCAGGCGACTGCGGCCGATGCTCCGCGAACCGCGGGCGAAGGGAAGAAAGCATGACACGCGAACGGGCCGTCCTGGTCCTCGAAGACGGCACCCGGTACGACGGCTGGGCCTACGGCGCCCGTGGGCGCACGCTCGGCGAGGTGGTCTTCGCGACCGGCATGACCGGCTACCAGGAGACGCTGACCGACCCCTCCTACGCCGGACAGATCGTGGTGCAGACCGCGCCGCACATCGGCAACACCGGGGTGAACGACGAGGACCCCGAGTCCCGTCGCATCTGGGTCGCCGGGTACGTGGTGCGCGACCCCAGCCGCGTGGTGTCGAACCACCGCGCGAACGCGACGCTCGACGACCACCTGGTGCGCGACGGCATCGTCGGCATCTCCGGCATCGACACCCGCGCACTCACCCGCCGCATCCGTGACGCCGGCGCCATGAAGGGCGGCGTCTTCAGCGGTGCGGACGCTGCACTGTCGGCCGAGTCGCAGCTGGACGCGGTCGTGTCGCAGGCGACGATGGCCGGCGCGAGCTTCTCGGCGGTCGTGTCCACCCCGGAGACCTACGTCGTCCCCGCCGTGGGCGAGCAGATCGGCACCCTGGCCGTGCTCGACCTCGGCGTGAAGGCCTCGACCACCCGGTACCTCGCGGCCCGCGGCTTCGAGGTGCACGTGGTGCCGCAGGACATCTCCGCTGCGGAGCTGGAAGCCCTCGCACCGGACGCCCTGTTCTACTCGAACGGGCCCGGCGACCCCGCCGCGTCGGACGCACAGGTGGAGCTGCTGCAGGACAGCCTGCGCACCGGCCGCCCGTTCTTCGGCATCTGCTTCGGCAACCAGCTGCTCGGCCGCGCGCTCGGCTTCGGCACCTACAAGCTGCCCTTCGGCCACCGCGGGATCAACCAGCCGGTGCTCGACACGACCACGGGCAAGGTCGAGATCACGAGCCAGAACCACGGCTTCGCGGTCGACGCGCCCCTCGGCGAGGTCCTCGAGTCCCCGGCCGGGTTCGGTCGGGTCGAGGTCTCGCACTACTCGCTGAACGACAACGTGGTCGAGGGCCTCCGCGCGCTCGACGTGCCGGCGTTCAGCGTGCAGTACCACCCCGAGGCCGCCGCCGGACCGCACGACAGCATGTACCTCTTCGACCGGTTCGCGGACATGGTGCGCGAGCGTCGCGACGGGGAGCCGCTCGACGCGGCCACCGCCGACGCCACGACCCCCGCAGCAGACATCACCAAGGAAGCGAACTGATGCCCAAGCGCGCAGACATCAACTCCGTCCTCGTCATCGGCTCCGGCCCGATCGTCATCGGTCAGGCCGCGGAGTTCGACTACTCCGGCACCCAGGCGTGCCGTGTCCTCCGGGCCGAGGGCGTCCGGGTCATCCTGGTCAACCCGAACCCGGCGACGATCATGACCGACCCCGACTTCGCCGACGCGACCTACATCGAGCCGATCACGAACGCGTCGCTCGAGGAGATCATCCGCATCGAGAAGCCGGACGCCGTCCTGCCGACCCTCGGCGGCCAGACGGCCCTGAACGCGGCCATCGCGCTCGACGAGGCCGGCATCCTCGACAAGCACGGCGTCGAGCTCATCGGCGCCAAGGTCGAGGCGATCCAGCGCGGCGAGGACCGCCAGCTCTTCAAGGAGCTCGTCCTCGAGTCCGGTGCTGACGTCGCCCGCAGCCACATCGCGCACACGTTGGAGGAAGCGAAGGAGTTCGCGAAGGACCTCGGGTACCCGCTGGTCGTCCGCCCGTCGTTCACCATGGGCGGCCTCGGCTCGGGCTTCGCCTACAACGAGGCCGAACTCGTCCGCTTCGTCGGCGACGGGCTGCAGTCCAGCCCGACGACCGAGGTCCTGCTCGAGGAGTCCATCCTCGGCTGGAAGGAGTACGAGCTCGAGCTGATGCGCGACAACTACGACAACACCGTCGTCATCTGCTCCATCGAGAACGTCGACCCGGTCGGCGTCCACACCGGTGACTCGATCACGGTCGCCCCCGCGCTGACCCTGACCGACCGCGAGTACCAGAACATGCGGAACATCGGCATCGACATCATCCGTCGCGTCGGCGTCGACACCGGTGGCTGCAACATCCAGTTCGCCGTCGACCCGTCCAACGGCCGCGTCATCGTCATCGAGATGAACCCCCGCGTGTCCCGCTCGTCGGCCCTCGCGTCGAAGGCCACGGGCTTCCCGATCGCCAAGATCGCCGCGAAGCTCGCCATCGGATACCGGCTCGACGAGATCGAGAACGACATCACGAAGGTCACCCCGGCGAGCTTCGAGCCGACGCTCGACTACGTGGTCGTGAAGACCCCGCGGTTCGCGTTCGAGAAGTTCCCGGCCGCCGACGCCACCCTGACCACGACGATGAAGAGCGTCGGCGAGGCGATGGCCATCGGCCGGAACTACGCGACGGCACTGCAGAAGTCGCTGCGCTCGCTCGAGAAGCGCGGGTCGAGCTTCCACTGGGACACCCCGGCGGCCGAGCTCGACAAGGACGCCCTGCTGACGAAGTCGTCGATCCCGACCGACGGCCGCATCGTCACGGTCCAGCAGGCCCTGGTCGCGGGTGCCACCGCGGACGAGGTCTTCGAGGCCACCAAGATCGACCCCTGGTTCATCGACCAGATCGTGCTCATCAACGAGGTCGCGGACGAGGTCCGGGCCGCCGAGACCCTCGACGCGGACACGATGCGCTGGGCGAAGGAGCACGGCTTTAGCGACACCCAGATCGCGAGCCTGCGCAGCACGGACGCGGCACCGGTCTCCGAGCAGCGGGTCCGTGACGAGCGGCACGCCCAGGGCATCCGACCGGTCTTCAAGACCGTGGACACCTGCGCCGGCGAGTTCCCCGCCCTGACGCCGTACCACTACTCGTCGTACGACACCGAGACCGAGATCACGCCGAGCGACCGCAAGAAGGTCGTCATCCTCGGCTCCGGCCCGAACCGCATCGGACAGGGCGTCGAGTTCGACTACTCGTGCGTGCACGCGTCCTTCGCGCTGAGCGCCGCCGGGTTCGAGACGATCATGATCAACTGCAACCCCGAGACCGTGTCGACCGACTACGACACCTCCGACCGCCTGTACTTCGAACCGCTGACCGCCGAGGACGTCCTCGAGGTCATCGAGGCCGAGGCCGCGTCCGGCGAACTCGTCGGCGTCGTCGTGCAGCTCGGTGGCCAGACCGCCCTCGGCCTGGCGAAGCCGCTCGAGGCCGCGGGCATCCCGATCCTCGGCACCAGCCCCACCGCGATCGACTCGGCCGAGGAGCGCGGGCAGTTCTCCGCCATCCTCGACGCCGCCGGCCTGCTCGCACCGCGGAACGGCACCGCCCACGACCTGGCCAGCGCGACCACGGTGGCGGAGGAGATCGGGTACCCCGTCCTCGTCCGCCCGTCGTTCGTGCTCGGCGGCCGCGGCATGGAGATCCTCTACGACTCCCCGTCGCTCGCGGACTACTTCGACCGGATGGCCGACCAGGCGATCATCGGCCCGGAGCTCCCGCTGCTGGTCGACCGGTTCCTGGACGACGCCGTGGAGATCGACGTCGACGCGCTCTTCGACGGCGAGCGGCTCTACATCGGCGGCATCATGGAGCACCTCGAAGAGGCCGGCATCCACTCCGGCGACTCGGCCTGCACCCTGCCCCCGGTCGGCCTCGGCCGCGCGGAGATCCAGGGCGTCGTCGACGCGACCGAGAAGATCGCCCGCGGCATCGGCGTGCAGGGCCTGCTCAACGTCCAGTTCGCCATCGGCGCCGGCGTGCTCTACGTCCTCGAGGCGAACCCGCGCGCCAGCCGCACCGTGCCCTTCGTCTCGAAGGCGCTCGGCATCCCGCTGGCCAAGGCCGCGTCCCGCATCATGACCGGCACCACGGTCGCCGAGCTCGTCGCCGAGGGCATGCTGCCCGAGCGTGACGGGGCGTTCGTCCCCGCACAGTCGCCGGTCGCCGTGAAGGAAGCCGTGCTGCCCTTCCGTCGCTTCCGCACCCGCGAAGGCCAGGTCGTCGACTCGGTGCTCAGCCCCGAGATGCGCTCCACCGGCGAGGTCATGGGCATCGACCGTGACTTCCCGCGGGCGTTCCTCAAGTCGCAGGACGCCGCGTACGGCGGCCTGCCGACCAGCGGCACGGTCTTCGTGAGCGTCGCCGACACCGACAAGCGCGCGATCGTGCTGCCGGTGCACCGCCTGCAGCAGCTCGGCTTCACGATCATCGCGACCGAGGGCACGGCGGAGATCCTCCGCCGCAACGGCATCGAGGTCGGGATCGTCGGCAAGTACAGCCAGGGCGGCGAGAGCGTCGTCGACCTGCTCGCCAGGGGCGAGGTCGACATCGTGATCAACACGCCGTCGGGTGCCGCCGGTCGTGCGGACGGGTACGAGATCCGTGCGGCCACGGTCGCGGCGGACAAGCCGCTGTTCACGACGATCGCGCAGATCGGGGCGGCCGTCGCGGCGATCGAGACGATCGGTTCGCCGCTGAACGTCCGCAGCCTGCAGGACTACGCGCTCGAGCGCGCGACCTGGTGACGGCTGCCAGCATGGCAACGACCCGGTCGGGAGGCCCGGCCTCCTTCGGCGACCGCCTCGCGTCCGCCATGGGGGAGCGTTCACCGCTCTGCGTCGGGATCGACCCCCACGCCGCCACCCTGGCGGCGTGGGGGCTCGCCCGCGACGAGCAGGGCCTGACGGCGTTCGGCGCCACCCTGGTCGACGCGGCCGCCGGCCGCGCGGCGATCGTGAAGCCGCAGGTCGCCTTCTTCGAGGCGGCGGGGGTCGCGGGCTACCGTGCGCTCGACGCGACGATCCGCCGGGCACGCGATGCGGGCCTCCTGGTCGTCGCCGACGTGAAGCGGGGCGACATCGGGACCACCGGTGACGACTACGCGCTGGCGTGGCTGGACCGCGACGGGCCGTTCGCGGCCGACGCGATGACGGTGTCGCCGTACCTCGGGTACGGCTCGCTCCGGGGCACGATCGACGTCGCGCGCCGGAACGGTACCGGCGTCTTCGTGCTCGCGGCGACGAGCAACCCCGAGGCCCGTGTGCTGCAGACCGCGGTGGTCGCGGAAGGACCGCGTACCGGCCGGACGGTCGCGGCCGGTATCGTCTTGGACGTGGCAGACGACAACCGGTCCGTGGGCGATCAGGCCCTCGGCGACGTCGGGCTCGTGCTCGGCGCGACCCTTCACCTCGACGACTTCGGCATCGACGCGGACGCGATCGGCACCGCGCCGGTCCTCGCCCCGGGCTTCGGTGCCCAGGGCGCCCGCATCGAGGACCTCCGCGCGCTGTACGGCGCGCGTGCCGAGCAGGTGCTCGTGAGCGAGTCGCGCGGCCTGCTGACCGACGGTCCGGACGGCGTCGCGGCGCTCGTCACCGACCGCGCCGACCGCATCCGCACGGCACTGGCGGCGGCAGCGTGACCGACGAGCACGAGGGCCTGCCCGCCCACCGCACCCCGCCAGAGGTCGACCGCGTCGCCGCGGCGAAGGCCGCCGTCGCCGCGCGACGCGCCCGGGCCGCGGTGAAGGCCGCGATCGCGTCGGGGGAGCGCTCGGCACTCGACGTCGCCCGTGCCGCGTGGGACGACTCGCTGGTCGAGACGACCTCGGCGGAACGCTCGCTCCGGGTCCGTGACCTGCTCGTCAGCCTGCCGGGGATCGGCCCCGCACGAGCCGAGGCGATCATGGGGACCCTGCGGATCGCCCCCTCGAAGCGCCTCGGTGGCCTGGGGACCCGGCAGCGGACCGCCCTGGCGGACTGGCTCGCCGCCCGCGGTCGCAAGCGTGGCGCCTCGAAGCTCGTCGTGCTCGCCGGACCCACCGCGGTCGGAAAGGGCACGGTCAGCGCGCACATCCGACAGCACTACCCGGACGTCAACCTCAGCGTCTCCGCCACCACCCGGAAGCCGCGCCCCGGCGAGGTCGACGGCGTGCACTACTACTTCGTGGACGACGACGAGTTCGACCGCATGATCCGCGACCGCGAGCTGCTCGAGTGGGCGACCGTCCACAACTCGTACCGGTACGGCACCCCGCGCCCGCCGATCGACCGCGCGCTCGACGCCGGCGAGAAGGTCATGCTCGAGATCGACCTGCAGGGGGCCCGGCAGGTCCGCGACGCCATGCCCGAGGCGGTGCTCGTGTTCCTGCTGCCCCCGACGTGGGAGGAACTGGTGCGCCGGCTCATCGGCCGCGGGACCGAATCCGCGGAGGAACAGGCCCGTCGCCTCGAGACCGCGAAGGTCGAGCTGGCCGCGCAGGACGAGTTCGACGTGCGGATCGTGAACTCCGATGTCGGCACCGCGGCACGTGAGGTCGTAGACTTGTTCTCTGCGCCCTGACGGGTGCACTGACTTCGAGGAGACACCATGGCCAACCCCCAGGGCATCATCGACCCGCCCATCGACGACCTGCTCAGCAAGGTCGAGTCGAAGTACGCGCTCGTCATCTTCGCGTCGAAGCGCGCCCGCCAGATCAACGACTACTACGCCGACCTGCACGAGGGCTCGCTCTTCGACAACGTCGGACCACTCGTCGACTCGACGATCGACGACAAGCCGCTGTCCGTCGCGCTCCACGAGATCAACGAGGACAAGCTCACCGTCACCAAGCAGCAGCAGCCCACCGACTGATCCCGGTGACTGCAGCTGCTCTCCGCCTCTTCACGTCCGAGTCGGTGACCGAGGGGCACCCCGACAAGATCTGCGACCAGATCTCGGACAGCATCCTCGACGCACTGCTGACGGTCGACCCGAACGCGCGCGTCGCCGTCGAGACGATGGTGACCACCGGGCTCGTGCACGTCGCCGGCGAGGTCACGACCTCCGGCTACGTCGAGATCCCCAAGCTCGTCCGTGACGTCATCACCGGCATCGGCTACAACTCGTCGGACGTCTCGTTCGACGGTGCCACCTGCGGTGTCGAGGTGTCGATCGGCGCGCAGTCGCCCGACATCGCGCAGGGTGTGGACGAGTCGCTCGACTCCCGCACCGGTGCGGTCGACCCGCTCGACCGTCAGGGCGCCGGCGACCAGGGCATCATGTTCGGCTTCGCGACGAACGAGACCCCCGAGTACATGCCGGTCGCGATCTGGCTGGCGCACCGTCTGGCCGAGCGCCTGGCCGCGGTCCGCAAGTCGGGCGAGCTGTCGTTCCTGCGTCCGGACGGCAAGACCCAGGTCACCATCGGGTACGACGGCGTCGTGCCGAAGACCGTCGAGACCGTCGTGCTCTCCACGCAGCACTCGCCGAGCGTCACGCTCGACGAGCTCACCGCGGCGATCACCGAGCACGTGATCCGTCCGGTTCTCGGCCTGGTCGACCTCGACTCGTCGCACGTCGACGTCATCGTGAACCCGACCGGTCGTTTCGAGATCGGTGGCCCCCAGGGTGACGCCGGGCTCACCGGCCGCAAGGTGATCGTCGACACCTACGGCGGGGCCTCCCGTCACGGTGGCGGCGCGTTCAGCGGCAAGGACCCGTCGAAGGTCGACCGTTCGGCGGCGTACGCGCTGCGCTGGGTCGCCAAGAACGCGGTTGCCGCGGGGCTCGCCGACCGGCTCGAGGTGCAGGTCGCCTACGCGATCGGCCGTGCGAAGCCCGTCGGGCTGTACGTCGAGACCTTCGGCACCGGACACGTCGACGACGCCACGATCGAGGCCGCCATCCGCCAGGTATTCGACCTGCGTCCGGCCGCGATCATCCGCGACCTCGACCTGCTCCGACCGATCTACGCGCAGACCGCGACCTACGGCCACTTCGGCCGCGAGCTCCCCGGGTTCACGTGGGAGCAGCTCGACCGTGTCGAGGAACTCCGCGCCGCCGCAGGACTCGTCGCCGCGACCGTCTGAAGCACCGCGTGACCACCGTCGCGCGCGTCGTCCTCGACTCGCCGCTCCCGCAGTTGGACCGTCTGTTCGACTACCGGGTGCCGGCCGAGCTCGAGGACGACTGCGTCGCGGGGGTCCGCGTCAAGGTGCCGCTGCGCACCGGTGCCCGGATGTCCGACGGCTACGTGGTCGAGATCGTCACCGAGGGTGAGTACCCGGGGGAGCTCAGCCAGATCGAGGCAGTGCTGTCCCCGGTGCCCGTGCTGGCGCCGGAGATCTGGACCCTCGCGCGTGCCGTCGCCGACCGCGCCGCGGGTGTCGCCTCGGACGTCCTGCGCCTGGCCGTGCCACCGCGGCAGGTGCGCGCCGAGAAGGCCTGGCTCGCCCGGGACACCGCGTGGTCGCCGCCGCCGGTGACCGCCCCGCCCGTTACCGGCTACGCCGACGGCGTCCTGGAGGCCGTGGTGACGGAGCACGGGCGCGCCGCGGTCGCCGCCGTGCCCCAGCCCGTGGCGGTGGGTGACGCGGACGCACCGGTCTGGGTGCCGGGATGGGCCGCGACGCTCGCCCAGGCTGCGGCGCACACCCTGGCGGCCGAGCAGTCCGCGGTGGTCGCCGTGCCGGACTTCCGCGACGTCATCGACCTCGAGCGGGCACTGCTCGCCGTGCTGCCGCCGGAACGGGTGGTGCGGTTCGACGCCAAGCAGACGAACGGGCAGCGCGCGAAGGCACTGCTGCAGGCCCGCACGCACCCGGTGGTCGCGATCGGCAACCGTACGGCGATGTACGCGCCGGCGACCGAACTCGGGCTGATCGCGATGTGGGACGACGGCGACGCCTCGTTCATCGAGCAGCGGGCGCCCTACGTGCACACGCGTGACGTCGCCCTGGTGCGGGCCGCCCAGTCGGGTGCCGCGCTGCTGTTCGTCTCGCACGCGCGCAGCACCGACGTGCAACGGCTGGTGGAGCTGCACTGGCTGCAGGAGGTCGTGCCCTACCGCGTGAAGACGCCGAAGGTCATCCCCACCGTGCAGCAGACCGGGGCCGAGGGGTTCGCCGCGCAGGCGCGCATTCCGAGTTCCGCCTGGCGTGCCGCGCGCGAGGCCAGCCAGCACGGCGCCGTCCTGGTGCAGGTCGCGAGCCCGGGCTTCGGCACGGGGCTGGTCTGCGCCGAGTGCGGCGAACGCGCGCACTGCCGGGTCTGCGGCGGGCCGCTCGGCAGCCCGCACCGCGGCGCCACGCCCCAGTGCCGGTTCTGCGGCGCCCTGGCCGTCGGGTTCCGCTGCCCGACGTGCGGCAACGGCACCGTGAAGCCGGTCGGCCAGGGGGCACAGCGCACCGCGGAGGAGCTCGGGCGGGCGTTCCCCGGCACCCGGATCATCGTCGCGGACGGCTCCCGCCCGCTCGACGAGGTTCCCGCCAAGCCATCGGTCGTCGTCGCCACCCGTGGGGCCGAGCCGTCGGTGCCGGGCGGCTACGCCTGCGTGCTGCTGCTCGACGGCGAGAAGATGCTCGCCCGCGAAGGGCTGCGGGTGCAGGAGGACGTGCTGCGCTTCTGGACGAACGCCGCCGCGAAGTCGGCCCCCGGGGCCGAGGTGTACCTGGTCGGGATCGGCGGGCGCCTGGCCTCCGCGATGGCCCTGTGGCGGCTCGACGGTCCCGCGCACGACGAGCTCACCGACCGCCGCGAACTCCACTTCCCGCCGGCGGTGCGGGTGGCGACGATGACCGGCACCGACGAGGCCGTCACCGCTGCGGTCGAGGCCCTCGGCGACGCCGTCGTCGGTCCGGTGCTCGGCCCGGTCCCGGTCGAGGACGACACGTTGCCGGGCACGGTCCGGGCCATCGTGCGGTTCCCGTACGCGCACGGGGCCGAGGTCGCCGCGACGCTCAAGGCCGAGGTCATCCGGCGCTCGTCGACCCGGCGGGTGCTCAAGGGCGGCAACCGACGACGGGCCGCTCCGACGCTGCGGGTGCGCTTGGACGACGCGGAACCGTTCTCCGAGGTCTGACCGCGCCCGGGTCCGTGTGGGCCCGGGCGCTGCACGACGCAGAACGACACCGCCGACGTCGTGGGACGTCGGCGGTGTCGTTCGGGGTCTGCCGCCGTGCGGCGACCGGCTGGTGCTGGCGGGTCAGGCGTTGGCGGGCCGACGACGCTCGCGCGGCAGCACGACGCCGAGGGCGACCATGCCGATGGCGAGCACGAGGTGCAGCCAGTTGTCGGCGTTGTTCAGCGGGACGAAGTTCGCACCCGAGCTGTGGCCGGCGGTGAACAGGCCGTAGATCCACAGCACGAAGTAGACGATCCCGCCGATCACCAGGTACATCCGCGAGCCGGAGGCGCGGTTGGCGGCGAGCAGTCCGACGACGCCGAACAGCAGGTGCACGATGTTGTGCAGCACGGACACCTGGAAGATGCCGAGCAGCATGCCCATCGACTCGTGTCCGGCCCCGGCCAGGTCACCGGTCGTGATGCCGGGGACGAACCCGGCGATCCCGACGAGCAGGAACACGATGCCGACCACGAGGGTGGCCTTCTGGACGGACGAACCGGCGTAGCGGTTGGTGGCGGTGGTGACGTCGCTCATGGTGTCTCCTGATCTCAGCGCGGTTGCGCGGGGTTGGTGGGCACGCCGTGGGACGGCGGGTTGATCGTCGGACCGGCGGTGGCCGGCGTGACGTCCGCTGGTGCCGAGGCCCCCGCAGACGTCTCGGCGAGGTGCTCCGGAACGGAACCGGTCGGCTCCGCACCGCCGTCCAGGGCCTCGATCCGGTGACGGATCCGCTCCAGCACCGGCAACCGCGCGCCGTGGGCGTGCTCGTGGTCGAGCAGCACCTGGAGCTGTTCGCGGTCGAGGGCCGTCAGGTGCTCCGTCAGGTTGCCGAGCGGGACGTGGTCGAAGTCCGGGATGGGCAGGTCTCGGTCGGTCATGGTGCTCCTTCCGTCGATGCAGCCAGAACCTACGCAGCCCACGCTCTGCTGGTGCACAGGCAGTGCCGAGCACCGCGTGCTCCGGACAGGCGGTCGGGGTCGGGTGGGCCCGTCGGCGTGGGAGGATCGAACCCATGCGTCTCGTCGTCGCCGGCAGCCCCGCTGCGGCCGTCCCCACCCTCCGCCGTCTGGCGGCGTCCGACCACGAGATCGTCGCGGTGCTCACGCGGCCGGCCACCCCGCAGGGCCGGAAGCGTGTCCTCACCCCGACCCCGGTGGCCGTCGTCGCCGCGGAGCTCGGACTGCCGGTCATCGAGGCCTCGCGCGTCGACGACGCCGTCACCGCCCGGATCGCGGACCTCGACGTCGACCTCGGCGTGATCGTCGCCTACGGCGCACTGCTCCGCCGCCCGGCGCTCGACGCCCCGAGGCGCGGCTGGATCAACCTGCACTTCTCCGACCTGCCGGCGTACCGCGGCGCGGCTCCCGTGCAGCGGGCGGTGATGGTCGGCGACACCCGGACCGCCGCGACGGTCTTCCAGCTGGTCGAGGCGCTCGACGCCGGCCCGGTCTACGCCGCGCGGCCCTTCGAGATCGACCCCGAGGCCACCTCGGGTGAGGTCCTCGCGGCGATGGCCGAGGTCGGCGCGGACGTGGTGGCGGACGTCGTGGACGCCATCGCCGCCGGCACCGCCGTCGCGACCGAGCAGTCCGGCGAGCCCACGCTCGCCCCGAAGCTCACGATCGACGACGGCCGCACCGACTTCGCCGCGCCCGCCGCCGCCGTGCACGCGCGGCTGCGCGGGGTCACGCCCGAGCCCGGCGCGTACGCCCACCTGGGCGAGACCCGCGTGAAGCTGCTCCGCAGCACGATCGAGCCTGGAGGCACGCAGGACCCCGCCCCGTCGCTCGCGCCCGGTGCGCTCGCACTCCACGGCGGCCGGCTGCTGGTCGGGACCGCCGACACCCCGCTCGTGCTGCTCGAGGTGCAGCCGGCGGGCAAGAAGGCGATGGACGCCGCCGCCTGGGCCCGTGGCCTCGGCGAACTGGACGGGAAGGTCCTCGCATGAGCCCCCAGACGAAGCCCCAGGGTGCCCGCCGCGGCCCGCGTCCGGCGAGTGCCCGCCGCGTGGCGTTCGACGTGCTCCGCGCCGTGCAGGTCGACGACGCCTACGCGAACCTGCTGCTGCCGACGCGCATCCGCCGCGCCGGGCTCACCGCCCGCGACGCCGGGTTCGCGACCGAGCTCACCTACGGGTCGATCCGGATGCTCGGCCGCTACGACGTGATCATCGCGCTGGCATCCGGTCGTCGGGCCGAGAACATCGAGGCGGACGTCCTCGACGTGATGCGTCTCGGTGCGCACCAGCTGCTCGCCATGCGCACGCCGACGCACGCCGCCGTCGACGCCACGGTCGAGCTCGCCCGCGAGGTCGGTGCCCGCCGCGCGACCGGGTTCGTGAACGCCGTGATGCGCAAGATCGCCGCCCGCACCGACCAGGAGTGGGACGCCCTGATCACGGAGGGCCGCGCCGGGGACGCCCTGCTCGCCACCCGTTGGTCGCACCCGGTCTGGGTCGTCTCGGCGCTCCGCGACGCCCTGGCCGCCGAACGCTCCCGCGACGAGCTCGCCGCCCTGCTCGCCGCCGACAACGCCGCACCCCGGGTGCAGCTCGCGGCCCTGCCCGGCCTCGCCACCGACGAGGACATCGCCACCGCGACCGCCCGCACCGCTCCGGACGACGACACCGATGCCGCGTTCGCCGACGCGACCGGTGCGGACGACGTGCCCGCGGCCCTGGTGCCCGCCGACGACGAACCGGAGGCCGACGGCGCGACCGGCACCGTGCCTCCCGTCCGGGCCGACGAGCCCGTCGTGCAGGCGGACGCCGCGCCGGTGTCGCCCGTCGGCATCCGCGGCATCAGCGGCGACCCGGCGCGCGTGCCGGGCGTCGCCGCCGGACGCCTGCGCGTGCAGGACGAGGGTTCGCAGCTCGCCGCGCTGGCGCTGAGCCGCTCGTCGGACGTGCGTGCGGGGGAGCGGTGGCTCGACATGTGTGCCGGGCCCGGCGGCAAGGCCGCACTGCTCGCCGCCGAGGCGCAGCAGGGCGGGGCGACCCTCGTCGCCAACGAACTCGTGCCCGCCCGCGCCGGCCTCGTGCGGAACGCGCTCGGTGTGTTCGGCGACCACGTGCGGGTCGTCGAGGGTGACGCCCGTCGGTACGGACGCGACGGCACCGGGATGACCTTCGACCGCATCCTGCTCGACGCCCCGTGCACCGGGCTCGGCGCGCTGCGTCGCCGACCGGAGGCCCGCTGGCGGAAGCTCCCCGAGGACGTCGAGGAGCTCGCTGCCCTGCAGACCGAACTGCTCGACGCCGCCGTCCGGGTGCTCGCACCGGGCGGGACCCTGGCGTACGTGACCTGCTCGCCGCACCTGGCCGAGACCCGCGGGCAGGTTGACGCGCTGATGGGGCGGCACGGCGACCGGCTCGAGCAGCTCGACACCGCCGCGATCGTCCGGGGTGTCGCCGCACGCGACCCCGAGATCGCGGACGGCGCCACGGCGCAGCTGTGGCCGCACCGCATCGGGACGGACGCGATGTTCATCGCGCTGTTCCGTCGCGTCGACTGAGGCCCCGGCCCACGGCACGCCGGTAGGCTTGCCCGGTGACGATCCGCATCTCGCCGAGCATCCTGTCCGCCGACTTCGCGAACCTCGAGCGCGAACTCCAGCGCATCGAGACCGCTGACCTGGTGCACGTCGACGTGATGGACAACCACTTCGTCCCGAACCTGACGCTCGGGCTGCCGATCGTGCAGCGCCTGCAGCAGGTGTCGCCGGTGCCGCTCGACGTGCACCTGATGATCACCGACGCCGACCGCAACGCGCCGAAGTACGCCGAGACGGGTGCGTCGAGCGTCACGTTCCACTTCGAGGCAGCCGACGACCCGGTGGCGACCGCCGCCGCGATCCGGTCGAACGGTGCCCGGGCCGCCGTCGCCGTGAAGCCCGGTACCCCGATCACGCAGGTGCTGCACCACCTCGACGCCTACGACATGATCCTGCTCATGACCGTCGAGCCCGGGTTCGGCGGCCAGTCCTTCATGCCGTCCGTGATGCCGAAGCTCGCCGACGCCCGCGCCGCCGTCGACGCCTCCGGGCTCGACGTGTGGCTCGAGGTGGACGGCGGGATCGCCGTGGACACCGTGCCCGAGGCCGTGCGGAGCGGCGCTGACACGCTGGTCGCGGGCTCCGCGGTGTACGGCGGCGAACCCGCTGCGCGCATCGCCGACCTGCGCGAGGCCGCCGCTCGGGCTCGCTCGTGACCGGGGGAGCGCCGGAGCGAACCGGCTTCACCGAGGCGACCACTGCCTCCCGTCCGGACGGTGCGTCGGCAGCGTCAGCGGAGACCGGTAGCCTGGACCCCGTGAAGACGTTCGACGACCTGTTCCAGGAGCTCACCGAGAAGGCGCGCACGCGCCCCGAGGGCTCCGGCACCGTCGCCGAACTGGACGCCGGCGTGCACCAGATCGGCAAGAAGATCGTGGAAGAAGCCGCCGAGGTCTGGATGGCGGCCGAGTACGAGGGCGACGAGCGGACCTCGGAGGAGATCTCGCAGCTGATCTACCACCTCCAGGTCCTCATGGTCGCCAAGGGGCTCACCCCGGCGGACGTCTGGCGACATCTCTGATCCGCTGATCAGCCGCCGCGACCCCCACCAGAAAGCAGACCCACTGATGCTCCGCATCGCCGTGCCCAACAAGGGCTCCCTGTCCGAGACCGCGTCCGACATGCTGCGGGAGGCCGGGTACGCCGGCCGCCGCGACCCGAAGGCGCTGCACCTGCTCGACGAGCGCAACGGCGTCGAGTTCTTCTTCCTCCGCCCGCGGGACATCGCCACGTACGTGGGGTCCGGCGCGCTCGACGTCGGCATCACCGGCCGCGACCTGCTGCTCGACTCCGGGTCCGAGGCGCACGAGGTCGACGCGCTCGGCTTCGCCGACTCCACCTTCCGGTTCGCCGGCACCCCGGGTCGGTTCGCCTCGCTGCAGGACCTCGACGGCGTGCGTGTGGCCACGAGCTACCCCGGACTGGTCGGTGCGTTCCTCGCCGAGCACGGGGTCAGCTCCACGCTCGTGAAGCTCGACGGCGCCGTCGAGAGCGCCGTGCGGCTCGGGGTCGCCGACGCCGTGGCCGACGTCGTGTCGACGGGCAGCACGCTCCGGCAGGCGGGCCTCGAGATCTTCGGCCCGGTGATCCTCGAGTCGACCGCGGTGCTCGTCTCCACCGACGAGACCATCCCGGGCATCGACGTGCTCCGCCGACGTCTGCAGGGCGTCCTCGTAGCCCGTGGCTACGTGATGCTCGACTACGACGTCCCCACGGCCCTGCTCGAGCAGGCGACCGCGGTGGCGTCCGGCATCGAGTCGCCCACGGTCTCACCGCTGCACGACCGCGACTGGGCCGCGGTCCGCGTGATGATCCCGCGCGACGACGCGAACCTCATCATGGACGCGCTCTACGACCTCGGCGCCCGGGCGATCCTCGTCAGCCCGATCCACGCCGCACGCCTGTGACCCCCGGAGGCGTGTCGGTCCGGGTCATCCCGTGCCTCGACGTCAAGGGCGGCCGCGTCGTCAAGGGCGTCAACTTCCTCGACCTGCAGGACGCCGGTGACCCCGTCGAGCTCGCGGCTCGGTACTACGAGCAGGGTGCCGACGAGCTGACCTTCCTGGACGTCGGCGCCACGGTCGAGAACCGGGCGACGATGTACGACACCGTGACCCGGACGGCCGAGCAGGTCTTCATCCCGCTCACCGTCGGCGGCGGAGTCCGCAGCGTCGACGACGTCTCGCGGCTGCAGCAGTGCGGCGCGGACAAGATCGGCGTGAACAGCGCAGCGATCGCCCGGCACGAGCTCATCGGCGAGATCGCCGACCGGTTCGGTGCCCAGGCCGTCGTGCTGTCGCTCGACGTCAAGCGGTCCGACCGGATGCCCTCGGGCTTCGTGGTCACCACCCACGGCGGGCGGACCGAGTCCGACCTCGACGCCATCGCGTGGGCACGCGAGGCCGTCGAGCGCGGCGCGGGGGAGCTGCTCGTCAACTCCATCGACGCCGACGGCACGAAGAACGGGTTCGACCTCGAACTCGTGGCCGCGGTGCGCGCCGTCTCGTCGGTCCCGGTGATCGCCTCGGGAGGCGCGGGTCGCGTCGAGCACTTCGCCCCGGCCGTCGACGCGGGTGCGGATGCAGTCCTCGCCGCCAGCGTCTTCCACCGTGGCGAGATGACCGTGGGGGACGTCAAGGCCGCGCTCCGCGCGACCGGCCACGCCGTCCGCTGATCCGCCGCCGTAGGCTAGGAGCCTCATGACCGACAGCACCAGCACCGACACCGAGGCGGTCCTCGACCGCGCACACTTCGGTGCGGACGGCCTGCTCCCCGCCATCGTGCAGGAGGAATCGTCGAAGGACGTCCTCATGCTCGGCTACATGGACCGGGAAGCCCTCCGCCGCACCCTCACCGAAGGCCGTGTGACCTTCTGGTCGCGGTCGCGGAACGAGTACTGGCGGAAGGGCGACACGTCGGGACACGCCCAGTACGTCCGCGGTGCCGCGCTGGACTGCGACGACGACACGCTCCTCGTCACGGTGCAGCAGGTCGGGGCTGCGTGCCACACCGGTGCGCACCGGTGCTTCGACGTCGACCCGCTCGCGCCCGTGACCATGTCCGCCCCGGCGGACACGGCCGTGGAGCCGACCCGATGACCACCGCGACGATCTCCGAGACCCCGCACACGACCTCCCGACCGGAGTTCGACGGCCTGCTCGGCGACCACCGTGTCCTGCCGGTCGTCCGCGCGCTGTACGGCGACAGCGAGACGCCGGTCGGCGTCTACCGCAAGCTCGCCGACGGCCGCCCCGGGTCCTTCCTGCTCGAGTCCGCCGGCCAGGGCGGCCTGTGGTCGCGCTGGTCGTTCGTCGGCGTGCGGAGCTTCGGCGTCCTGACCCAGGACGGCGACCGCGCGGCCTGGATCGACACCGGCATCGACGCCGAGCGCGCCGTCGGGTCGCTCGACGGCGCGCCCCTCGAGGTCCTGGCACGGTTGCACGAGCGCTGGGCGACGCCCCGCGTGCCCGGCTCGCCGCCGCTCGTCGGCGGGACCGTCGGCTTCATCGGGTGGGAGGCCGTGCGCCAGCTCGAGCACCTGCCGAACGTGCCGCCGGCCGACTTCGACGTGCCCGGACAGGCGCTGTCCTTCGTCTCCGAACTCGCCGCGCTCGACCACCGCACCGGTCTCGTGCTGCTCGTCGCGAGCGTGCTGAACGACGGCACCGACGACGCGGACACGCTCTGGGCGGACGCGCAGCAGCGCCTCGACCGCATGCAGGGCGACCTGGTGCAGCCGAGCGTCGCGACCGTGGCCGAGGCCTTCGAGATCGCCGAGCCGACCCCCACCCACCGCACGAGTCCGGCCGACTACATGGCGGCCGTCGAGCGCTCGAAGGGCTTCATCCGCGACGGTGACGTGTTCCAGGTCGTCATCTCGCAGCGGTTCGACCACGAGGTCACGGCCGACCCGCTCGACGTCTACCGGGTGCTCCGAACGCTGAACCCCAGTCCGTACATGTACTTCCTCGCCCTCGCGGACACCGCCGACGAGCGGTTCTGGATCGTCGGCGCATCGCCAGAGGCGCTGGTCAAGGTGCAGGGCGACCGCGCCATCACGCACCCGATCGCCGGGTCCCGCCCGCGCGGTGCGACCCCGGAAGCGGACGTCCACCTCGGCGAGGACCTGCTCGGCGACCCGAAGGAGCGCGCCGAGCACCTGATGCTCGTCGACCTCGCACGCAACGACCTGCAGAAGGTGTGCGAGCCGGGCACCGTCAGCGTCACCGAGTTCATGACCGTCGAGCGGTTCAGCCACATCATGCACCTGGTGTCGAGCGTCGAGGGGCGGGTGCGCCCCGACGCCTCGGCGATCGACGTGTTCCGGGCGACGTTCCCGGCCGGCACGCTCTCGGGCGCGCCGAAGCCGCGTGCGCTCGAGATCATCGACGAGCTCGAGCCGGCGAAGCGCGGTGCGTACGCCGGTGTCGTCGGGTACTTCGACTTCGCGGGTGACGCCGACCTGGCGATCGCGATCCGGACCGCCCTGATCAAGGACGGCGTGGCCCGCGTGCAGGCCGGTGCCGGACTCGTCGCGGACTCCGATCCGGAGACCGAGCACGTCGAGGCGGTCAACAAGGCCGCCGCCCCGCTGCGTGCCGTCGCCACCGCCAACCGGATGCGCGAGGTCCGCTCGTGAAGCGCTCGCGTCCGATCGTCGTCGTCGCCGGGCTCCTGGTCGCCGGCGTCATCATGCTCGCCTGGACCCAGACCTGGTTCACCGTCCGCCTGCACGCCGGCGCCGCCGTCACCTCGACGGTCGCGGCCGACGGGGCGGCGGTCGTGCCGCAGTACACCGCGCTGGCGATCGCGAGCCTCGCGCTCTTCCTGGCGATGACCATCGCGGGGCGGGTGCTGCGCATCGTGCTCGCCGCCGTCGAGATCCTGCTCGGCCTCGGCGTGGTCGTCAGCGGCATCACCGCCCTCGGCGACCCGATCGCCGCTGCACGCGGTGCCGTCGGCGAGGTCGCCGGGGTCAGTGACCTCGGTGCCGTCCGCGGTGTCGTGTCGAGCGTCTCCGTGAGCCCGTGGCCCGCCGTCGGGATCGCGGGTGGCGTGCTCGCCGTGCTGCTCGGCGTGGTCGTCATCGTGGTCCAGCGCGCCTGGCCCGGCCCGAGCCGGAAGTACGCTGCCGCCACCGCCGGAGCCGCCGCAGCAGCACGTGCAGCAGCTCCCGTCCAGCGCGACGCGGTCGTCGACTGGGACGACCTGAGCGCGGGCGTGGACCCGACCACCGCCGACGGCGCGGGCGCGGGGGCGCCGAGTGACGACACGGTAGGATCGACAGGGCGTCGCTCGACCGACGACGCCGGAGCAGAACGAGGAGCACCGTGAGCAACACTGAGCCCGCAGAACTCGGCGAAGGCCACTCGCCGGCCGCCTGGACCGCCGTCGTGATCATGCTGATCGGATTCGCGGCAGGCACGCTGTTCTTCTGGTTCGACCAGCCGTGGGGCGTCTGGGCCTCCGCTGGCGTCGTCCTCATCGGCCTCATCGTCGGTGGCGTGATGAAGAAGGCCGGCTACGGCGTCGACGGTCCGAAGTTCGTTCCCAAGCACCACGGCGAGTAGGGGTCTCCCGATGCCGAACGTGCTCGAGACCCTCGTCGCGGGCGCGCTCGAGGACGCCGCCGCCCGTCGTGTCGACCGTCCGTACTCGGACGTCGAACGCGACCTCGACCGGGTGGCGTCGCCGCTCGACGCCCTCGCGTTCCTCAGCCCGGGCGACCGGGTGAAGATCATCGCCGAGGTCAAGCGCGCCAGCCCGTCCCGCGGGTCGATGGCCGCGATCGCCGACCCGGCCGCCCTGGCCGCCGACTACGAGCGTGGCGGGGCCTCGACGATCAGCGTCCTGACCGAGGGTCGCAAGTTCCTCGGCAGCCTCGCCGACCTCGAGGCCGTGAAGGCCCGCGTCGGGGTCCCCGTGCTCCGCAAGGACTTCATCGCGGACCCGTACCAGGTGATCGAGGCCCGGGCGTCCGGAGCCGACGTCGTGCTGCTCATCGTGGCGGCGCTCGAGCAGGCCCGCCTGGTCGAGCTGCACACCCTGGCCGAAGAACTCGGCATGCGCGTGCTGGTCGAGGCGCACTCCGGTGACGAGGTCACGCGTGGCCTCGACGCCGGTGCTCGCATCCTCGGCGTCAACGCCCGCGACCTCACCGACTTCTCGCTCGACCGCGACCTGTTCGGGTCGCTCGCCGACCGCATCCCCACCGGGGTCGTGCGGGTCGCCGAGTCCGCGGTCTCCGGTCCGGCGGACGTCGCCCACTACCGGGCAGCCGGCGCCGACGTCGTGCTGGTCGGCGAGGCGCTCGTGACGGGTGACGACCCCGCCGCCACCCTGGCGTCGTTCGTCGACGCCGCCGACCGGGCCTGACCGGCTCCGCCCACGTATCGAGGCCGCCGACCGCGGCCGCACGTTCCACCCGTCCGACGCGGCCGACCAGCCGCGTCGGACTCGTCCCGGGAGACACATCGTGACCTCACTCCGCGACCTGCACGGCCCCTACTTCGGTGACTTCGGCGGACGCTTCGTCCCCGAGTCCCTCGTCCTCGCGCTCGACGAGCTCGAGGCCGCCTTCCGCCAGGCCTGGGCGGACCCGGCGTTCCGTGCGGAGCTCGACGAGCTGCAGCGCGACTACACCGGGCGCCCCTCGATCATCACCGAGGTGCCGCGGTTCGCGAAGCACGCCGGTGGTGCCCGGGTGATCCTGAAGCGCGAGGACCTGAACCACACCGGTTCCCACAAGATCAACAACGTGCTCGGCCAGGCCCTCGTCGCCCGTCGGCTCGGCAAGACCCGCCTGATCGCCGAGACCGGTGCCGGCCAGCACGGCGTCGCCACCGCGACCGCTGCTGCTCTGTTCGGCATGGAGTGCGTCGTCTACATGGGCGCCGTGGACACCGAGCGACAGGCCCTCAACGTGGCCCGGATGCGCCTGCTCGGCGCCGAGGTCATCCCCGTCGAGACCGGTTCGCGCACCCTGAAGGACGCCATCAACGACGCCCTGCGCGACTGGGTCGCCAACGTCGAGTCGACGCACTACCTGCTCGGCACGGTCGCCGGTCCGCACCCGTTCCCCGAGATGGTGCGCGAGTTCCACAAGGTCATCGGCGAGGAAGCGCGCCAGCAGGTCCTCGACCGCGTCGGGCGCCTGCCGGACGCCGTCGCGGCGTGCGTCGGCGGCGGATCGAACGCGATGGGCATCTTCGAGGCGTTCCTCGACGACGAGTCCGTCGCGCTGCACGGCTTCGAGGCCGGCGGCGACGGCGTCGAGACCGGTCGGCACGCGGCGAGCATCACGCTCGGTCGCGAGGGCGTGCTGCAGGGCGCGAAGTCGTACCTGATGCAGGACGAGGACGGCCAGACGATCGAGAGCCACAGCATCTCCGCCGGACTCGACTACCCGAGCGTCGGACCGGAGCACGCGTACCTGGCGTCGATCGGCCGCGCGAAGTACCAGCCGATCACCGACACCGAGGCGATGGAGGCGTTCCGCCTGCTGAGCCAGACCGAGGGCATCATCCCGGCGATCGAGTCGTCCCACGCCCTCGCCGGTGCCATGAAGCTCGGCAAGGAGCTCGGCCCCGAGGGCGTCGTGCTCGTGAACCTGTCCGGCCGGGGCGACAAGGACGTCGCGTCCGCCAGTCGCTACTTCGGCATCCTCGACGAGAACGCGGTGCAGCTGTGACCACGAACCGGACCGTCGCCACGACGATCGACACCGCCAACGCCGAGCGCGCCGGAGCCGTCGTCGGCTACCTGCCCGCCGGGTACCCGAACCTGCAGACCAGCGTCGACGCCGCCGTCGCCCTCGCCGAGAACGGCGTGGACGTCATCGAGTTCGGCCTGCCGTACTCGGACCCCGTGATGGACGGCCCCGTGATCCAGCGGGCGGCCGAGGAGAGCCTGGCGAACGGCTTCCGGGTCGCACAGGTCTTCGACGCCGTGCAGCAGATCACCGAGCGGGCCGACGTGCCGGTGCTCGTCATGACGTACTGGAACCCGGTGCTGCGCTACGGCGTGGACCGCTTCGCAGACGACCTCGTCGCCGCCGGAGCCGCCGGCCTCATCACGCCCGACCTCATCCCCGACGAGGCCTCCGCGTGGACCGAGGCCTCGGAACGGACCGGGCTCGACCGGGTCTTCCTCGCCGCACCGTCCTCGTCGGACGAGCGCATGCGCCAGGCGGTCGAGGCCAGCCGTGGGTTCGTCTACGCCGTCTCCACGATGGGTGTGACCGGTGCACGGGCCGGGGTCGACGTCGCCGCACGCACGGTGGTGTCGCGCCTGCGCGACGCCGGGGTCGAGCGCACCTGCGTGGGTCTCGGGATCTCGACGGCCGAGCAGGTCGGCGAGGTGCTCGAGTACGCCGACGGTGCCATCGTCGGGTCCGCGTTCGTCCGTGCGCTGGCCGACCTCGGTGTGCAGGGCGTGGCCGACCGTGCCGCCGACCTCGCCACCGGCGCCCGCCGCCGCTAGTCCAGTTCCTGTCCGGCCCGCGAGCCGCGCTACAGTGAGCGAGGCCGACGCCACGTCGACCGCGCCCCGTCAGTTCCGAAAGGCGACAGCACCTCCATGCCCCTCCTGAGCATCCCGAGCCCGAGCACCGCCTGGCAGTACTTCGACCTGACCGCCTGGCTGCGCGACGCGTTCGGCTGGTCGCTGCCCCTCGACTTCCGCATCCACGCGTACGCGATCTGCATCCTGATCGGGATCGTCGCCGCGGTCGTCCTGGCGAACCGACGACTCAACGCCCGTGGCGTCGAGCGCTGGATCATCATCGACATCGCGATCTGGGCCGTGCCCGCCGGCATCATCGGCGGTCGTCTCTTCCACGTGTTCACCCACGTGTCCGACTACTTCGGCCCCGGCATCGACCCGCTGTCCTTCCTGTACATCTGGGAGGGCGGGCTCGCCATCTTCGGGGCGCTCATCCTCGGGTCGGTCGGTGCGTGGATCGGCTGCCGTCAGGTGGGCCTGCGGTTCACGTCGTTCATCGACGCGGTCGTGCCGGGCGTCCTGCTCGCACAGGCCTTCGGTCGCCTGGGCAACTACTTCAACCAGGAGCTCTTCGGCATGCCGACGAGCCTGCCCTGGGGCCTCGAGATCGACTCGAGCAACGCTGCGTTCCCGAAGGGCCTGCCCGAGGGCACGCTGTTCCACCCGACCTTCCTGTACGAGATCATCTGGAACGTCCTCGGTGTGGTCGTCATCCTCTTCCTGGCGCGCAAGTTCACGCTGCAGTGGGGCAAGGTCCTCGGCCTGTACCTGATCTGGTACGGCGCGGGGCGCTCGGTGCTCGAGTCCATCCGCGTCGACACGAGCGAGACCTTCTTCGGCGTCCGCACCAACGTGTGGGTGGCCCTCGCCGCGGTCGTGATAGGCATCCTGATCTTCGTGGTGCAGAGCCGTCGCCACACCGGCAAGGAGCCGAGCCCGTACCTGCCGGGTCGCGGGCCCCGTCCGACCTCCGTTGTAGACTCCGAGGACACCTTCTCGGAGCACGATGACGACGCAGCAGACGGCGTCACGAGCGACGAACCGGTCACGACCACTCGCTGATCCCGTGGTGGGAGCACCCGCTCCCGACGACCACCGGTCACGTGCAGCACACCAGCAGCAGCAGCACCAGACGGTCCCCGCCACAAGCGGGGCCCAGCAACCTCGCCGGCCGGCAGGGCAACTCACTGACGGCGGGCACGGGCACCAGTCCCGCCCGCTCGGGCGGAACGCACCACCGGGCCACCGCTGTCCCTGTTCCACTTCCTCGTGAGGACGGTTCCCCATGGCGCTCCAGCCAACCCAGCCCTCGGCACCGACGAGCCTCGTGCCGCCGCACCGCCGCTTCTCCGCGATCCCGGACGCGACGGGCATGTACGACCCGGCGAACGAGAAGGACGCCTGCGGTCTCGCGATGGTCGCGACCCTGCGCGGCACGCCCGGGCACGACATCGTCGACGCGGCCCTCGGTGCGCTCCGGAATCTCGAGCACCGCGGTGCCGTGGGGTCCGACGCTGGCACCGGTGACGGCGCGGGCATCCTGTGCCAGGTGCCCGACGAGTTCCTGCGGGCCGTCGTGCCGTTCGAGCTGCCGGCAGCGGGGGAGTACGCCGTCGGCACCGCCTACCTGCCCCTGGACGACGACGCCCGCCACGCGGTGAAGGGCGCCGTCGAGCGGCTCGCCCGCGAAGAGGGCCTGAAGGTCCTCGGGTGGCGCGAGGTCCCGGTGCGTCCGGAGGTCCTCGGCACGCTGGCCCGTGCCGCGATGCCGGCGTTCGAGCAGCTCTTCGTCGCCTCCATCCGGCACGACGTGCACGGTGCCTCGTGGAGCGGCATCGCGCTGGACCGTCAGGCCTTCCGCCTCCGCAAGCGGGCCGAGCACGACAACGACCTGTACTTCATGTCGCTGTCGAGCCGCACCATGGTCTACAAGGGCATGGTCACGACGCTCCAGCTCGAGCCGTTCTACCCGGACCTCCGCGACGAGCGCTTCGCGTCGAAGCTCGCGATCGTGCACTCGCGCTACTCCACCAACACGTTCCCGTCGTGGCCGCTCGCGCAGCCGTTCCGGACGATCGCCCACAACGGTGAGATCAACACCGTGCGCGGCAACCGCAACTGGATGCGCGCCCGCCAGTCGCAGCTCGAGAGCGAACTGCTCGGCGACATGGCCCCGCTGCTGCCCATCGTGAGCCCGGGGGCGAGCGACTCGGCCTCGTTCGACGAGGTCCTCGAGCTGCTGACCCTGACCGGCCGGACCCTGCCGCACGCCGTGTCGATGATGGTTCCAGAGGCGTGGGAGAACCAGGTCGGGATGGACCCGGACCTCCGCGCGTTCCACGAGTACCACTCGATGCTCATGGAGCCGTGGGACGGCCCCGCCGCGATCACCTTCACCGACGGCTCGCTCGTCGGCGCCACCCTCGACCGCAACGGCCTGCGCCCCGGACGCTTCCTGGTCACCGACGACGGCCTCATCGTGATGGGCTCCGAGACCGGGGTCATCGACGTGCCGGCCGCCAAGGTCGTGCGCAAGGGCCGTCTGCGTCCGGGCCGGATGTTCCTGGTGGACACCGAGGCCGGCCGCATCATCGAGGACGACGAGGTCAAGCGCGAGCTCGCCGCCTCGGGTCCGTGGGGCGACTGGCTCGAAGCCGGACGCATCAACCTCAACGACCTGCCGGAGCGCGAGCACATCGTGCACACCCCGGCGTCGGTCACCCGTCGTCAGCGCGCGTTCGGGTACACCGAGGAAGAAGTCCGGATCCTGCTGCGCCCGATGGCGGCAGCGGGTGCCGAACCCCTGGGCGCGATGGGCTCGGACACTCCGATCGCCGTGCTGTCGGAGCGTCCACGCCTGCTCTTCGACTACTTCACGCAGCAGTTCGCGCAGGTGACCAACCCGCCGCTCGACTCGATCCGCGAGCAGGTCATCACCTCGATGGGGATGGGACTCGGTCCGGAGCGCAACCTGCTCTCCGCCGGTCCCGAGCACGCGAAGCAGATCACGCTCGACTTCCCGGTGATCGACAACGACCAGCTCGCCAAGGTCCAGCACTTCGAGACCGAGTCGGGTCGCCACCTGACCGTCACGATCAAGGGCCTGTACCGCGTCGACGCCGGCAAGAAGGCGATGCAGAAGCGCATCGCCGCCGTGTGCGACGAGGTCGACGCCGCGATCGAGTCCGGCAAGCAGTTCATCGTGCTGTCCGACCGCGACGGCAACTCCGAGCAGGCACCGGTGCCGAGCCTCCTGCTCCTCGCCGCGGTCCACCACCACCTGATCCGCACCGAGCAGCGCATGAAGGTCGGGCTGATCGTCGAAGCCGGCGACGTGCGCGAGGTCCACCACGTGGCGACCCTCATCGGGTACGGCGCCTCGGCGATCAACCCGTACCTGGCGATGGAGACCTGCGAGAACCTGGTCCGCGCCGGCATGATCCCCGGGATCACCCCGGAGCAGGCCGTCAAGAACGTCATCAAGGCGCTCGGCAAGGGCGTGCTGAAGATCATGTCGAAGATGGGCATCTCCACGGTGTCCAGCTACGCCGGTGCGCAGGCGTTCGAGGCCGTCGGGCTCAGCCAGGAGTTCGTCGACAAGTACTTCACGGGCACCTCGTCGATCCTGGGTGGCGTCGACATCGACGTCATCGCCAAGGAGAACGCCGAGCGGCACGCCCAGGCGTACCCGCAGGACGGCGCGGTGCTCTCGCACGAGCGACTGCAGATCGGTGGCGAGTACCAGTGGCGCCGTCAGGGCCCGCCGCACCTGTTCAACCCGGACACGGTGTTCCGCCTGCAGCACGCCACCCGTGCCCGCCGCTACGACATCTTCCGCGAGTACTCGAGCGCCGTGGACGACCAGTCCGAGCAGCTCATGACGCTCCGCGGGCTGTTCCGGTTCAAGCAGGGCGCTCGGAAGCCCATCGCGCTCGACGAGGTCGAGTCGATCGAGTCGATCGTCAAGCGGTTCAACACCGGTGCGATGTCCTACGGGTCCATCTCGAAGGAAGCTCACGAGACGCTCGCCATCGCGATGAACCGACTTGGTGGCCGTTCGAACACGGGTGAGGGCGGCGAGGACGTCGACCGCCTGCTCGACCCCGAGCGCCGCAGCGCGATCAAGCAGGTCGCCTCCGGCCGGTTCGGCGTGACGAGCATGTACCTCACGCACGCCACCGACATCCAGCTCAAGATGGCGCAGGGCGCGAAGCCCGGCGAGGGCGGTCAGCTGCCCCCGGCGAAGGTCTACCCGTGGGTGGCCCGCACCCGGCATGCCACCGCGGGCGTCGGCCTCATCTCGCCGCCGCCGCACCACGACATCTATTCCATCGAGGACCTCAAGCAGCTGATCTTCGACGTCAAGCGCGCCAACCCGGCCGCCCGCGTCCACGTGAAGCTCGTGAGCCAGTCCGGCATCGGTGCGGTCGCGGCCGGCGTGACGAAGGCCCTGGCCGACGTCGTGCTCGTGTCCGGCCACGACGGCGGCACCGGCGCGAGCCCGCTCAACTCGCTCAAGCACGCCGGCACCCCGTGGGAGATCGGCCTGGCCGAGACCCAGCAGACGCTCATGCTGAACGGCATGCGTGACCGCGTCGTCGTGCAGGTGGACGGGCAGATGAAGACCGGACGCGACGTCGTCGTGGCCGCGTTGCTCGGGGCCGAGGAGTACGGCTTCGCGACCGCCCCGCTCGTGGTCGAGGGCTGCATCCTGATGCGCGTCTGCCACCTGGACACCTGCCCGGTCGGCGTCGCCACGCAGAACCCCGAGCTCCGCAAGCGGTTCTCCGGCAAGCCCGAGTTCGTCGTGAACTTCTTCGAGTTCATCGCACAAGAGGTCCGCGAGCTCCTCGCCGAGCTCGGCTTCCGCAGCCTCGACGAGGCCATCGGGCAGACCGACGCGCTCGACGTCGACCGTGCCGTCGAGCACTGGAAGGCGTCGGGCCTCGACCTCGCGCCGGTGCTCAAGGGACCGCACTTCGACGACGCCGAACCGCGCCGCCACCACCGCGAGCAGGACCACGAACTGGACCAGCACTTCGACGTGCAGCTCATCCAGCAGACCGCGGACGTGCTCGACCACGGCGGTTCGATCGCGCTCGACCTGCCCATCCGCAACACCGAGCGCGCCGTCGGCACCATGCTCGGCCACCAGGTGACCCTGCGGCACGGCGAGCACGGCCTGCCGAACGGATCGATCGACGTGACGCTGCGCGGTTCCGCCGGGCAGTCGCTCGGTGCGTTCCTGCCGGCAGGCATCACGCTGCGGCTCATCGGCGACAGCAACGACTACGTCGGCAAGGGGCTCTCCGGCGGCCAGATCGTCGTCCGTCCCGACGCCGGTTCGGGCTTCGACCCGGCCGAGAACGTCATCGCCGGCAACGTCATCGGGTACGGCGCCACCCAGGGCAGCATGTTCATCCGCGGCATCGTAGGCGAGCGCTTCCTGGTGCGGAACTCCGGTGCCACGGCCGTCGTCGAGGGCGTGGGCGACCACGCGCTCGAGTACATGACGGGCGGGCTCGCGCTCATCCTCGGCGAGACCGGCCGGAACCTCGGCGCCGGCATGTCCGGTGGGACGGCGTACGTCCGAGGCCTGCGCCAGGAACACGTGAACACCGACGCACTGGCGTCCGGCGAACTCCGGCTCGAGGCGCTCGACAGCGCCGACGTCGAGATCGTCACCGACCTGCTCACCCGGCACGCCGACGAGACGGGGTCGACGCTCGCGTCCGACCTGCTGGCGTCCGGAGACCTGAGCGACTTCGTCAAGGTGCTGCCGCGCGACTACGCGGCGGTGCTCGAGACGCGCAGACAGGCCGTCGACGAGGGGCTCGACCCCGACGGTGACATCGTTTGGAACAGGATCATGGAGGTGACCGGTGGCTGAGCGTCACGCACGTCCGGAACAGGCAGTGCCCGACACGACCTCGGAGGTGACCGGTGGCTGACCCCAAGGGATTCCTGAAGGTCCAGGAACGCGAACTCCCGCCCCGGCGACCCGTGCCCGTGCGGCTCATGGACTGGAAAGAGGTCTACGAGCAGCAGGAGTCCGGTGTCCTGAAGCGCCAGGCCGGCCGCTGCATGGACTGCGGCGTGCCGTTCTGCCACCAGGGCTGCCCGCTCGGCAACCTGATCCCGGAGTGGAACGACCTGACGTGGCGCGGTGAGGGCCGGCAGGCGATCGAGCGCCTGCACGAGACGAACAACTTCCCGGAGTTCACGGGTCGGCTCTGCCCCGCCCCGTGCGAGTCGTCGTGTGTGCTCGGCATCAACCAGCCCCCGGTGACGATCAAGCAGGTCGAGGTCTCGATCATCGACCAGGCGTTCCAGAACGGCTGGGTCACCCCGCACCCGCCGGAGCGCCTGACGGGCAAGACCGTCGCCGTCGTGGGCTCCGGCCCCGCCGGGCTCGCCGCCGCGCAGCAGCTCACGCGTGCCGGCCACACGGTCGCCGTCTACGAGCGGGACGACCGCATCGGCGGGCTGCTCCGCTACGGCATCCCGGACTTCAAGATGGAGAAGCGCCAGATCGACGCGCGCCTCGCCCAGATGCAGGCCGAGGGCACCCGGTTCCGTGCCGGGGTCGAGATCGGCAAGGACATCACCTGGGACGACCTGAAGTCGCGCTACGACGCGGTCGTGGTCGCCACCGGCGCAACGGTGCCGCGCGACCTGCCGATCCCGGGGCGCGACCTCGAGGGCGTGCACTTCGCCATGGACTACCTGGTCCAGCAGAACAAGGCGAACGCGGGGACGACGGTCGACAACCAGATCACGGCCGAGGGCAAGCACGTCGTCGTCATCGGCGGTGGCGACACCGGTGCGGACTGCATCGGCACCGCCCACCGCCAGGGTGCGCTGAGCGTGACGAACCTGGCGATCGGCAAGCAGCCGCCGCTCGAGCGTCCGTCCGACCAGCCGTGGCCGATGTTCCCGACCGTGTTCGAGATCACGAGCGCGCACGAAGAGGGCGGCGAGCGGCACTTCCTCGCCTCCACCGTCGAGTTCCTGTCGAACGACGCAGGCGAGGTCCGCGCACTGCGGGTCGCCGAGACCGAGTACCTCGACGGCCGGCGGGTCCCGAAGGCGGGCAGCGAGCGGGAGATCCCGGCCGACCTCGTCCTCATCGCGATGGGCTTCACCGGCCCCGAGGCGGACACGATCGAGCCGCAGCTCGGTCTGCCGACCACGGGTTCCGGGGCGCTTGACCGCCGTGCCGACTACGCGACCAACGAGGCCGGTGTGTTCGTCGCCGGCGACGCGGGTCGCGGGCAGTCGCTCATCGTGTGGGCGATCGCCGAGGGCCGTGCCGCGGCCGCCCAGGTCGACGAGTACCTCGAGGGCTCCACGATCCTGCCGGCACCGGTCAAGGCGACCGACCGGGCGATCTCCGTCTGATGTCGGACGATCACGGAATGTCGGACGGCCACCAGATGTCGGGCCGCCGCCAGACGGCGGACCGTCTCCACCAGATGCTCACGCTCCCGTGAGCGTGAGGCCACCAGCACTCGGTAGGGTGCTGGTGGCCTCGCTTCGTTCCGCGCGGCCCCACAGCGCGGAAACCCAAGCTCCATCCACCACCACGAAGGAATCCATTGAGACGCGCAAAGATCGTTTCGACGCTCGGACCGGCAACGTCGGACTACGAGACCGTCAAGGAGATCATCGAAGCGGGCGTCGACGTCGCCCGCCTCAACCTCAGCCACGGTGACTACAGCGTCCACGAGGCCAACTACGTCAACGTCCGTCGTGCCGCCGAAGAACTCGGCAAGCCCGTCGCGATCCTCGTCGACCTGCAGGGTCCGAAGATCCGTCTGGCACGCTTCGCCGACGGTCCGCACGACCTGGCGGTCGGTGACATCTTCACCATCACGACCGAGGACGTCCCCGGCTCGAAGGAGATCTGCGGTACGACGTTCAAGGGCCTGCCGCAGGACGTCAAGCCCGGTGACCCGCTGCTCATCGACGACGGCCGTGTCCGCCTCCGTGTCCTCGACACCGACGGCGTGCGGGTCCGCACCGAGGTCGTCGTCCCCGGCACGGTGTCCAACAACAAGGGCATCAACCTGCCCGGTGTCGCCGTCAACGTCCCCGCGCTGAGCGAGAAGGACGAGGCCGACCTGCGCTGGGCGATCCGCCAGGGCGCCGACCTCATCGCGCTGTCGTTCGTGCGCAACGCGAGCGACGTCGTGCGTGCCCACGAGATCATGGACGAAGAAGGCAAGCGCCTGCCGGTCATCGCCAAGGTCGAGAAGCCCCAGGCCGTCGACGCGCTCGAGGAGATCATCGACGCCTTCGACAGCATCATGGTCGCCCGCGGTGATCTCGGCGTCGAGCTCCCGCTCGAGGCCGTCCCGATCGTGCAGAAGCGCGCCGTCGAGCTGTCCCGCCGCATGGCGAAGCCGGTCATCGTCGCGACGCAGATGCTCGAGTCGATGATCTCGTCGCCGATCCCCACCCGCGCCGAGACGTCCGACGTCGCGAACGCCGTCCTCGACGGTGCCGACGCGGTCATGCTGTCCGGTGAGACGAGCGTCGGTGAGTACCCGGTGCAGACCGTCCGCACCATGGCCCGCATCGTCGAGTCCACCGAGGACCACGGTCTCGAGCGCATCGCCCCGCTCGGCACCAAGCCGCGCACCCTCGGCGGTGCGATCACCCTCGCCGCCGTCGAGATCGCCGAGTTCACCGAGGCGTCGTACCTCTGCGTCTTCACCGAGTCCGGTGACTCGGCCCGCCGCATGTCGCGCCTGCGCCACGGTCTGCCGATCATCGCCTTCACCCCGAACGAGGCCACGCGCCGCCGGATGGCCCTCACCTGGGGTGTCCGTTCGTTCCTGGTGGAGCGGAAGACCCACACCGACGAGCTCTTCTCGCAGGTGGACGACGTCCTCCTCGAGAACGGCCTGGCCGCCCCCGGCGACCGCGTCATCGTGACGGCCGGGTCCCCTCCCGGCATCGAGGGCTCGACGAACGACCTGCGGGTGCACCGGGTGGGCGACGCCCACGCCGAGGCCGCCCCGGCCTACGTCCGGGACTGATCCGAGGATCCGTCGCCACCAGGGCGCGGACTGGAGGCCCGGTGCGAGCAGCGCCGACCGCTTCCGGTCCGCGCCCTGCCGCGTCTCCACGGCCCTGGTGGTGACCGGACGTCGGCCGCAGGCGGCAGGATGGTCGCTGTGAGCCTCCGATCCGACACCCCGGCGCCGCGCGCCGACGTCCGCCGCTGGCGTCGCTACCTGGCCGACGAACGTGCCGAGGCGGCCGTGTACCGCAACCTCGCTGCCTGCCGTTCCGGCGAGGAGCGCGAGATCCTCGCCGCGCTGGCCGAGGCCGAGGGCCGCCACGCCGACCACTGGCTCGACCTGCTCGGCGACGACGTCGGACGGCCGCAGCGGGGGAGCCTGCGCACCCGGGTGCTCGCCGTGCTGGCCAAGCGGTTCGGGTCGGTCTTCGTCCTCGCGCTCATGCAGCGCGCCGAGGACCGCTCGCCGTACGCCGACGACTCGGACGCGACCGCGCGGATGGCCGCCGACGAGCGGATCCACGGCGAGGTCGTGCGCGGGCTCGCGAACCGGGGCCGGATGCGGCTGTCCGGCACGTTCCGGGCGGCGGTGTTCGGCGCGAACGACGGCCTGGTGTCCAACCTGGCGCTCATCATCGGCATCAGTGCCTCTGGGGCCGACCGGCACTTCGTGCTGCTGAGCGGCATCGCCGGCCTGCTCGCCGGCGCGTTGTCGATGGGGGCGGGGGAGTACGTCTCCGTCCGGTCGCAGCGCGAACTGCTCGAGGCGTCCGCGCCGCACCCCGAGGCAGGCAAGGCAGTGTCGGACCTCGACGTCGACGCGAACGAGCTCGCCCTGGTCTACCGCGCGCGCGGGATGTCCGAGGCCGAGGCGACCGAGCACGCCGCGCAGGTGCTGTCCGGCATCGGCGAGCGGCGGCCGGCGACCGGTTCGACCGCGGTCGCGGACGACCACGAGGCGGTCGGTACCGGGCTGAGCGCCGCGGTGTCGAGCTTCTGCTTCTTCGCCTCGGGCGCGATCATCCCGGTGCTGCCGTTCCTGTTCGGCATGCAGGGGTGGCCGGCGATCGCGGTGGCCGGCGGGCTGGTGGGCATCGCCCTGCTCGGCACCGGTGCGGTCGTCGGCGTGCTGAGCGGAGCGTCCCCGGGCAAGCGCGCCTTCCGGCAGCTCGCCATCGGGTTCGGTGCGGCGATCGTCACCTACGCGCTCGGGCTGCTCTTCGGCACCGGGTCGGCCTAGCGGCGGAAGGCGGCGAGCAGCGGCTAGCGGCGGACGGCGGCGCGCGGCGGCAGGAGCAGCAGGGCCGCGGCCCCGACGACGATGAGCGCGATGCCGGCGAAGACCATGAAGACGGTCAGCGCGAGTCCGGGCGCGACGAGCACGACGATGCCCCCGATGATCGACAGCACGCCGCTGACGACGGTCGGGACGCGTGACGACCCCGGGTGGCCGACGAAGCCGCCGACGATCGCGGCGACCCCCTCGATCAGGAACCCGACCCCGGCGAGCACCGCGTAGACGACGAGCGGGATCGCCGGGTCGAGCAGGGTCACGAGCCCCGCGACCGCGACCAGGCCGCCGACGATGCCGGACGTCCACCGCCACACCGGACGGGTGCCGTGCCCCCGCACCGCGGCGAAGACGCGCAGTGCCCCGGCCACGACGAGGTACACGCCGAACAGCAGCGCCACGAGCACGAGCGACGGGCGGGGCCAGACGATGGCCACGATGCCGAGTGCGATGGCGACGACGGCGGTGACGACGACGAACACCCGGAACGTCCTGACGGCACGAGAATCCACGAGCGCTCCTCCCTGATCGCCAGCGCTGGTGTCCAGCACGCTACCCGTCGGAGCCGCGGGCCGTGCAACGACCTGCAACCCCCGCGGTCGTACCGTGCGGATCAGGCGCGCGACTCGTGCGCCCCGACAGCGTCGTCGAAAGGGCACCACCATGACCATCGCACCCTCGCCCACCAGCTACGCCGCACCCGGCGAGCCCGGCTCCCTGGTCGAGTACCGATCCCGGTACGACCACTTCATCGGCGGGGAGTACGTGCCGTCCGCGAGCGGGCAGTACTTCGAGAACCCGACGCCCGTCACGGGCAAGGTGTTCACCGAGGTGGCCCGCGGTGACTCCTCGGACGTCGACCGGGCCGTCGCCGCCGGGTGGAAGGCGTTCCCGGCCTGGGGACGGACAAGCGCGGCCGAACGTGCGATCATCCTCAACAAGATCGCGGACCGCATGGAGGAGCACCTCGAGATGCTCGCCGTCGCCGAGACGTGGGAGAACGGCAAGCCGATCCGCGAGACCCTCGGCGCCGACATCCCGCTCGCGATCGACCACTTCCGGTACTTCGCCGGGGCGATCCGCGCGCAGGAGGGCTCCGCCGGCGAGATCGACCACGACACCGTGGCCTACCACTTCCACGAGCCGCTCGGCGTGGTCGGGCAGATCATCCCCTGGAACTTCCCGATCCTGATGGCGGTGTGGAAGCTCGCACCGGCCCTCGCCGCCGGCAACTGCGTCGTGCTGAAGCCCGCCGAGCAGACCCCGGCGTCCATCCACGTGCTCGTCGAGCTCATCCGCGACCTGCTGCCCGCCGGGGTGCTCAACGTGGTCAACGGCTTCGGCATCGAGGTCGGCGCACCGCTCGCGCAGCACCCGGACATCCGGAAGATCGCCTTCACGGGGGAGACCACCACCGGGCGGCTGATCATGCAGTACGCCTCGCAGAGCCTCATCCCGGTGACGCTCGAGCTCGGCGGCAAGAGCCCGAACGTGTTCTTCCCCGACGTGGCGGCCGAGAAGGACTCCTTCTACGACAAGGCGCTCGAGGGCTTCACGTTCTTCAACCTGAACCAGGGCGAGGTCTGCACGTGTCCGTCCCGGGCACTCGTGGCGAAGGAGATCTACGACGGGTTCGTCGCCGACGGCCTGGAACGCGTCCGTGCCGTCAAGCAGGGCCATCCGCTCGACCTGTCGACGATGATCGGCGCCCAGGCGTCCAACGACCAGCTCGAGAAGATCCTCAGCTACATCGACATCGGCAAGCAGGAGGGCGCGAAGCTCTTGACCGGGGGCGAGCGCGCCGATCTGGGCGGCGAACTCTCCGGCGGCTACTACGTCACGCCGACGGTGTTCGAGGGCGACAACTCGATGCGGATCTTCCAGGAGGAGATCTTCGGGCCCGTGCTCGCGCTGACGTCCTTCAGTGGCTACGACGACGCGATCGCCACGGCCAACGACACCCTGTACGGGCTCGGCGCCGGGGTGTGGAGCCGTGACGTCACGACCCTGTACCGCGCCGGCCGGGACATCCAGGCCGGGCGCGTGTGGTCGAACACGTACCACCAGTACCCGGCGGGTGCGGCCTTCGGCGGCTACAAGCAGTCCGGCATCGGGCGTGAGAACCACAAGATGATGCTCGACCACTACCAGCAGACGAAGAACCTGCTCGTCTCCTACGCCGACGGACCGATGGGCTTCTTCTGATGCCCGACACCGCACGCGTCGCGGTGACGCCGGCGGCGGGGGAGCTCCTGCGGACCCTCACCGCCCGGCACGGCCCGCTGATGTTCCACCAGTCCGGCGGCTGCTGCGACGGCTCGAGTCCGATGTGCTACCCCGTCGGCATGTTCCGGACCGGTCCGGGGGACGTCCTGCTCGGCGCGTTGCAGGTGGACGGCCTCGAGCCGGTCGAGGTCTACATGTCGGTGTCGCAGTTCGAGTACTGGAAGTACACGCACCTGACGATCGACGTGGTCGACGGTCGGGGCGGCGGGTTCTCGGTCGAGGTCCCCGAGGGCAAACGGTTCCTCACCCGGTCGCGGCTGTTCGACGACGCCGAGCTCGCCGATCTCGGCCTGGTCCCGCGGGTGGCCCGGACGTAGGCTGACCGCACGCGTCGCGACGGAGCGGCGGGTGGGGTCGATCGGAGGACGCATGCGCGCACCCGGTCGGCTCCGCCCGCTCGTCGCCGCATCGTGGCAGCGGTCCGCCCGGGTCGACCCCGACGCCACCCCGGTCCTCGCCCTCGGCGACGACGAACTCGACGCCGTCCGGCACGACGGCCCCCTCGCCACCCTGCTGCCGGTGGTCCGCCGGCTGCTGCTCGACGACTCCCGCTCGGCCGGGTGCGTCGTCGCCGTCGCGGACGCCGCGGGTCGTCTCGTCTGGGTCGACGGCGCCCGCTCCACGCGTCGCGCCGCCGAGGACATGGGCTTCGTCCCCGGGGCCGACTGGTCGGAGGACCGCGTCGGCACCAGCGCGCCCGGCACGGCACTGCGCCTCGACCGTCCGGTGCAGATCCGCTCCGACGAGCACTACGCGAACGCCGTCAAGCCGTTCTCGTGCACGGCCGTCCCGGTGCACGACGCGAGCGGTACCACCCTCGGGGTGCTCGACCTGACGGGCGACGACCGCGCCGTCGAGCGGCACACGCTGTCGCTGCTCGCCGCCACGGTCGCCGCAGCCGAGGCCCAACTCGCCCTGGCTGCGGTCCGCCCCCGGGCACGGACACCCCGCGTACCGTCGGCCGAGCTGACCGTGCTCGGGACCGACACCGCCGTGCTCCGGATCGCCGACCGCCGGGTCGAGCTGTCCGCCCGGCACTCCGAACTGCTCGTCGTGCTCGCCGCGCACCCCGCCGGCCTCGCAGCGACCGACCTCGCCGCCGCCGTCTACGGTGACCCGGGCGCGGTCGTCACCCTGCGCGCCGAGGTCGTCCGACTGCGTCGGGTCCTCGCGCAGCACGCGCCGGACGTGACCGTGACGTCGCGTCCGTACCGGGTGACCGGGGTCCGGACCGACGTCGACGGCGTGCTGTCCGCGCTCGAACGCGGGGCGCGCCTCCAGGCCGTCGACCGGTACGCCGGACCGGTCCTGCCGGGCTCCGCCGCACCCGGCGTCGACGCGGTCCGTGACCTGGTGCGGCTGCGGTTCCGCGAGTCGGTCGTCGCCGACGGCGGCGTCGACGCCCTGCTCGCGTGGGCGCGCACCCCGGACGGTGCGACCGACGCGCTCGTGCTGCGCGCGCTGCTCGCGGTGCTGCCGCGGCGGTCGCCCCGACGGGCCGGTCTCGTGGCGGCGATCGAGGCGCTCGAGGGCTCCTGAGACGGTCGACGACGGGCCGGGAGGCGCGGGTCGGGCTGGTAGTGTTGGCCTCCTCGCGAGTGTGGTGGAATCGGCAGACACGGGGCACTCAAAATGCTCTGCCTCACGGCGTGCGGGTTCAAGTCCCGCCACTCGTACGAAATTGCTCACGGCGTGCGGGGCAGTTCGGACCCGCGTCCCGCCACTCGTACCAAACCGGTGGGTCTGGGATACGGCACTTCCGTCGTCTAGTAGGCTTTCGTCCGTGAGTGACACAGAAGCAACAGCACCAGCACCCCGTCGCGTCGTCGTCGCCGAGGACGAGTCGCTCATCCGCCTCGACATCGTGGAGATCCTCCGCGACAACGGGTTCGACGTGGTCGGTGAAGCCGGTGACGGTGAGACCGCCGTCCAGCTCGCGACCGACCTCCGCCCCGACCTCGTCGTGATGGACGTCAAGATGCCCCAGCTCGACGGCATCTCCGCAGCCGAGAAGCTGTCCAAGAACCACATCGCGCCCGTCGTCCTGCTGACGGCGTTCAGCCAGAAGGACCTCGTCGAGCGTGCGACCGAGGCCGGAGCGCTGGCCTACGTGGTCAAGCCCTTCACCCCGAACGACCTGCTCCCCGCGATCGAGATCGCCCTCTCGCGGTACCAGCAGATCATCACGCTCGAGGCCGAGGTCGCCGACCTCGTCGAGCGCTTCGAGACCCGCAAGCTCGTCGACCGCGCCAAGGGCCTGCTGAACGAGAAGATGGGCCTCACCGAGCCCGAGGCGTTCCGCTGGATCCAGAAGGCCTCGATGGACCGCCGCCTGACCATGCACGACGTCGCGAAGGCGATCATCGAGCAGCTCAGCGCCAAGAAGTAGTCAGCGCACCACCGTCGCTCACGGAACGCCGCCGGACCCCCTGGGGTCGGCGGCGTTCCTGCGTCCGGGAGCGGGGCGTGTGCCGCGACCACCTGGCAGGCTGGAGGCATGGACGACGTGGTGATCCGGGCCTCCCGGCCTGACGACATGCCGGCGGTGGCGGACCTGCGGTGGCGGTGGAGCGTCGACGAGGACGGCCGCTCACCGGTGCAGACGCCGGGGGAGTACCGCAGGGCGATGACGGACTTCGCCGCCCGTCACCGGGAGTCGCACCGGTGCGTGGTCGCCGAGCGGGACGGCGTGGTGCTCGGCATTGCGTGGTTGGCGGTCAACCCGCGACCGCCGGCGCCGCACGTCGACGGTGACCGGTTCGCCGCCGAGCTGCAGACGGTATACGTGCACCCGGAGCTGCGCGGTTCCGGCGTCGCCGGACGGCTCGTCACGGCCCTGCTCGAGCTCGCCGACGAACTCGGCGTGGAGCGGACGTCGGTGCACTCGAGCGTGGACGGCGAGCGGCTCTACCGGAGGCTCGGGTTCGGCGACGCCCGCCTGTTGCTGCAGCGGCCGCCCGAGGACTGAGTCCTCGGTCAGTCGGTCAGCGACGCTCGCGGATCATGTTCGTGATCCGGACGGTAGAGCACCGGCGACCCTGGTCGTCGGTCAGGACGATCTCGTGGGTTGTGAGCGTGCCGCCCAGGTGGATGGCGGTGCACGTGCCCGTGACGATGCCGCTCGTGGCGCTCCGGGAGTGCGAGGCGCTGAGCTCGATGCCGACGGCGTAGCGGCCGGGCCCGGCGTGCACGTTCGCGGCCATCGAACCGAGGCTCTCCGCGAGGACGACGTAGGCACCGCCGTGCAGCAGGCCGACCGGCTGGCGGTTGCCCTCGACGGGGATCGAACCGACCGCCCGCTCGGCCGAGAGCTCGGTGATGACCATGCCCATCTTCTCGGCCAGCTCGCCCATGCCGCGTTCGTCGAGGCGGGGATCGATCGTGGTCGATGTGGTGTCGTCGGTCACGGTCTGCGTCGACCTTCCGTGTCAGCGGGCGTCGGTAGGCTGTCCGGGTGTCGGACTCCGCAAAGCCTACCCTCATGGTCATCGACGGCCACTCGCTCGCCTTCCGGGCCTTCTACGCGCTGCCGGTCGACAGCTTCGTGAACCGCGAGGGGCAGCACACCAACGCGATCCACGGATTCATCTCGATGCTGCTGATGCTGCTGCAGCGCGAGAAGCCCACCCACCTGGCGGTGGCGTTCGACATCTCCCGGTTCTCGTTCCGCACCCGCGAGTACGCCGAGTACAAGGGCACCCGCTCCGAGACCCCGGCCGAGTTCAAGGGCCAGATCCCGCTCCTGCAGCAGGCGCTCGAGGCGATGGGCATCACCACCGTCACGAAAGAGGACTACGAGGCCGACGACATCCTCGCGACCCTCTCCAAGCAGGGTGCCGACCAGGGCTTCACGGTCTACGTGGTCTCCGGTGACCGCGACTCGATCCAGCTCGTCAACGACGACGTCACGCTGCTCTACCCGTCCGTCCGCGGTGTCTCCGAGCTCACCCGCTACGACCGCGACAAGGTCTACGAGCGCTACGGCATCGAGCCCCACCAGTACCCGGACATCGCGGCCCTGGTCGGCGAGACCAGCGACAACCTGATCGGCATCGACAAGGTCGGCGAGAAGACCGCGGTCAAGTGGGTGACCCAGTACGGGTCGCTCGACGGCGTCCTCGAGCACGCCGACGAGATCAAGGGCGTCGTCGGCAACAACCTGCGCGAGCAGCGGGACCGGGCGATCCGGAACCGCCGGCTCAACCGCCTGGTCACCGACGTCGAGCTGCCCGTCGGTCCCGCCGACGTCGCGCTCCGCCCGGTCGACGAGACCGCGGTGCGCGAGCTCTTCGCCAAGCTGCAGTTCCGCACGCTGCTCGACCGCGTCTTCAAGGTGGCCGGATCGGGCGACCCGGCCGAGCCGGCGGCCGAGGGCACCGTCACCGACGGCGCGCCGACCCCGCCGCCCGTCAAGACCCTGATCGACGAAGAGCTCGGCTATTGGCTCGAGCGCCGCAACGCGACCGAGGCGGCGAACGGCTACGGCGTCGCGGTCGAGGTCATCGACGGGCGCCTCAGCGCCATCGGCATCGCGACCCACGACGACGCCGTGCTGGTGCCGGGCGGCAGCGGCGCGAAGGACTACGAGCAGCTCTCGGCCTGGTTCGCCTCCGACGCCCCGAAGCACTTCCACGACGCCAAGGCCGCGATCAAGGCGCTCGGCACCGCCGGCTTCGTCGTGAACGGCATCGCCGGCGACGCACGGATCATGGGGTGGCTCGCGCAGCCCGGCAAGCAGGGACAGCCGCTGTCCGACCTCGTCTACCAGGAGCTCGGCGAAGAACTGCCGACGGCCGACCCGAACCAGCTGGTCCCCGAGACCGACCCGGTCAACGTCGGGGTGCACGCGTGGTTCGTGCTCCGCGTCACCACGGCCCTGCGCGCCCGGATCGACGCGTCCTCGCTGCAGGTCCTCGACGACATCGAGCTGCCGCTCGTGTCGGTGCTGGCGGGCATGGAGACCATCGGCGTCGGCATCGACCGCCCGGTGCTGACCGGCCTGTCGAAGGAACTCGGGGAGCGCGCCGCCGAACTCGCGCAGCAGGCCTTCGCCGAGATCGGGCACGAGGTCAACCTCGGATCGCCGAAGCAGCTGCAGGAGGTCCTGTTCACCGAGCTCGCGATGCCGAAGACCCGCAAGACCAAGACCGGGTTCTCGACCGACGCCGCGAGCCTGGCCGACCTGCAGGATCAGCACCCGCACCCGTTCCTCGGGCTCCTGCTGCAGCACCGCGACGCCACGAAGCTCCGGCAGATCGTCGACACGCTCGACGCCGCCGTGGTCGACGGGCGCATCCACACCCGCTACGAGCAGACCGGTACGAGCACCGGCCGGGTCTCGTCGACCGACCCGAACCTGCAGAACATCCCGGTGAAGACGGCCGTCGGTCGCCGGATCCGGTCGGCGTTCGCGGTCGCCGAGCCGTACACGACGCTCGTCACCGCCGACTACTCGCAGATCGAGATGCGCATCATGGCGCACCTCTCCGGCGACCCGGGGCTGATCCAGGCCTTCAACGAGGGCGAGGACCTGCACCGCTTCGTCGGCGCCCGGGTGTTCGGCGTCGACCCGTCCGAGGTCTCCAACGAGATGCGCACCAAGGTCAAGGCGATGTCCTACGGCCTGGCCTACGGGCTGAGCGCCTTCGGTCTGTCGAAGCAGCTGCGCATCGAGCAGTCCGAGGCCCGCACCCTGATGACCGAGTACTTCGCCCGCTTCGGTGCCGTGCGCGACTACCTGCGCAACGTCGTCGAGCAGGCGCGCGAGGACGGCTACACCGAGACGATCTTCGGTCGCCGTCGCCCGTTCCCCGACCTGAAGAGCCCGAACCGGGTCCTGCGCGAGAACGCCGAACGCGCCGCGCTGAACGCCCCGATCCAGGGGTCGGCCGCCGACATCATCAAGATCGCGATGCTCGGGGTCGCCGACGACCTGCGCGAAGGCGAGCTGCAGTCGCACCTGCTGCTCCAGGTGCACGACGAGCTCATCCTCGAGGTCGCGCCCGGGGAGCAGGAGCGTGTCGAGGAGATCCTCCGCACCCGGATGGGCAGCGCAGCCGAGCTGACCGTCCCGCTCGACGTCTCGGTCGGTGTGGGGCCGAACTGGGAGAGCGCCGCCCACTGACCCGGGTGGCTCGGGAGTCCTGCCGACCCGCGGGTCGGTAGGGTCGGGGCATGAGCGAAGAGCGTCCTGTCCGCCAGCCGTCCGCCGTCGACCGCGTCGCCGAGGACTGGGTCACCACCCTCGTCGACCTCGACCCGACGACCGCCACGTACATCGGCGTCCCGGGGCGCACGGGGGAGTACGGCGACACCTCGCCCGCCGGCGCCGCCGCGATGGCCGAGGCCGCGCGCGGTGCGAAGCGTGCGCTCGACGCCGCTCCCGCCGTCGACTCGGTGGACCAGGTGACGAAGGCCGACCTCGGGGCCGAGCTGGACCTGGTGCAGGAGTCGTACGAGCGCAAGCTGCACCTCCGTGACCTCAACGTCATCGCGAGCCCGGCGCAGTCGGTCCGCGAGATCATCGACCTGATGCCGACCGCGACCGAGGGTGACTGGCAGGACATCGCGAGCCGACTGCACGCGCTGCCCGACGCGCTCGAGGGCATCCGTGAGACCCTGCTCGAGGGCACCCGCGAGGACGTCACCCCGGCGAAGCGCCAGGTCGCGCTCATCGCCGAGCAGGCGGCGCGAACCGGCGCCGAGGGCGGGATGTTCCGTCAGCTGGCCGACTCCGCGGCGTTCGAGGGCGACGGCCCCGTGCCGGAGACGCTCCGAGCAGACCTGCACCGCGGTGCCGAGGTCGCCGCGGCGGCCTACCGCTCGTTCGGCCAGTTCCTGGAGCACGAGCTGCTGCCGCTCGCCACCCCCGTCGACGCCGTCGGTCGCGAGGCCTACGAGCTGCACTCGCGCCGGTTCCTCGGCGCGGTCGTCGACCTCGACGAGACGTACGAGTGGGGCCTCGAGGAACTCGCGCGCATGCGGGACGAGCAGGAGCGCATCGCCGACCGCATCGAGTCCGGTGCGAGCGTCGCCCGGGCGATCGAGGTGCTCGACACCGACCCGTCCCGGATCCTGCACGGCACCGACGCCCTGCAGCGGTGGATGCAGGAGACGAGCGACGCGTCGATCGCCGCGATGGCCGGGACCTACTTCGACATCCCTGACCCGATCCGTCGCTTGGAGTGCCGGATCGCCCCCACGCAGGAGGGCGGCATCTACTACAGCGGTCCCTCCGACGACTTCTCCCGTGCCGGCCGCATGTGGTGGTCCGTGCCCGAGGGCGTCACCGAGTTCGGCACCTGGCGCGAGAAGACGACGGTCTACCACGAGGGTGTTCCCGGACACCACCTGCAGATCAGCCAGGGCGTCTACAACCGCGGCGAACTGAACACGTGGCGCCGGCAGCTGTCCGGGTCCTCCGGGCACGTCGAGGGCTGGGCGCTGTACGCCGAACGGCTGATGGAGCAGCTCGGGTTCCTCGACGACGACGGCGACCGGCTCGGCATGCTCGACGGGCAGCGGATGCGGGCGGCGCGCGTCGTGCTCGACATCGGCGTGCACCTGCAGAAGACGAACCCCGACGGCGGCGGCTGGACGTGGGAGTACGCGCTCGACTTCATGGGGCAGAACGTGAACATGGACCCCGCGTTCGTCCGGTTCGAGGTCGCCCGGTACTTCGGGTGGCCGGGGCAGGCCCCCTCGTACAAGGTGGGTCAGCGCGTCTGGGAGTCCATCCGCGACGAGGTCGCCGCCCGCGAGGGAGCCGACTTCGACCTGAAGGCGTTCCACCACCGTGCGCTCTCCCTCGGCAGCATCGGCCTCGACACCCTGCGGACCGCCCTGGTCGGGTGACGCGCCGTCGACACGCCCGGTTGTGGGGCCTCCGCCGGTGCGGTTAGACTTGTGCGGCGCAATCCGCGCCACTCAATCAATCGCCACGGCGGTGCACCACGGGGGCCGAGTCCCCGCACGCCATGGCCCGACTCATGTCCGTTCGGAGCAATCTCTACATGACAACCACTACGACCAAGGCTCCTAAGCAGGTCGCCATCAACGACATCGGTTCGGCTGATGACTTCCTGGCCGAGGTCGAGAAGACCCTGAAGTTCTTCAACGACGGTGATCTCATCTCCGGCACCGTCGTGAAGATCGACCGCGACGAGGTCCTCCTCGACGTCGGTTACAAGACCGAGGGCGTCATCCCCTCGCGCGAGCTCTCGATCAAGCACGACGTCGACCCCAACGAGGTCGTCGAGGTCGGCGACGAGGTCGAGGCCCTGGTTCTCCAGAAGGAGGACAAGGAAGGCCGCCTCATCCTGTCGAAGAAGCGCGCGCAGTACGAGCGTGCGTGGGGCGACGTCGAGAAGATCAAGGAGTCCGACGGCGTCGTGACCGGGACGGTCATCGAGGTCGTCAAGGGCGGTCTCATCGTCGACATCGGCCTCCGTGGCTTCCTCCCCGCCTCGCTCATCGAGCTCCGTCGTGTCCGCGACCTCACGCCGTACCTCGGTCAGGAGATCGAGGCCAAGATCCTCGAGCTCGACAAGAACCGCAACAACGTGGTCCTGTCGCGCCGTGCGCTCCTCGAGCAGACGCAGTCCGAGTCCCGGACGACGTTCCTCAACAACCTCCACAAGGGCCAGGTCCGCAAGGGCATCGTGTCCTCGATCGTCAACTTCGGTGCGTTCGTGGACCTCGGCGGCGTCGACGGCCTCGTCCACGTCTCCGAGCTCAGCTGGAAGCACATCGAGCACGCCAGCGAGGTCGTCGAGGTCGGTCAGGAAGTCACCGTCGAGATCCTCGAGGTCGACCTGGACCGCGAGCGCGTGTCGCTCTCGCTCAAGGCGACGCAGGAGGACCCGTGGCAGGTCTTCGCCCGCACCCACGCGATCGGTCAGATCGCACCGGGCAAGGTCACGAAGCTCGTCCCGTTCGGTGCCTTCGTCCGCGTTGCCGACGGCATCGAGGGCCTCGTTCACATCTCGGAGCTCTCGAACAAGCACGTCGAGCTCGCCGAGCAGGTCGTCTCGGTCAACGACGAGGTCTTCGTCAAGATCATCGACATCGACCTCGACCGTCGCCGCATCTCGCTCAGCCTCAAGCAGGCGAACGAGGGCGTCGACCCGGAGAGCGACGAGTTCGACCCGGCGCTCTACGGCATGCCGACCGAGTACGACGACAAGGGTGACTACAAGTACCCCGAGGGCTTCGACCCGGAGACCAACGAGTGGCTCGAGGGCTACGACACGCAGCGCACCGAGTGGGAGGGCCAGTACGCGGCCGCCCAGGGGCGTTGGGAAGCCCACAAGGCGCAGGTCGCGAAGACCATCGCCGACGAGGCGCAGGGTGGCTTCGACCTCCCGGCCACGGCTTCCTCGTCGTCGTCGACCTCGTCGTTCGCCGGCGAGACGGGTGGCGCGAGCCCCCTGGCCGACGACGCGTCGCTCGCTGCACTCCGCGAGAAGCTCAGCTCGACCAACAACTGATCGAGCGGTTCGTCCCGACCGGAAGCCCGGCACCCCTGACAGGGTGCCGGGCTTCCGGCGTTTCCGGGCATCGGGGTCGTTACCCTGTTGCCGTGCACATCATCGGACTCACGGGCGGCATCGCCGCGGGCAAGTCGACGGTCTCCCGGCGCTGGGCCGAGCACGGGGCCGTCGTCGTCGACGCCGACCGACTGGCTCGGGACGCCGTGGCACCGGGCAGCCCGGGCCTGGCACAGGTCGCCGAGCGGTTCGGTCCGTCGGTGATCGCCGTCGACGGTTCCCTCGACCGGCCGGCGCTCGGGTCGATCGTGTTCGCGGACCCCGCGGCGCGGAAGGACCTCGAAGCGATCACGCACCCCGAGGTCTGGCGGCTCGCGCAGCAGGCGTTCGACGCCGCCGAGGCAGCCGACCCCGACGCCGTGGTGGTCTACGACGTGCCGTTGCTCGCCGAGGCTCGCGGCTCGCGTCCGCTCCGGTTCGACGCCGTCGTGGTGGTCGACTCCCCCGCGGCGCAGCGCATCGAACGGCTCGTCGAGCACCGCGGGATGCCCCGTGACGAGGCCGAGCGTCGCGTCGCCGCCCAGGCGAGCGACGCCGACCGTCTCGCCCTCGCCGACCACGTCGTCGACGCCACCGGGACGCTCGAGCAGACGATCCGCTCCGCTGACGAGGTGTGGGCGCGGATCACTCCATGAACCACCGCCTGCTGCTCGTCCTCGCCGCGATCGTCCTCGTGGCGATCGGGGGCGCGTCGCTCGTCGCCGCGAACGTCCTCGGTGCCCAGCGAGTGGCGGACAACGGCCGGGTCGCGGTGCACGAGCGGCCGTCGGGTGACGAACACGGGCCCGAGGGAGAGTTCCACCGGTTCCGGCTCGGAACGGTGAACGGTGAGCGGCTCACGCCGAACCGGGACGACTTCGCCGCGCGCACCTCGGCCGACGGTCCGCTCCTGCTGTTCCTGCCCGCGACCCGATCCCGTCCCGCGGAGTACCAGCGGTTCCTCGGAGCCGCCCTGGCTGACGGGTACCACGTGCTCGGCCTCGACTACTGGAACCTGGGCCGCACCCTGTCCGGCACGTGTGAGGCCGACGCACGCTGCTACGGCATGGTGCAGCGGAACCGCTTCGACGGCACGCGGCCCTCGGCGTTCAGTGCGGTCAGTCCGGCCGGGTCGATCGTCTCGCGCTTCCGGGACGCCGTCGCGTACCTCGACGACCACGACCCCGACGGCGGTTGGGGGCGGTTCGTCCAGGGCGACGACCGCATCGTCTGGAACGACATCGTCGTGGCCGGGCACTCGCAGGGCGGCGGAGAGGCGGCGTACATCGCCCACATCCGCAGTGTCCACGGCGCGCTGATGTTCTCGTCACCCGTGGAGTCCCGCGGACCGGCGCACGCAGCGTGGATGGACCGCCCGGGCCGGACACCGGTGGACCGGATGTACGCCATCGACGACGTCCGTGACACGTTCGGCCCCCGCATCACCGGTTCGTGGGACGTCCTCGGGCTGAGCGGTGTGTCCGGGCCGTTCGAGACGGACACCGCACCGCCACTCGCCGGAGCGGACCCGCACGCGATCCTCACCGACCTCGGCGGCGAGGGCAAGGCGCACTCCCTGATCATCAAGGACTCGACGCCGCTCACCCGTGACGGCGTCCCCCGGATGCTCCCGCTGTGGCAGTGGATGCTGCACCGGTTCTCCACAGATCCCGCTGTTCCCTCCGTCCGCTCATAGCGTCGCGCAATAGCCTTCCTGCGTGCAGCCCGTTCGTGATGAACCCAACCTGCGCTCGCTCATCCGGGCCCGTGCGGCCGACGGGGGCGTGCGCCACTTCCTCGAGGACGCCCGCTCGGAGCGCGTCCTCACCTACCGCGCGCTCGACGACGCGGTGACCGCCTGGTCGCGGACCTTCGACGCGATCGGCGTCGCCCCGTCGGGTGCCGTCCTGGTCGACGTGGGTGACCCGCTCGCGTTCGCGGTCGTGCACTTGAGCGCCGTCGCCTCCGGTCGCCGCGCGATCCCCGTCGACACCGGCCAGCCGGCCACCGAGCCCGGCCGTCTCGCCGACCTCATCGGCGGAGCGTCCATCGTCGTGTCGGACCGCGCGGTGGACGCGACCGTCCCCGGGGCACCGGCGAGCGGGATCGACCCGGTCACGTTCCTCCCGACCGCCGTCCGTGACGGCGACCTGCCCGCCCACAGCCCGCACGCGCCGGGCCAGGGGTCCGTCGTGCTGTTCACCTCCGGGTCGACCGGCACGCCGAAGGGCGTCGAGCTGCCCGAGACGCAGCTGCTGTTCGTCGCCCGGGCCATCGCGCAGCACAACCGGCTGGTGCCGGACGACCGCGGGTTCAACTCCTTGCCGCTGTTCCACGTCAACGCCGAGGTGGTCGGACTGCTTGCGACGCTCGTCGCCGGCGCGACCCTCGTGCTCGACCGGCGCTTCCGTCGTACCGGGTTCTGGGACCTGCTCGCGGAACGACGGATCACCTGGCTGAACGCCGTCCCGGCCGTCCTGGCCGTATTGGCGAAGACCGGGCCGCTCGAGTTCCCGCCGGGCCTGCGGTTCGTGCGCAGCGCGTCGGCGCCGTTGCCCGACCCGGTGCGCGCCGCCCTCGGTGACGTGCCGCTCGTCGTGAGCTGGGGCATGACCGAAGGTGCCTCGCAGATCACGGCGACGCCGCTCGACGAACCGGCCCGGCCCGGTACCGTCGGGGTGCCGGTCGGGTCCGAGGTACAGGTCCGCGGCGAGGACGGCTCGGTGCTGCCCGCCGGCGAGATCGGTGCGCTGTGGGTGCGGGGCGAGGGGATCGTGCGGGGCTACCTGGGTGGTCGCGCGTCCGAGCGGTTCGACGCCGACGGCTGGCTCCACACCGGTGACGTCGGCTCCGTCAGCACCGACGGCTGGGTGTCACTGGCCGGACGCTCCGACGACGTCATCAACCGCGGTGGCGAGAAGGTCTACCCGTCCGAGGTCGAGGACGTCCTGCTCGGCGACCCACGCGTGCTCGAGGCGGTCGTCGTCGGCCGCCCCGACGACGTGCTCGGTGCCGTCCCGATTGCCTACGTGATCCCGCAGCCCGACGAACCCGTCGACCACGCAGCCCTCGTGGCTGACCTCGTGGCCCGGGCCGAGGCGCACCTGACCCGGTTCCGCCGACCGGTCGAGGTCATCGTCGTGCCCGACCTGCCGCGCGCGCCCACCGGCAAGGTGCAGCGCGCGAAGGTCCGGACCATGGCCCGACCATCGTGAACGGACCATCACGCGTGTCCCCGGCATCGACCGGTGAGGAGCCGGGGGTGCAGACGCCGACGCGTACGGCCGAGGGCAAGCCCCGGCACCTGTACGAGGTCGACGTGCTCCGCATCCTCACGTTCGCGTGCGTGATCGGGGTGCACACCACGAGCCACACCGCCGCCACCGACGACGTCGGGCTGAACGCGCTGCTCGCCCTGCTGCACTTCACCCGGCTGGTCTTCTTCTCGCTGACCGCGTTCGTGCTCGTGTACAGCTACACCTTGCGCCCGAGGCCGATGGCACAGTTCTGGCCGAAGCGGTTCCTGCTCGTGGGCGTGCCGTACCTGGCGTGGTCGTTCGTCTACGTCGCGGCGGCGTGGCTGCTGAGTCCCACCCGCCGTGGCGACGTCCCCGACCTGGTGCGCACCGCGGCCGAGGGCATCGTCACCGGCACCTCGTGGTACCACCTGTACTTCCTGCTCGTGACGATGCAGGTGTACCTGCTCCTGCCGGTGATCGTCTGGCTGGTGCGCCGGACCCGTGGGCACCACGTGACCGTGCTGGTCGTGGCGTTCCTGGTCCAGCTGGTGGTGTTCGCCGGGTACAAGTACTTCCCGGCGAGCGACGCGTGGATGCAGGGGTACCAGAAGCAGTTCTTCTTCTCGTACGTCTTCTTCATCGTCTCGGGGGCGATCGCCGCCGACCACGCGGACGCGTTCCTGCGGTTCATCCGGGTCCACCGCCGTTCGGTCCTGTGGGCGTTCGCCGGCGTCGGTGGGCTCACCCTCGGTGTGTGGGCGCTGCAGGTCGGCCTCGGGCAGTCCCTCTACGCCGCGGGGACGCCGCTGCAGCCGGTCCAGGTGGTCTGGAGCACCGCGGTGTTCGTCGGGTTCCTGGCGATCGGCGCGGCCTGGGCGGATCGACGGCGCCCCGGGAGCCGGACCGCCCGGTTCGTCGATTACGCCTCCGATCGCTCGTTCGGCATCTTCCTGAGCCACCCGTTCGTCATCTGGATCCTGCTCTACGGCGACAGCTGGCTCGAGGCCGTCGTGCCACGGCCGTGGCTCACCCTTGTCACCTACGTGCTCGTGCTGGTGCTGTCCGTCGCGGTGACCGAGCTGTTCCGGTGGACGCCCCTCAGCGTGCCGTTGACCGGGCGGCCGTCGTTGTCCTCTCGGGCGTCACGAGCGGCGCGGGCGCGTCGGTCCGCGGGCGCGGGGGTGCCGCAGCGGTCGCCGGAGCCGGTGGAGCCGGACGACGCCCTCGTCGGCGAGACCGACGACGTCGGGCGGCGCGCGGCGCGCTGAGCGCCGCCTCGCACAAGCCGTGCGGAGCGGTGGACGCGTGGCGTGTCGGCCAGGAGGCACGTGGCGGGCTCGACCCGTGCCTCCCGGCCGTCGCGTGCGCACCACCAGGGCCGGCGCACGTTCCGGATGTCGGCTGTCAGGCCGGGCGCTGCTCGGCCTTCGGGGTGCCGATCTCGAGCACGCCGTCGGTGGAGGTCAGCCGCTGGGGCTTCATGAACCACGCGACGACGGCCGCGGCTCCGAGCAGGACGCAGGAGAGCGCGAAGGGCACCTGCCAGCCGGAGGCGTCGATGAGCAGACCGAACACGATGGGCGAGACGACACCGGCGATGCCGAACCCGGTGTTCATGAAGCCCGAGGCCGTGCCGGACCACTGCGGCGCCACGTCCATCGGGATCGCCCAGAGGTTGGCGTTGCAGAGCTCGAGGAAGAAGAACGACAGGGCCAGCGAGATCGTCGCGACGAGCAGGCCCTGCCCGATCACGAGCGGGATGAGGCAGAGGAGCGAGCCGCCGAGCCCGATCACCAGGATGGTCCGGCGGGCGTTCCGGGTGTTCCCGCCGCGGTGGATGATGCGGTCGCTCAGCATCCCGCCGACCGTGTCCCCGACGACACCGGCCAGCAGGATGAGGGTGGTGAACAGGGCGAAGTCGCCGATCTCCAGGCCGTAGGTGGAGCTGAGGAACGTCGGGAGCCACGTGAGGAACACCCAGAGGGTCCAGCCGTACCCGAAGTCGACGAAGGTGACCGGCAGGATCTGCTTCGCCATCTGCCGCCACGGCACCGGGGGACGGGTCGCGCGGGTCTCGACCGGCGGGAGCTCGGCGAGCTCGACCTGCGTGATGCCCTTCGCGGACTCGGGCTTGTCCCGGAACCAGACGAACCAGACGACGGCCCACGCCAGGGACAGCACCGCGGTGGCGAAGAACGCCCAGCGCCAGCTGCCCGTCGCCCCGATCACCCACGCGACGATGAGCGGGGCCAGCGCGTTGCCGAGCCGTGCCGCGGAGTGCACCACGCCCTGGGCGAAGCCGTTCCGGTCGCGGGGGACCCACCGGCTCATCGCCTGCGTGGCGGTCGGGAACGCGGCGGCCTCGCTCAGCCCGAGCAGGGCCCGTGCGGCGAAGAGGGTCCAGAAGCCGACCGCGAACCCGGTCCAGAGCGTCGCGACGCCCCAGATCACCGTGATGACGAAGAGCGCCCGGCGCGGGCCGAACTTCTCGCTGATCGTGCCGCCGAACACCTGCAGCAGTGCGTACGGCAACGAGAACGCGGAGACGATGAGACCGGCGGTCGCCTCGTTGAACCCGAACTCCTCGGTGATGTGCGGCAGCGCCGTCGAGATGTTCGTCCGGTCGATGTACGAGATCGCGTACATGCAGCAGAGCAGGACGAGCACGCGTCCGCGGATGCGTCCGCGGAACGGGGTGCCCTTGATCGGTGCGGCCGGGGTCGCCGTGGTCATGAGGCCTCTTCGGGGGAGTGGGAAGGAGTCGGGTGACTGAACGGATCGGACGGTATGCCCGTTGACCATCAGTCGACTTGGAGCCTGCTTGCAGCGGACAGTACGCCGAGGGCGAGCAGCGGTCCTCGGTGTCAGGGGTGCCGACTACCGTTGTCCCCATGGGTGTTGCGATCGAACCGACCCGAGCGGTGCGTCCGTTCGAGGTCATCAGCGAGTACTCGCCGAGTGGCGACCAGCCCGCGGCCATCGCGGAACTCGCCGGGCGGATCAACGCCGGTGAGACCGACGTCGTGCTGCTGGGTGCGACCGGTACCGGCAAGTCGGCGACGACCGCGTGGCTCATCGAGCAGGTGCAGCGGCCGACGCTCGTGCTCGCGCACAACAAGACGCTCGCGGCCCAGCTCGCCAACGAGTTCCGCAGCCTGATGCCGAACAACGCGGTCGAGTACTTCGTCTCGTACTACGACTACTACCAGCCCGAGGCGTACGTCCCGCAGACGGACACCTTCATCGAGAAGGACTCCTCGGTCAACGCCGAGGTCGAACGACTCCGGCACTCCACGACGAACTCGCTGCTCAGCCGTCGCGACACCGTGGTGGTGTCCACTGTCTCCTGCATCTACGGTCTCGGTACCCCCGAGCAGTACATGAACGCATCGGTCGCGCTCCACGTGGGCCAGACGATCTCCCGCGACCAGCTCGTCCGCAAGTTCGTCGCCATGCAGTACCAGCGCAACGACGTCGACTTCGCCCGGGGAACGTTCCGGGTGCGCGGCGACACCATCGAGATCATCCCGATGTACGAAGAGCACGCGATCCGCATCGAGATGTTCGGTGACGAGATCGAGGCGCTCTCCTCGCTGCACCCGCTCACCGGCAACGTCATCGACGACCTGCCCGCCGTGTCGATCTTCCCGGCCTCGCACTACGTCGCGGACACCGACGTGATGCACCGCGCGATCGCCTCCATCAAGGAAGAACTCGCGGAACGGCTCGCCGAGCTCGAGGGTCAGGGCAAGCTGCTCGAGGCCCAGCGCCTCCGGATGCGCACCACGTTCGACATCGAGATGATGGAGCAGATCGGGTTCTGCTCGGGCATCGAGAACTACTCGCGGCACATGGACGGCCGTGGTCCGGGCGAGGCGCCGCACTGCCTCATCGACTACTTCCCCGACGACTTCCTGATCGTCATCGACGAGTCGCACGTCACCGTGCCGCAGATCGGCGCGATGTACGAGGGCGACGCCTCGCGCAAGCGCACCCTCGTCGAGCACGGGTTCCGCCTGCCGAGCGCGATGGACAACCGCCCGCTGAAGTGGGAGGAGTTCCTCGAGCGCGTCGGGCAGAAGGTCTACCTGTCGGCCACCCCCGGGCGCTACGAGCTCGGGGTCACCGACAGCGTGGTCGAGCAGATCATCCGCCCGACCGGCCTGATCGACCCCGAGATCGTGGTCAAGCCGAGCGACGGCCAGATCGACGACCTGCTCGAGGAGATCAAGCAGCGGGTCGAGAAGGACGAACGCGTCCTCGTCACCACGCTGACCAAGCGCATGGCGGAGGAACTCACCGACTTCCTCGGGAACGCCGGTGTGCGCGTCCGCTACCTGCACTCCGACGTCGACACCCTGAAGCGCGTCGAGCTGCTGACCGAGCTGCGGCAGGGCGTCTACGACGTGCTCGTCGGCATCAACCTGCTGCGCGAAGGCCTCGACCTGCCCGAGGTGTCGCTCGTCGCGATCCTCGACGCCGACAAGGAAGGCTTCCTCCGTTCGTCGACGTCGCTCATCCAGACGATCGGTCGCGCTGCCCGCAACGTGTCGGGCCAGGTGCTCATGTACGCCGACAAGATGACCGACTCGATGAAGACCGCGATCGATGAGACCGATCGCCGTCGTGAGAAGCAGGTCGCCTACAACCTGGAGCGCGGCATCGACCCCCAGCCGCTGCGCAAGAAGATCGCGGACATCACCGAGGTCCTGCAGCGCGAGAACGACGACACGAAGGCGCTCCTGCAGGGGCGCCCCGGCACCGACGGCCGTCGGTCGCCCACGCCGAACCTCAAGCGCGGCGGCATCGCGGGCGAGGGTGCGACGCAGCTCGGTGCCACCATCGCCGACCTGAACGACCAGATGCTGCAGGCTGCGGCGGAGCTGAAGTTCGAGCTCGCGGCGCGACTGCGCGACGAGGTGCAGGACCTGAAGAAGGCCCTGCGCCAGATGGAGTCGGCCGGACATGTCAGCTGACGGCGCCCGCACGGTCGTCGTCACCGGTGCGAGCGCCGGGCTCGGGTACCACGCCGTCGAGCAGCTCGCTTCGGCGGGGCACCGTGTGGTGCTGGCGACGCGCGACCGCGGCCGGGCGGACGCCGCCGAGCGCAGCATCCGTCGGCACGTCGACGGGGCCTCGCTCGCCCACGTCCACCTCGACCTCGCCGACCTCGACTCGGTCAGTGCCGCTGCCGACGAACTCGCCGCGCTGGAACCCGACGGCGTCGACGCGGTCGTGAACAACGCCGGGGTCGTCGGGGCGTCGACGCGGGGGAGCACGGCGCAGGGCACCGAACTGCAGGTCGGTACGAACCACCTCGGGCACTTCGCGTGGACCGCCCGGGTCCTGCCCCTGCTCGAACGACGAGCCGGCCGGGTCGTGCACCTCGGGTCGATCGCCCACCGGTTCGCCCAGCTCGACGCGACCGATCCGCTCGGCGTCGGTCGGTACTCGAGCCACCGCCAGTACGCCAGGAGCAAGCTCGCCGTGATGCTGTTCGGCTTCGAGCTCGCCCAACGACTGGCCGACTCGGGCTCATCCGTGTCGAGCGTCGTCGCGCACCCCGGCCTGTCGCTCGACCGCCTGTCGCCGGGCCGTCCCGACGTCAGCCCGACGAGAGCCGAACCCGAGTGGATCCGCCCGGCGCAGCGCATCGTCGCCCAGGGCAAGGACGTCGGCGCCCAGCCGCTCGTGCACGCGGCCGTCGGTCCTGACGTGCACTCGGGGGAGTACTGGGGCCCGGCAGGCTGGATGCAGCTCCGGGGCCCGGCCACGGTGGTCGCGGCCGAACCTCGGGCGCACGACCGCACGGTCGCAGCACAGCTCTGGGCCGCGAGTGAGCGTGCATCCGGCGTCGCGTTCGCTCTCGACGCACTCGTCTGACCCTCCATCCCGGCCGAATGTCGGTGCCGCTTCGTAGAATCGACGACGATGACCATCACCTCTGACCCCGGTACCTCGACGTCGGGCCGGAACGCCTTCGGCGAGCCCGCTGACCTCCACCTCCCCGGCGGGACCGCTCCGCACAGCACCTCCACGCTCAGCGTGCGCGGCGCGCGCGTGCACAACCTCCGTGACGTCGACCTCGAGATCCCGCGCGACTCGCTCGTCGTGTTCACCGGCCTGTCGGGCTCGGGCAAGTCCTCGCTGGCGTTCGACACGATCTTCGCCGAGGGGCAGCGCCGGTACGTCGAGTCGCTGTCCGCCTACGCGCGGCAGTTCCTCGGCCAGGTCGACCGCCCCGACGTCGACTTCATCGAGGGGCTCTCGCCGGCGGTGTCGATCGACCAGAAGTCGACCAACCGCAACCCGCGGTCGACGGTCGGCACGATCACCGAGGTCTACGACTACATGCGCCTGCTCTGGGCGCGCATCGGGGTCCCGCACTGCCCGACGTGTGGCGAGGTGATCAGCAAGCAGACCGTGCAGCAGATCGCCGACCAGCTGATGCAGTTCGAGACCGGCACCCGCTTCCAGGTCCTCGCACCCGTGATCTCGAAGAAGAAGGGCGAGTTCGTCGACCTCTTCCAGGAGCTCGCGGCGTCCGGCTACGCCCGCGCGATCGTGGACGGGGAGCGCATCCAGCTCAGCGACCCGCCCAAGCTCAAGAAGCAGGTCAAGCACGACATCTCGGTCATCGTCGACCGCCTGGTGGCGAGCGACGACATCCTCGGTCGTCTCACCGACTCGCTCGAGACCGCCCTGCGCCTGACCGACGGCACCGTCGGCATCGACCTGGTGGACCACGAGGGGCCCGGAGCGGTCCGGAACTACTCCGAGAACCTCTCGTGCCCGAACAACCACCCGCTCGCGCTCACCGAGATCGAGCCGCGCACGTTCTCGTTCAACGCGCCGTTCGGTGCCTGCCCCGAGTGCTCCGGCCTCGGCACGCGCATGTCGGTCGACCCCGACCTGGTGCTCGGCGACCCCGAGGCCTCGTTGCGCGACGGCGTCCTGCTGCCCTGGACCGGGACGAGCGGGCTGTACTCCTACTTCGAGAAGCTGCTCGGCGGCCTCGGCAAGGAGCTCGGCTTCTCGCTCGACACCCCGTGGAGCCAGCTCGACCCCGCGGTGCAGGCGTCGATCCTGACCGGCAAGGACTTCCAGGTGTCGGTCTCCTGGCGCAACCGTTTCGGCCGCGAGATGCGGTACACGAGCGGCTTCGAAGGCGTCATGCCCTACATCGAGCGCAAGTTCGCCGAGGCCGAATCGGACTCGCAGCGGCAGCGATTCCAGGGGTACCTGCGCGAGGTCCCGTGCCCGGTGTGCGAGGGAACCCGCCTCAAGCCCGAGGTGCTCGCGGTGACGGTCAACGACCGCAGCATCGCGGACGTCACCGACATGTCGCTCGACAACGCGTACTCGTTCATGGACGAGCTGACGCTGACCGACCGCGAAGCGCACATCGCCGCCGCGGTCCTCCGCGAGATCCGCGCACGCCTCGAGTTCCTGCTCGAGGTCGGCCTGAACTACCTCACGCTGGCACGTGGTGCCGGCGGTCTCTCCGGCGGTGAGGCGCAGCGCATCCGCCTGGCGACGCAGATCGGCTCCGGGCTGACGGGCGTGCTGTACGTGCTCGACGAGCCGAGCATCGGCCTGCACCAGCGCGACAACCGTCGACTCATCGACACCCTGGTCAAGCTCAAGGACCTCGGCAACACGCTCATCGTCGTCGAACACGACGAGGACACGATCCGCACGGCCGACTGGGTCGTCGACATCGGCCCCGGTGCCGGTGTGAACGGCGGCAACGTCGTGCACTCCGGTTCGTACGAGGGCATCATCGAGAACCGCGAGTCGATCACCGGTGACTACCTCGCCGGCCGACGCGCGATCGAGGTGCCGGCCGAGCGTCGCAAGGTCAACCTGAAGCGGGCCATCACCGTGCAGGGCGCCCGGGCGAACAACCTCAAGTCGATCGACGCGGACTTCCCGCTCGGTGTGTTCACTGCGGTGACGGGCGTCAGCGGCTCCGGCAAGTCGACGCTGGTGAACGACATCCTGTACAAGGTGCTCGCCAACCAGCTCAACGGCGCCCGGCACATCGCGGGCAAGCACACCCGGGTGAAGGGCCTCGACCAGCTCGACAAGGTCGTGCACGTCGACCAGGCACCGATCGGCCGCACGCCGCGCTCGAACCCGGCGACCTACACGGGCGTGTTCGACCGCATCCGCCAGCTGTTCGCCGAGACGCAAGAGGCCAAGACCCGCGGCTACCAGCCGGGCCGCTTCAGCTTCAACGTCAAGGGCGGCCGCTGCGAGAACTGCGCGGGCGACGGCACGATCAAGATCGAGATGAACTTCCTGCCCGACGTCTACGTTGCGTGCGAGGTCTGCGGTGGTGCGCGCTACAACCGCGAGACGCTCCAGGTGCACTACAAGGGCAAGAACATCTCCGAGGTCCTCGACATGCCGATCAGCGAGGCGGCCGAGTTCTTCGAGCCGATCTCGGCGATCCACCGCTACATGGCGACCCTGGTCGACGTGGGCCTCGGCTACGTGCGCCTCGGCCAGAGCGCGACCACGCTCTCCGGCGGCGAGGCGCAGCGCGTCAAGCTCGCCACCGAGCTGCAGCGTCGCTCGAACGGCCGCACGGTCTACGTGCTCGACGAGCCGACGACCGGTCTGCACTTCGAGGACGTCCGCAAGCTGCTCCTCGTGCTGCAGAGCCTGGTCGACAAGGGCAACACCGTCATCACGATCGAGCACAACCTCGACGTCATCAAGTCCGCCGACTGGCTGATCGACATGGGACCCGAGGGCGGTTCCGGTGGTGGCACGGTCCTGGCGACGGGTACCCCGGAGCACGTGGCGACCGTGCCGGAGAGCCACACCGGTGTCTTCCTGCGCGAGATCTTCGACGCGCAGGACGCCCGGGTCGGCAAGCAGCAGGCGGTCGGCGCACGCCAGGCCACCCAGAAGCAGCAGGGCGGCAAGCAGCAGGGCGACGAGAAGCAGGGCACGACCAAGCAGGCGAGCAAGCAGAAGGCGGGTGCTCGGTAGGTGGCGGACACCGTCCCGTGGCGTCCGAAGGCGGGGGAGATCCCGACCGACCCGGGCGTCTACCGTTGGCGCGACGAAGCCGGTCGGGTGCTCTACGTCGGCAAGGCGAAGAACCTCCGCGCCCGGCTGAGCAACTACTTCGCGCCGCTGCCGACGCTGCACGAGCGCACGCGGCGCATGGTCCTGACGGCACGCAGCGTCGAGTGGACGACGGTCGGCTCCGAGATCGAGGCGCTCCAGCTGGAGTACACCTGGATCAAGGAGTTCGACCCGCCGTTCAACGTCAAGTTCCGCGACGACAAGTCGTACCCGTACATGGCGGTCACCCTGGGTGACGAAGCGCCGCGGGTGATGGTGACGCGCAACCGCAAGATCAAGGGCGCGAAGTACTTCGGTCCGTACCCGAAGATCTGGGCGGTGCACGACACCATCGACCTGATGATCAAGGTGTTCCCGATCCGCACCTGTTCGGACTCGTCGTACAAGAAGGCGATGCAGACGGGCCGTCCGTGCTTCCCGGGGCAGATCGGCAAGTGCGGTGGCCCGTGCTCGCAGAAGGTCACGATCGAGGAGCACCGCGCGCTCGTCGAGGAGTTCGTGCGCTTCATGAACTCCTACGACCGCCGGGTCATCACCGAGCTCCGGCAGCGCATGGGGGCCTCGGCCGACGCGATGCAGTACGAGCAGGCCGCGAAGTACCGCGACCAGGTCGAGGCGCTCGAGGCCGTGCTCGAGAAGTCCGCCGTGGTGCTCCGCGACTCGGTCGACCTCGACCTGTTCGGCATCGCGGAGGACGAGCTCGCCGCGGCAGTGCAGCTGTTCTCCGTCCGTGGTGGCCGCATCCGCGGTGTCCGCGGCTGGGTGGTCGACAAGGAGCTCGACATCGCCACGGGCGACCTCGTCGAGCAGATCGTGCAGGGCGTCTACGTCACCGACGAGCCCCCGCGCGAGGTCGTCGTCCCCGAACTGCCGGAGGACGCCGACGCGCTCCAGGAGTGGCTCAGCAAGCGCCGGAACGGGCGCGGCACGAAGCTCAGCACGGCACAGCGCGGCGATCGCGCCGGGCTCGCCCGGACGGCCGCGCAGAACGCCGGGCAGGCGCTCATGCTCTACAAGACCAAGCGTTCGGCCGACTACACCACTCGGGCCGCGGCACTGGCCGACATCCAGGACGCCCTCGGCATGACCGAGGCGCCGCTCCGCATGGAGTGCTACGACATCTCGCACCTGCAGGGCACGAACGTCGTCGCGTCGATGGTGGTGTTCGAGGACGGCCTGCCGCGCAAGGACCAGTACCGCCGGTACTCGATCGCCGAGACCACCGACGACACCGACAGCATGTACCAGGTGCTCTCGCGGCGCCTGGCGCGGCTGGACGAGGACGCCGAGCTGCCGGACGTCCCGGACGTCACGACCGACGAGGTCGTCGAGGGGTCGAAGCCGACGAAGCGGTTCGCGTACCGCCCGCAGCTGCTCATCGTCGACGGCGGCCAGCCCCAGGTGCAGGCCGCGAAGCGCGCAATGGACGAAGCCGGCGTGCACGACATCGCCCTGGTCGGCATCGCCAAGCGGCTCGAGGAGCTCTGGCTCCCCGACGACGACTTCCCGGTCATCCTGCCCCGCAACTCCGAGGCGCTCTTCCTCATCCAGCGCATCCGCGACGAGGCGCACCGGTTCGCGATCACCCACCAGCGCAGCAAGCGGAAGCGCGACGTCCGGTCGCGGCTGTCCGAGATCCCCGGTCTCGGCCCGAGTCGCGTCAACGCCCTGCTGAAGCACTTCGGCTCGGTCGCCCGGCTGCGTGAAGCCACGGCCGAGGACATCGGCGAGGTGAACGGGATCGGCCCGGCGACCGCTGCCGCGGTGGTCTCGAAGCTGGCCCAGACGCCGACGAGCGCGCCGGCGACGAGCGCGTCCAGCGCCCCCGAACCGGACGCCGACGCGATCGCGGACACCGTGACCGAGAACGCAGCCACCCAGCAGACCGCCACCCAGCAGACCGCCACCCGGCAGACCGCCACCCACCCCGGAGGCCCGGTGCGGGTCCCCGAGGTGACCGAAGACGGTCCGCAGCGACCGTCGTGACGAACCCCGCGCCTCCCGGCCGCCACCGGGCGGTAGCCTGGTCCGGCAGCCGAGACCTCCCCGGGCGACGCGCCCGGGCCGCCACGACGGAGCCCACTCCCAGATGACCGACAGCGCCACCGCGACCACGCACGCGTCGCAGCACGACATCCTCATCGTCACCGGCATGTCCGGGGCCGGGCGGTCCACCGTCGGCAAGGCCCTCGAAGACCTGGGCTGGTACGTCGTCGACAACCTGCCCACGCAGATGCTGGCCCCGCTGACCGAACTGGCCGACCGCGCGGGGGAGAAGATCCCGAAGATCGCCACGGTGGTCGACGTCCGCGGCGGGCGGTTCTTCACCGACCCCGAGCACGCGGTCGAGCAGGTCCGCTCGAGCACCTCCGCGCGGGTCCGGGTGTTGTTCCTCGAAGCCACCGACGCCGTGCTGGTCCGGCGCTTCGAGCAGGTCCGCCGACCCCACCCGCTCCAGGGCGAGGACACCCTGCTCGACGGGATCGCTCGCGAACGGGCTCGTCTCGCCGGCCTCCGCGAGGCGTCCGACGTGGTGATCGACACCTCCGACCTCAACATCCACCAGCTCGCGAACACCGTGATCGAGCACTTCGCCGACGAGCACTTCGTGGGTGTACAGGTCACGCTGATGAGCTTCGGGTTCAAGTACGGTCTGCCCGCCGACGCCGACATGGTGGCCGACGTGCGGTTCCTCCCGAACCCCTACTGGGTCCCGGAACTGCGGCCCCACACCGGGCTGGACCAGCCGGTCTCGGACTACGTGCTGGCCCAGGCCGGAGCCCGTCCGTTCGTCGATCGCTACGCCTCCGTCCTCGAGCCGGTGTTCGAGGGGTACCAGCGCGAGAACAAAAGACACGCTACGATCGCCATCGGCTGTACCGGCGGGAAGCACCGCTCGGTCGCCATCGTCGCCGAGTTGGCGAACCTCCTCCGCGGGATGCCTGGCGTCGCCGTGCGTGTGAAGAACCGAGATCTCGGCCGGGAGTGACCGTCCCTCCGGCCGCTCCCACGCCCGTGCCGCCGGATCTGCGGGAACCACTGAACGAACGTTAGGAATGATGCTGTGCCGTTGACTGCCGAGGTCAAGGACGAACTGGCCAGGGTCGCCGTGAACCGCAACACGGTCCGCGCCGCCGAACTGGCCACGATCCTCCGGTTCGCTGGTGGTCTGCACGTCATCTCGGGCCGCATCGCGGTCGAGGTCGAGCTCGACACCCGGATCATCGTGCACCGGGTCCGCAAGGACCTCGCCGAGCTCTACGGCGTGCGCAGCGAGGCGTCGGTGGGCTCGTCCGCGTCCGCCCGCCGCGGGACCCGCTACCTGGTCCGCGTGCTCGAGGCGGGGGAGACCCTCGCCCGCCAGACCGGCCTGATGGACGCCCGTCGTCGTCCCGTCCGCGGGCTGCCGAACCGCCTCACCACGGGCAACCGTGAGGACCTCGCCGCCATCTGGCGCGGCGCCTTCCTCGCCTCCGGCACCCTGACCGACCCGGGTCGGGCCGCAGCGCTCGAGGTCACCTGCCCCGGCAACGAGGCCGCGATGGCCCTCGTCGGTGCCGCGTCGCGTCTCGGGGTCGCCGCGAAGGGCCGCGAGGTCCGCGGGGTGCACCGCGTCGTCATCCGCGACGGCGAGGCCATCGGTCAGATGCTGACCGTCATGGGCGCAGCGCGCACCACCGCCGACTGGGAGGAGATGCGCCAGCGTCGCGAGGTCCGCGCGACCGCGAACCGCCTGGTCAACTTCGACGACGCGAACCTCCGCCGTTCCGCGCAGGCCGCCGTGGCCGCCTGCGCCCGGGTCGAGCGTGCGCTCGAGATCCTCGGCGACGAGGTCCCCGACCACCTGCAGTACGCCGGCACGCTGCGCCTGCAGCACCGCGACGCGTCGCTCGACGAGCTCGGCCAGCACGCGGACCCGCCCATGACCAAGGACGCCATCGCCGGCCGCATCCGGCGCCTGCTGGCGATGGCCGACAAGCGGGCCTCCGACCTCGGCATCCCGGGCACCGAAGCGAGCGTTCCCGAGGAGCTCGAAGGGGCCTGAGAGGGGCCTGTCGACCCTGCGGACGGGAGGCGCGGTGCCAGCTGGCACCGCGCCTCCCGTCCGTTTCCCGGCCCGTTCTCGGACCCGTTCCCGGCCTGGTCGGCGACCGTCCGGACGGACCGTCATCCCGCTCGGGCACGCAGTGTCCGACTGCTAGGGTCGTTACGGCGACGTTACGGGGCGTATCGTCCACCACACGCGGGCCCGCCAGGGTGCGCGACTCCCGAAAGCAGCGCCCCCTGGGCGCTCCACACTCACCAGGAGATCCATTGACCGTCAAGATCGGTATCAACGGCTTCGGCCGCATCGGCCGTAACTTCTTCCGGGCCGCCCTCGCGAAGGGCTCCGACCTCGAGATCGTGGCGGTGAACGACCTCACCGACAACGCGTCGCTCGCCAACCTGCTGAAGTTCGACTCCATCACGGGCCGTCTCGGCGTCTCCGTCGAGCTCGACGGCGACAACATCGTCGTCGACGGCAAGGCCATCAAGGTCCTCGCCGAGCGCGACCCCGCCAACCTCCCCTGGGGCGAGCTGGGTGTCGACATCGTCATCGAGTCGACCGGGTTCTTCACCAAGGCCGCCGATGCGCAGAAGCACATCGACGCCGGCGCCAAGAAGGTCATCATCTCCGCCCCGGCCTCGGGTGACGACGTCACCATCGTGCTCGGTGTGAACGAGGACCAGTACGACGCGGCGAACCACCACATCATCTCGAACGCGTCCTGCACCACGAACAGCCTCGCGCCGCTCGCCAAGGTGTTCCACGACAAGTTCGGCATCGAGCGTGGCCTCATGACGACGGTGCACGCCTACACCGCCGACCAGAACCTGCAGGACGGCCCGCACAAGGACCCCCGTCGTGCCCGCGCCGCCGCGCTGAACATCGTCCCGACCTCGACCGGTGCCGCCAAGGCCATCGGCCAGGTCATGCCGGAGCTCGCCGGCAAGCTCGACGGCTTCGCGCTGCGCGTCCCGGTCCCCACCGGCTCGATCACCGACCTCACCCTCGAGACGAAGTCCGAGGTCACCGTCGACGAGATCAACGCCGCCTACAAGGAGGCCGCAGAAGGTCCCCTCAAGGGCATCCTGCTCTACAGCGAGGACCCGCTGGTGTCGACCGACATCACCACGGACCCGCACTCCTCGATCTACGACTCCGGCCTGACCAAGGTCATCGGCGGCCTCGTGAAGATCACCTCGTGGTACGACAACGAGTGGGGCTACTCGAACCGCCTCGTCGACCTCACCGAGTACGTCGGCGAGCGTCTGTAACACATGGCCCTCCGCACCCTCGAGGACCTCGGCGACCTCGCCGGCAAGCGCGTCGTCGTCCGTTGTGACCTGAACGTCCCGCTCAAGGACGGCACCATCACGGACGACGGCCGCGTCCGCGCGTCGCTCACCACGCTGAACACCCTCGTCAACGCCGGCGCACGCGTCATCGTGATCTCGCACCTGGGCCGCCCCGACGGGGAGCCCAAGCCCGAGTTCTCGCTCGCACCGGTGGCCCAGCGGCTCTCCGAGCTGCTCGGCAAAGAGGTCACGTTCGTCGGCGAGACCGTCGGTGACGAAGCGACCGCCGCGGCCGAGGCCCTCGAGGACGGCGACGTCCTGCTGCTCGAGAACCTCCGCTTCAACCCGGAGGAGACCTCGAAGGACGCCGCCGAGCGCGGTGCCTTCGCGGACCGCATCGCCGCCCTCGGTGACGCCTTCGTCTCCGACGGCTTCGGTGTCGTGCACCGCAAGCAGGCCTCGGTCTACGAGCTCGCGTCCGCACTGCCCAGTGCGGCCGGTTCGTTGATCGAGACCGAGCTGCGCGTGCTCGAGCGCCTGACCAAGGACCCGGAGCGGCCGTACACGGTCGTGCTCGGCGGGTCGAAGGTCAGCGACAAGCTCGGTGTCATCGATCACATCCTGCCGAAGGTCGACACCCTCTGCATCGGTGGCGGCATGCTCTTCACGTTCCTCGCGGCCCAGGGCCACGGGGTCGCGAAGTCGCTGCTCGAGGCGGACCAGCTCGACGTCGTCCGCGAGTACCTCTCGCGGGCGAAGGAGCTCGGTGTCACCATCGACCTGCCGACCGACGTCGTGGTGGCCTCCGGCTTCGCGGCCGACGCCGACCACGAGACCGTGGCGGCCGACGCCATCGAGTCCTCGTCGTTCGGTACGGACGGCATCGGCCTCGACATCGGCCCGGAGACCGCTGCGCGGTTCGCCTCGGCCGTCTCGGGTTCGAAGACCGTGTTCTGGAACGGCCCGATGGGTGTGTTCGAGTTCCCGGCCTTCGCCGCCGGCACGAAGACCGTCGCGCAGGCGCTGACCGAGGTCGACGGCCTCGGCGTCGTCGGTGGTGGCGATTCCGCTGCCGCCGTGCGGTCGCTCGGCTTCTCAGACGACCAGTTCGGCCACATCTCGACCGGTGGCGGTGCGAGCCTCGAGTTCCTCGAGGGCAAGTCGCTGCCCGGTCTCGAAGCACTGGGGTGGACCGCATGACCCGCACGCCACTGATCGGCCTCCGCGCGTTGGGAGACGCAGCATGAACCGCGTCCCCTTGATCGCCGGGAACTGGAAGATGAACCTGGACCACCTCCAGGCCATCGCGACCGTGCAGAAGCTCGCATGGACGCTCAAGGACGCCCGGCACGACTTCGACGACGTCGAGGTCGCGGTGTTCCCGCCGTTCACCGACCTGCGGAGCGTGCAGACGCTGATCTCGGCTGACAAGCTGCCGATCCACTTCGGTGCGCAGGACCTGTCGCAGTTCGACTCCGGTGCCTACACCGGTGACGTCTCCGGTGCGTTCCTCGCAGCGCTCGACGCCCAGTACGTCATCGTCGGCCACTCCGAGCGGCGCACGCTGCACGGTGAGACCGACGAGGTCGTCGCGGCGAAGACCGCGGCGGCCGTCAAGCACGGCCTCGTCCCCGTGGTGTGCGTCGGCGAGACCGGCGAGCAGCGCGAGGAGCGCGGCGCCGGTGTCGTGCCGGTCGAGCAGCTCCGCGTCGTGCTCGACGCGGTCAAGCCCGCCGACATCGTCGTGGCGTACGAGCCCGTCTGGGCCATCGGCTCCGGCCAGGCCGCCACGGCCGAGCAGGCGCAGGACGAGTGCGCGGCGATCCGTCGTGGCATCGCCGCAGCCTGGGGTGACCAGGCTGCTGCAGACACCCGAGTGCTCTACGGCGGCTCGGTCAAGTCGGGCAACATCGCGGGGTTCCTCCGCGAGCCCGACATCGACGGCGCGCTCGTCGGTGGCGCTTCGCTCGACGTGCAGGAGTTCGCGGCCATCGCCCGGTTCCGTCAGCACGTCGGGCTGTAGTCCACAGGCGTCGTCGCGGGCAGTCGTCCGCACCACTCCCGTCCAGGTACCGGCCGTGCTCCGCGCGGCCGGTACACTGGTACGGCTGACTGACACGAAAGGTACGTCGTGGCGATACTCTCCGTCGTGCTGCAGGTCCTGCTCGCAATCACGAGCCTCCTGCTCACGCTCCTCATCCTGCTGCACAAGGGCCGCGGTGGTGGCCTCTCCGACATGTTCGGCGGTGGGGTCACGAGCAACCTCGGTGCGTCCGGCGTGGCCGAGCGCAACCTCAACCGCATCACGGTGATCCTCGGTCTGGTCTGGATCGTCTCCATCATCGTGCTCGGTCTCATCAACAAGTTCACGGCGGGGGTCTGATCCATGGCAAGCGGAGGCAGTGCAATCCGAGGGTCTCGCGTCGGCGCGGGACCGATGGGCGAACAGGACCGCGGGGTCCAGGCAGAGCGCGTGGCGATCTCGTACTGGGACGCCCTGGGTAACGAGGTCGTGCGGTACTTCGCCGCGAACCTGCCCGACGAGGAGATCCCCGAGACGGTGGACTCGCCGTCGAGTGGTCTGCCGGCCGGGCGCGACAAGGAGAACCCTCCCGTGGTCTCCAAGACGGAGCCCTACAAGACCCACCTCGCGTACGTGAAGGAACGCCGCACCGAGGAAGAGGCAGCGCAGCTCCTCGAGGACGCGCTCCAGCAGCTCCGCGAGCGTCGCGGCACCGCGGCGAAGAAGAGCTAGCGCACACACGCTGACGGAGGCCTCTGCACCGATGGTGCGGGGGCCTTCGTGCGTCCGGGGCACGGGTGGCTCGCTCGCCGAGTGGTCACGACACGCCGCGTGCGGTGCGCGGTGGTGGCGCGAACCGTCGGTTGCAGGCGCCGCAACCGACAGTTCGTGCCCACTCGGCGTCGTGCCGTCGGGGAGTCGCGGCAGGTCGGTGCCCGGCCGCGCGCGCCGAGCGACGGTTCGCCGAGGGGTCACGACACGCCGCGTGCGGTGCGCCGAGGTGGCGGGTTCTGTCGCCTGCGGCGCCTGCGACCAACAGTTCGTGACCACTCGGCGTCGTGCCGGCGGGGTGTCGCGACCGCTCGGCGCCGGGGTGCCGCGTCCGGGTGCCGGGCGGAGGGCGGGCTCGCCGATCGGTCAGGACACGCCGCGCGCGGTACGCCGAGGTGGCGGGAACCGTCGCCTGCGGCGCCCGCAAGCGACAGTTCGTGCCCACTCGGCGTCGTTTCGGCGGGGTGTCACGACCGCTCGGCGTCGCTCGGCGCCGAGGTGCCGCGCGGAGCGGCGGTTCGCCGAGTGGTCAGGACACGCCGCGTGCGGAGCGCGGTGGTGGCACGAACCGTCGCCTGGGGCGCCCGCGGCCGACAGTTCGTGCCCCCTCGACTCGGGCGCTCGGGCACGGCGCGCAGTGGGCGCGACCACAGACGGACGGGAGGCCCGGTGCCAGCTGGCACCGGGCCTCCCGTCCGTCAGGAACGCGCGTCTAGTACGTCGACGCGATCAGGTTCTCGGGGACGTCGCGTGCGGCGTCCTGGTCCACGAAGAAGACGGTGCGCTTGCGACCCTGCACGCCACCGACGGGGACGTCCTCGATCGACGCACCGGCGAGGGCCAGCCCGAGGACCGATGCCTTCTCGGCACCGGAGAGGATCACCCAGACGCGCTGCGAGGCGTTGATCACCGGGAAGGTGACGGTCAGACGCTGCGGCGGCGGCTTGGGGGAGTCGTCGACCGACACGACGGCACGGTCGGTGACGGTGAGCTGTGGGAACTCCGGGAAGAGCGAGGCGGTGTGCCCGTCGGGGCCGACACCGAGCAGCGTGATGTCGAAGCGCGGAGCCACGGCGCCTTCGGGCGCGGCGTCCTGCAGCTCGCGCTCGTACTGGGTCGCTGCGGCCTCGATGTCGAGCCCCCCGTCCGACGCCGGCATCGGGTGGATGTTCGACGCGGGGATGTCGACGTGGTCGAAGAAGTCGGTCTGCGTGCCGATCGTGTTGCGGTCGGCGTCGTCCGACGGGACCCAGCGCTCGTCGACCCACCAGACGTGCACCTTCGACCAGTCGACGCTCTCGCGCGCCGGCGACTGGCCGATCGCGGCGAGGACGAGGGAGGACACCGAGCCACCGCTGATCGCGATGTCGGCGCGCTCCTGCTCGTCGAGCACGTCGATGATCTTGGTGATGAAGCGTGCGGCGACCGAAGCGCCGAGGGCCTGCTTGTCCGGGTGCACGAGCACCCGCCGTTCGTTGGTCACGTGACTCCCGTGTTCGTGGCGGCCGACCGGTCGTCCGACCGCCTTCGGTCCGGTCGGGCCGCCTGCACCAGACAGGCGGCCCGACCGTGTGGGGTGTTGATCAGCGGGCGATGGTCTCGCGCAGCTGGGGCACCCCGTGCTTGACGACGTCTCCGAAGAGGACGTCCGGGTCGAGTCTACGGAGTTCCTCGGCCAGGCAGTCGCGCAGGTTCCGGCGTGGCAGCGACAGGTCGTGCGTCGGCTGCCCGGGCATCGAGAGCGTCGCGACGTCCACCAGGGAACGCTCGAGCTCGATGGTGCCGGACTCGCGGACGAGCTTCACACCGTGGATGCCGCTCGACCCCGTCGCGCGCGGCGACGTGACGACGGACACCGGAACCTGGAGCTGCAGCTGCAGCCAGGCGGCGAGGAGGATCGTCGACGGGCTGTCGGACGCTCCGGAGACCTCGACGGCGGTGATCGGCTCGTACGGCGGCTGGTCGAGCGCCGCGGCGAGCTGGTTCCGCCACAGGGTCAGACGGGTCCACGCGAAGTCGGTGTCGCCCGGCACGTAGGATGCACCGAGCGCCTCGATCGCGCCGTTGGGGTCCTTCTGCGCGGCCGCATCGGTGATCCGTCGCTGCGCGATGCGGCCGAGGGCCGACGCCGCGGGCTGCTCGGGAGCGGTCTGCGGCCACCAGGCCACGACGGGTGCGTCCGGCAGCAGGAGGCCGGTGACCAGGCTCTCCTCGTCGGTCGCGGTCTCGCCGTACGCCCGGAGGACGATGACCTCGCTCGCACCCGCGTCGCTGCCGACGCGGATCTGCGCGTCGAGGCGACCGGGGGACTTCGTGTCACCGCTGTTCTTCGAGACGATGATGACGCGCATCGGGTGCTCGCGGGACGCCTCGTTGGCCGCCTCGATCGCCTCTTCCTCGTGGCCGAGGGCCGTCGAGATGATGAGGGTCAGCACGCGGCCGAGAGCGACGGCGCCGCCCTCCTCGCGGATGCGAACGAGCTTCTTCTGGATCTTCGACACCGTGGTGTCGGGCATGTCGATCTTCACGGACGCCTCCAGGTCCGACCGTCGCGGGCGAGCAGGGCGTCGGCGGATGCCGGACCCCACGTGCCGGGACGGTACTGCTCGGGCTGGCCCTGCGTGGCCCAGAACTCCTCGATGGGGTCGAGGATCTTCCAGGACAGCTCGACCTCCTGGTGCCGCGGGAACAGCGGCGGGTCACCGAGGAGCACGTCGAGGATGAGTCGCTCGTACGCCTCGGGGGATGCTTCGGTGAACGCGTGGCCGTAGCCGAAGTCCATCGTCACGTCGCGCACCTGGGTGCCGACGCCGGGGACCTTCGAGCCGAAGCGGAGCGTGACGCCCTCGTCCGGCTGGACACGGATGACGAGCGCGTTCTGACCGAGCGGGGACTGCGTGTTGCCGTAGACGTCCTCGGGGACGCGCTTGAACACGATCGCGATCTCGGTCACACGACGACCCAGACGCTTGCCGGCGCGCAGGTAGAACGGGACGCCCTGCCAGCGACGCGTGGCGATGTCGAGCTTGATCGCCGCGTAGGTCTCGGTACCGGACTCCGGGTTCATCCCGGCCTCTTCGAGGAAGCCGAGAACCTTCTCGCCGCCCTGCCAGCCGCCGTCGTACTGCCCGCGGGCAGTGGCGGTCGACAGGTCCTCGGGCAGACGGACGGCGGAGAGCACCTTCTCCTTCTCGGCACGCAGGTCTGCGGCCTTGAACGAGACGGGTTCCTCCATCGCGGTGAGCGCGAGGAGCTGCAGCAGGTGGTTCTGGATGACGTCGCGCGCCGCACCGATGCCGTCGTAGTACGCGGCTCGCCCGGCGACGCCGATGTCCTCGGCCATCGTGATCTGCACGTGGTCGACGTAGTTCGAGTTCCAGATGGGTTCGTACATCTGGTTCGCAAACCGGAGCGTCAGGAGGTTCTGGACGGTCTCCTTGCCGAGGTAGTGGTCGATGCGGAACACGTCGTCGGGCGCGAAGACGCTCTCGACGATCGCGTTGAGCTCGCGCGCGGTGCGAAGGTCGGAACCGAACGGCTTCTCGACGACCACGCGGCTCCAGGAGCCCTCGCGCTTCTCGGTCAGCCCGGACAGCTTCAGCTGCTCGGTGACGACCGGGAACATCTTCGGCGGGATGGACAGGTAGAACGCGTGGTTGCCCAGCGTCCCGCGCTCGGCGTCGAGGTCGTCGACGGTGCGCTTGAGCTCGCGGAACGCCTCGGGGTCGTCGAACGAGCCCTGGACGAAGCGGATGCCCTGTTCGAGCTGACGCCAGACGTCCTCGTCGAACGGGGTGCGCGAGTGCTCCTTGACGGCGTCGTGGACGAGCTGGGAGAAGTCTTGGTCCTCCCAGTCGCGACGAGCGAACCCGACGAGCGCGAACCCCGGGGGCAGGAGCCCCCGGTTGGCCAGGTCGTAGACCGCGGGCATCAGCTTCTTGCGTGACAGGTCGCCCGTCACGCCGAAGATGATGAGCGTGCTCGGTCCCGCGATCCGGTTCAGTCGACGATCCGTCGGCAGCCGGAGCGGGTTGTGCTCCGGGGTGATTGCCACCGGTGACATGAGTCGGTGAACTCCTTACGAGTCAGTGGGAGACGGCGGACGCGATCGCCGCGGTGGCGGCGTGGACGTCCGACGTCGTGAGGGTGAGGACCGGCCGGCCGTGCTCGGCGAGGACGCTCGCGTCGCCGGCTGCCTGGGCCCGGAGGAGCTGCCCGAACGTGAACGGCCGACCCGGGATCGCCAGGTCCTCCGCTTCGTCGGCCACGATCTGCAGGAACACTCCCGTGGCGGGGCCGCCCTTGTGGTACTGGCCGGTCGAGTGCAGGAACCGGGGGCCGTACCCGAAGGTGACGGGGCGCTCCGTGCGCGCCGCGATCGCGTCGCGCAGCGACTCGAGACCGCTGTTGGTGGTGCGGTCGACGTACGCCTGCACCGACACGTAGCCGGTCGGGTCGAGTGCGGACAGGAGGCCCGACACGGCTTCCGAGAGCGTCGCACCGACCGCGAGTCCGGGCGTCGCGTGGACGGCGATGCCGTTCTCGGAGAACGCCGGCTCGGCAGGAACGGGGCGGTCGTCGAGCAGCGCGCGGGTCGCGACCTTGGCGGCCTCGACGTCGGGCTGGTCGAACGGGTTGATGCCGAGCAGGCGACCGGCGACCGCGACGGCGTACTCCCAGACGAGGATCTGGCCACCGAGCGTGCCGGTGATCTCGACCTCGCCCTCGGCCACGTGACGCTCGTCCTCGCGCGAACCGACCAGGCGGATGACCTGGACGTCGGGCAGGCCGGCGGTGACCTCGGGGGAGTCCGCGTGCAGCACGACGGGCAGCAGGCCGCGGCCGTCCTTGCCGGTCGACTCCGCGATCAGCTGTTCGACCCAGTCGCCGAAACCGACGATGTGCGTGCCGTCGGGCACGATGGCGATCTTGTCGCGCAGCGGCTCGGTGCCCGCGAGGACCGCACCGAGCACGAGCCCGGGGTTCTCGTCCAGGTCGACCGAGAGCAGCGCGGAGATCGCGTCGGCCTCGTCGAGGAGCTCGGCGATGTCCGCTCCCGCGAGCCCGGACGGCACGAGGCCGAAGGCGGTGAGCGCGGAGTAGCGGCCACCGACCGTGGAGTCGGCGGTGAAGACGCGGTAGCCGGCGTCGGTCGCAGCGGCCTCGAGGGCGGAGCCCGGGTCGGTGACGACGACGATGCGGCGCGCCGGGTCGATGCCGGCGTCGCGGAAGGCCTGCTCGTAGACACGGCGCTGCGAATCGGTCTCGAGCGTCGAGCCGGACTTCGACGAGACCACGAGCACGGTGCGCTCGAGGTCGGTCGTCACGGCCGCGCGGACCTGTGCGGGGTCGGTCGAATCGAGGACCGTGAGGGGCACGCCGGCGGTGCGCGTGATGACCTCGGGTGCGAGGGACGAGCCGCCCATGCCGGCGAGGACGACGTGGTCGACCCCTTCGGCACGGAGCGACTCGCGCAGCGCGGTCACCTCGGCGACGAGCGGGCGGGAGACCGAGACGGCCTCCACCCAGCCGAGGCGCTTCGACGCCTCGGCCTCGGCGGTGGTTCCCCACAGATCGGCGTCCTGGGCGGTGATGCCCGAGGCCACCAGGTCAGCGACGAGCCGCGGGACCACCTGTTCGATGGCCCGCGCGGCGTCGCCGCTGGCTGCGATGGAAACCGTCACTACTTGGCGCCCTCGAGCGCTGCCTTGACGGTGTCGACGAGCTCGCCCCAGGAGACGTTGAACTTGTCCACGCCCTCCTTCTCGAGCAGTGCGACGACCTCGTCGTAGTCGACGCCCTGTGCGGCGAGCTGGTCGAGGACCTGCTGCGCCTGGTCGAACGTGCCGGCGATGGCGTCGCCGTGGATCTCACCGTGGTCGAACGTGGCGTCGAGCGTCTTGCCCGGCATCGTGTTGACGGTGTTCGGGGCGGCGAGCTCGGTCACGTAGAGCGTGTCGGGGAGCGACGGGTCCTTGACACCGGTCGAGGCCCAGAGCGGACGCTGCGTGTTGGCGCCGGACTCGAGCAGGCCGAGGGCACGCTCGGAGGCGAACGCCTCGGTCCAGACCTGGTAGGCGAGCTGCGCGTTGGCGATGCCGGCCTTCGACTTGAGGGCCTTGGCCTCGTCGGTGCCGACGGCGTCCAGGCGCTTGTCGATCTCGGAGTCGACGCGCGACACGAAGAAGGACGCGACCGAGTGGATCTTGGAGAGGTCGTGGCCGGCGGCCTTGGCCTTCTCGAGCCCACCGAGGTACGCGTCGATGACGGCGCGGTAGCGCTCGAGCGAGAAGATCAGGGTGACGTTGACGGAGATGCCGGCGCCGATGACCTCGGTGATCGCCTCGAGACCCTCGAGCGTCGCCGGGATCTTGATGAGGACGTTCTCCTTGCCGACCTTCTCGAACAGGAACTTGGCCTGCTCGATGGTCTTGGCGGTGTCGTGCGCGAGGCCCGGCTCGACCTCGATCGAGACGCGGCCGTCGAAGCCCTTGGTCTCGTCGTAGATCGGCTTGATGACGTCGGAGGCGTTCGCGACGTCCTGCGTGGTGATCGCGAAGATCGCGTCGGTGACGTCGGTGCCCGCAGCGGCGAGCTCCTTGACCTGCGAGTCGTAGCGCTCGCCCTTGGCGAGGGCGGACGCGAAGATCGTCGGGTTCGTCGTCACGCCGACGACGTTCTTCTGCTCGATGAGCTCGGTGAGCTTGCCGGTTTCGAGGAGCTCGCGGGAGAGGTCGTCGAGCCAGATGCTCACGCCGACCGCGGAGAGGGCGGCGGTGGGGGTGTTCTCAGCCATGTGTTTCTCTTCTTCTTTCATCGACGGGTCCGTGAGGACCGTGAGTCGGGGTTTCGGGGACGGGAGGCCCGTGGCGGAACCGAGCCGGGCCTCCCGGAAGAAGGGCCGGATCCGGAAACCGGACCCGGCCCTTGCAGGTCAGGAAGCTGCGATCGATTCCTTCGCGGCGGCCACGACGTGCTCCGTCGTGAAGCCGAACTCCTTGAAGAGCGTCTGGTAGTCGGCCGAGGCACCGAAGTGCTCGATCGAGACGCTGCGGCCCTTGTCGCCGACGATGTCGCGCCAGCTCATGGCGATGCCGGCCTCAACCGACACGCGAGCGGTGACGTCCTTCGGGAGCACCTGGTCCTGGTAGTTCTCGGACTGGGCGCGGAACCACTCGATCGACGGCGCGCTCACGACGCGGGCGTTGATGCCCTCGGCCTTGAGCTGCTCGCGAGCATCGACCGCGATCTGGACCTCGGAACCGGTCGCGATGAGGATGACGTCCGGGGTGCCGTTGGGCGCCTCGGCCAGGATGTACGCACCCTTGGCGACGTTCTTCGCCGAAGCGAAGACCTCACCGGAGGCGTCACCCTCGCCACGCTCGAACACGGGGAGGTTCTGACGGCTCAGCGCGATGCCGGCCGGGCGGTCGGTGTGCTTGAGCATCTCGAGCCACGCGTACGCGACCTCGTTGGCGTCGGCCGGGCGGACGACGTCGAGACCGGGGATCGCACGGAGCGACGAGACCTGCTCGATCGGCTGGTGCGTCGGGCCGTCCTCGCCGAGGGCGATGGAGTCGTGGGTCCAGACGTAGATCGCCGGCGCCTGCATGAGCGCGGCGAGACGGACCGCCGGACGCATGTAGTCGCTGAAGATGAGGAACGTGCCACCGAAGGGGCGGGTGTTCCCGTGCAGGACGATGCCGTTCAGGATCGAGCCCATGGCGTGCTCGCGGATGCCGAAGTGCAGCACGCGGCCGTACGGGTCGGTGCTCCACGTCGAGGTCGAGGCCTCGGCCGGACCGAAGGACTTGGCGCCCTCGATCGTGGTGAGGTTCGACTCGGCGAGGTCGGCGGAACCGCCCCAGAACTCGGGCATCAGCGGCGCGATGGCGTTGATCACCTTGCCGGAAGCGGCACGGGTCGAGACGGCCTTGTCGGTCGGGAAGACCGGGAGCGCTGCTTCGAGGCCCTCCGGGAGCTCCTTCGCCTGGACACGGTCGAACAGCGCCTTCTTGTCGGCGTTGGCAGCGGCCCACGCGTCGAAGGACTTCTGCCACTCGGCGTGCTCGGCCTGGCCCTTGGCGACGGCGCCGCGGGTGTACTCGAGGACCTCGGGGGCGACCTCGAAGGTCTTGTCGGTGTCGAAGCCGAGGATCTCCTTGAGACCCTTGATCTCGTCGGCGCCGAGCGCCGAACCGTGGATCTTGCCCGAGTTCTGCTTGGTCGGCGACGGCCAGCCGATGATCGTCTTGAGGACGATGAGCGACGGCTTGTCGGTGACCTGCTTGGCGGCCTCGATCGCGGCGTGGAGCTCCTCGACGTCCTCGGAGTACTCGCCGGTCTTCTTCCAGTCGACGATCTGGACGTGCCAGCCGAGCGCCTCGTAGCGGTCGGCGACGCTCTCCGAGAACGCGATGTCAGTGTTGTCCTCGATCGAGATCTGGTTCGAGTCGTAGAACGCGATGAGGTTGCCGAGCTGCTGACGGCCGGCGAGCGAGCCGGACTCGTTCGTCACGCCTTCCTGCATGTCACCGTCGCCGGCGATCACGTAGGTGTAGTGGTCGAACGGCGACTGGCCGGCCGGGGTCTCCGGGTCGAACAGGCCGCGCTCGAAGCGCTGGGCGTAGGCGAAGCCGACCGAGGACGCGAGACCCTGGCCGAGCGGGCCCGTGGTGATCTCGACACCGTCGGTGTGGCCGTACTCCGGGTGACCCGGGGTCTTCGAGCCCCACTTGCGCAGGTGCTGCAGGTCGTCGATCTCGAGCCCGTAGCCGTGCAGGTAGAACTGCACGTACTGGAGGATCGAGGCGTGACCGGCGGAGAGGATGAAGCGGTCGCGGCCGATCCAGGTGGAGTCGCTCGGGTCGCGACGCATCACCTTCTGGAAGAGCAGGTGGGCGAGCGGAGCGAGGCTCATCGCGGTGCCGGGGTGACCGTTGCCGGCGGCCTCGACCGAGTCGGCGGCGAGAACGCGGGCCGTGTCGACGGCCTTCCGGTCGATGGCGTCCCAGGTGAATTCAGCCACTTGGATGTTGACCCTTCTTGATGCGACATGTGCGAGGGCTCGTGCCATCGCACGGACATGTGGCCATCCCGGGGCCGAGTCGTGTCGCCGTCTAGCGGCGGCCGACCGGCTCATCGCGGCCGACGTCATCGGGGCGCGCACTGCGGGAGGGCGTGTCCAGCATAGTGACCCGGTACTCAGAAGGGGTTCAGGTGACCCCCGATGTTCACACCGGGGTGGCCGTCGACGGTCGATCCGGGCGTGTCGAGCGCGTCCGGATCACGCCGGGATGTCGGAGCGGGGCACCGTCGCGGCGCTTCCATCCCGTAAACTGATCGGGACCCGTGGACATTCCGGGTCAGCGCATGCCCGGACGCCGTCGCAGTCGTCCACCGAGTGTGCGAGCTGATGCGAACAGACTGAGGTTCTCTTGCCGACTGCCACCGTGACCCGGCCCGACACCGATCGACCCCGATCGCCGCTGTCCCGCAAGGTCCGTGCGTACGTCTCGTTGACGAAGCCGCGCGTGATGGAGCTGCTGCTCGTCACCACGGCGCCGACGATGTTCCTCGCCGAACGCGGCGTCCCCGACCTGTGGCTCGTCTTCTGGACGATGCTCGGCGGAGCGATGTCGGCCGGTTCGGCGTCGGCCTTCAACTGCTACATCGACCGCGACATCGACCGCCTGATGAAGCGGACCAGCACCCGCCCGCTCGTCACCGGCGAGCTGTCCGACCGCGAGGCCCTCGTGTTCTCGTGGGTGCTCGGCATCCTGTCGACCGCGGTGCTCGGGTTCCTGGTGAACTGGCTCGCCGCCGCGCTGAGCGTCATCGCCATCCTCATCTACGTGTTCGTCTACACGCTGTGGCTCAAGCGCCGCACCCCGCAGAACATCGTGTGGGGCGGCTCGGCCGGCTGCATGCCCGTGCTCATCGGCTGGGCGGGCGTCACCGGGTCGCTGACCTGGACCCCGGTCATCCTGTTCATGGTGATCTTCCTGTGGACGCCGCCGCACTACTGGCCGCTGTCGATGAAGTACCGCGACGACTACGACGCGGCCGACGTGCCCATGCTCGCCGTGGTCCGTGGCCGCACCGTCGTCGGCCTGCAGGTCGTGCTCTACGCGTGGGCGACGCTCGTCTGCTCGCTCCTGCTCATCCCGGTCGGACACATGGGGCCGCTCTACACGGTGGTCGCGCTGGCGGGCGGCATCTGGTTCGTCGTCGAGTCGCACCGCCTGTACTCGCGGGCCATCCAGCACGTCGAGCACGTGCAGCCGATGCGGGTCTTCCACAGCTCGATCACGTACCTGACGCTGCTCTTCATCGCCGTGGGCATCGACCCGCTGCTGCCGCAGGTCTTCACCTTCTAGGCGGTCGAGCGGGCGCGCGCGCGCTCGGTCCGCACGACGCCGTCGTGTCGATTCGACGCCGTCGTGTCCTGCTGACGCCGTCATGTCCGGTTGACACCGTCGTGTCCTGTTGACGCCGTCGTGTCGGCACGACGCCGCCACCACGCCGAGACGCCGCCGAACCCGGCGGCGTCTCGTGCGTTCGGCGGCGTAGCGGCAGGACACCGGCGTCCTGCGTCGGCCACGAGGCGGCCTGGAGGCGCGGTGCGGGCCCGCCACGGGCCTCCCGTCCGGCGTGACGGCCGTCGGCCGCGGGGCGGACGCGAGGCGCTGCGGACCGCGCGTGGTGCGGATGTCGACCTACGAAGTCGATGTCGTACGACGTCCGCAGTGTCGTTCCGCGTCGTCAGCGCCCGCCCGTCCACGTCCGCCACAAACGCGACACCCCACGAGTCGAACGACTCGTGGGGTGTCGGAGAACGGGTGTCGAGCGCACGACGCGCCCGGACGTCAGGCGTCGATGGGTTCCCGGACGGCGTCTCGGCCGGCCGAGGCCCGCGTCGACAGCACCACGGCGGTCACCGCACCGACGAGCAGTCCGGCGAGCACCATGTGCGTGCCGACGAGCCCGACGGGCAGACCCGTGCGCGCCTGCGTGAGTCCGACCGCGATCTGCAGGAACTCGACGACGAGCAGCAGCAGCGGCCACTTGCTCGGGCGACCCAGACGGACGGCTCCGATCACGAGCACCAGGGTCAGCGCGAAGAGGGCGTACGCGGGCCAGGCGTGCACGTGCTCCATCACCGCGGGGTCGAACCCGGTGCGGTGCAGACGTCCACCGTCAACCGCGGCGTCGGCCCCGGCGTGCGGGCCGCTGCCGGTGGTCAGGATGCCGACGAGCACGGTCACGACGACCGCGGCGACGGTGCCGCGGACGACACCCGTGTACCAGCGCGGGACGAGCCGCTGGGCGGTCCGCGGGCCGTGCGTCGTGCGGTAGACCAGCGCAGCGGTCACCGAGGTGAGGGCGGCGGAGACGACGAAGTGCAGCCCGACCACGAAGGGATTCAGGTTCGTCCAGACGCTCATGCCTCCGATGACGGCCTGGACCGGGATCGCGACGCCCTGAGCGAACGCGAGCCAGAAGAGTTCGGGGCGCGTGCGGAGCATCCGGACGACCGCGAGGAACATCGCGACGGCCACGATCACGAGCACGAAGGTGAGCAGACGGTTGCCGAACTCGATGATGCCGTGGATGCCCATCTCCGGCGTGGAGACCAGCGAATCTGCCGTGCACTTGGGCCAGGTGGGGCATCCGAGGCCCGACGCGGTGAGGCGCACGAGGCCTCCGGTACCGATCAGCACGACCTCGACCACGAAGGACGCCCAGGCCAGTGCGACCACACGACGGTCGACCACGCGGGGGAGCGACCACCACCGTCCGGTCCGGAGATCCTGCTCGACGGGGGATCCGACGCGTGTCACGAGGGTGGTGCCTTCCTGTTGTTCCGTGCAGTGAACCTGTAGGATTCGAGGGTTCAGCAGCAGTCAAGTCTAGGCAGGCGCCGGCTCCGAATGGGCCGAGATCGCCGATCAACCCACGGACTGCGTGGAACCATTGTCGTTGCGAGGGAGCAGCACCCGGTCCGCATGTCAGCGGTCCGCGGTGGAATGGCGTCCAGACGCCACGGGTTCACACCTGTAACGCTGTCCCGCGAGAAGGAAACGAGGAGACCATGTCCGACGTGCTCATCGACCGTCCCGAGCTCGAAGGGCTCGGCCAATACGAGTTCGGCTGGTCCGACTCCGACTCGGCAGGGTCCTCCGCCCGTCGTGGGATCTCGGAAGAGGTCGTCACCGACATCTCGAACCTCAAGGACGAGCCCGTGTGGATGCTGAAGAACCGCCTCAAGGGGCTGTCGCTCTTCGGCCGCAAGCCGATGCCGACGTGGGGTGCCGACCTGACGGGCATCGACTTCGACAACATCAAGTACTTCGTGCGCTCCACGGAGAAGCAGGCGCAGTCGTGGGAGGACCTCCCCGAGGACATCCGTGCGACCTACGAGAAGCTCGGCATCCCCGAGGCCGAGCGTCAGCGCCTCGTCGCCGGCGTCGCCGCGCAGTACGAGTCCGAGGTCGTCTACCACCAGATCCGCGAGGACCTGGAGCAGCAGGGGGTCATCTTCATGGACACCGACACGGCGCTCCGTGAGCACCCGGAGCTGTTCGAGGAGTACTTCGGCACCGTGATCCCGGCCGGCGACAACAAGTTCGCCGCGCTGAACACGGCCGTCTGGTCCGGTGGCTCGTTCGTCTACGTCCCGAAGGGCGTCCACGTCGAGATCCCGCTGCAGGCTTACTTCCGGATCAACACCGAGAACATGGGCCAGTTCGAGCGGACGCTGATCATCGCGGACGAGGACTCGTACGTCCACTACATCGAGGGCTGCACCGCCCCGATCTACAAGTCCGACTCGCTGCACTCGGCCGTCGTCGAGATCATCGTGAAGAAGAACGCCCGCGTTCGGTACACGACGATCCAGAACTGGTCGAACAACGTCTACAACCTCGTCACCAAGCGTGCGATCGCACACGAGGGCGCGACGATGGAGTGGATCGACGGCAACATCGGGTCCAAGGTCACGATGAAGTACCCGTCGATCTACCTCGCCGGCGAGCACGCCAAGGGCGAGACGCTCTCCGTCGCCTTCGCGGGCCCCGGTCAGCACCAGGACGCCGGCGCGAAGATGATCCACATGGCGCCGTACACGACGTCGTCGATCGTCTCGAAGTCGATCGCCCGTGGTGGCGGTCGTGCGGGTTACCGCGGTGAGGTCCGGGTCGACCCGGCCGCGCACCACGCCGCCAACACCGTGCGCTGCGACGCCCTGCTGGTCGACACGATCAGCCGGAGCGACACCTACCCGGCGATCGACATCCGTGTCGACGACGTGCAGCTGGGACACGAGGCCACGGTCTCGCGTGTCAGCGAGGAGCAGCTCTTCTACCTCATGTCCCGCGGCATGGCCGAGGACGAGGCGATGGCGATGATCGTCCGTGGCTTCATCGAGCCGATCGCCCGCGAGCTCCCGATGGAGTACGCACTCGAACTCAACAAGCTCATCGAGATGAGCATGGAAGGATCCGTCGGCTAGATGTCCAGCACCACCCCTCCCCACATCGACCAGCCGATCGAGCCCGCTGCCGCAGCGCAGGGCGGCACCCAGCACGGCGCCGGAGCCCACTCCGACGGCGGCTGGGACGCCCCCGACAAGAAGGTGCCGGTCCAGACCCGCTCCGAGCGGTTCCAGTCCGGCGACGTCGAGGCGTTCCCGAAGGTCACCGGCCGAGAGGTCAACTGGAAGTTCGCGCCGCTCACCAAGCTCCAGCCGCTGCTGGACGGCGCGCTCGACGGATCCGCCTACCCGTACCTCGCCCGACAGTCCGACGGTGCCGACGTCGAGTGGGGTCGCAGCGACGACGCCCGCGTCGGCTCCGCCGGCCTGCCCGAGGACCGCGCCTCGGCCGCAGCCTGGACCGCCCGTGACGCGGTCCTGGCGATCACGATCAAGGCCACCGAGGCGCACGAGTTCATCACCGTGACCCGTTCCGACTTCGGGTCGCAGCCCCGCGCCGCGCACACGGTGATCACGGCCGAGCCGAACTCCCAGGGCATCGTCGTGCTCGACAACCGCGGCAGCGCCCTGCTGAGCGAGAACGTCGAGATCGTCGCGCAGCAGAACGCACGACTGACCGTCGTCAGCCTGCAGGACTGGGACGACGACGCGGTGCACGTCTCGACCCACTTCGCCGAGGTCGGCCGCGACGCCTTCCTCAAGCACGTCGTGGTCTCGCTCGGCGGCGACGTCATCCGCGTCAACCCCTCGACGCACCTCGGTGCGCAGGGTGCCGACACGGAGATGTACGGCGTGTACTTCGCCGACGCCGGCCAGTACATCGAGCAGCAGGTCTACGTGAACCACGACGCGCCGAACACGCGCGGTCGGGTCAACTACAAGGGCGCGCTGCAGGGCCAGGGCGCGCACACCGTCTGGATCGGCGACGTGCTGATCGGCCGCGCCGGTGACGGCACCGACTCGTACGAGCAGAACCGCAACCTCGTGCTGACGGACGGCACCCGCGCCGACAGCATCCCGAACCTCGAGATCGAGACGGGCAACATCGAGGGCGCCGGCCACGCGAGTGCGACCGGTCGCTTCGACGACGAGCAGCTGTTCTACCTGCAGTCCCGCGGCGTCCCGGAAGAAGAAGCGCGGCGCCTCGTCGTGCTCGGCTTCCTGGTCGAGGTCATCCAGAAGATCGGTGCGCCCGAGCTCGAGGAACGCCTCATCGCCGCGGTCGAGCAGGAGCTGGCCGAGGGCCGTTCGGTCATCGCCGCACCGGCCGAGGCGGGCGACGCACAGGCCGCCACCGCGCAGGCTTCCGCTCCGCAGGCCACCGCCTGATGGCCGAGAAGGTCTGCGCCGAAGCCGACATCGCGGTGGACAGCCCGATGCGGGTGGTCGTCGACGGCACGGCGGTCGCGATCGTGAAGGACTCGTCCGGCACGGTCCACGCCATCGGTGACACCTGCACGCACGGCGACATCTCGCTGGCCGAAGGCTTCGTCGAGGGTGACTCGCTGGAGTGCTGGGCCCACGGGTCCCGCTTCTCGCTGACCACCGGCAAGCCGCAGAACTTCCCGGCCTACGAGCCCGTCCCGGTCTTCCGGGTCGAGGTCCGCGACGGCGACGTCTACGTCGACGTGCAGGACGTCGTCCCGGTCGACTGAGCATCCCCAACACTTCCCGCGGCTGACGCCGCACACAGCTGCAACCGAAGGAACGCAATGTCCACTCTGGAAATCCGTGACCTCAAGGTCTCGATCGACACCGATCAGGGCACCAAGGAGATCCTGAAGGGTGTCGACCTCACCATCAACGAGGGCGAGATCCACGCGATCATGGGGCCGAACGGCTCCGGCAAGTCCACCCTGGCGTACACGATCGCCGGCCACCCGCGGTACAACGTCGTCGGTGGCACGATCACCCTCGACGGCGAGGACGTCCTCGCGATGAGCGTCGACGAGCGTGCCCGTGCCGGCATGTTCCTGGCGATGCAGTACCCGGTCGAGATCCCCGGCGTCACGGTGTCGAACTTCCTCCGCACCGCCAAGACGGCGATCGACGGTGAGGCTCCGGCGCTCCGTGGCTGGATCAAGGAACTCCGCCAGTCGATGGCCGACCTGAAGATGGACTCGTCGTTCGCCGAGCGCAACGTCAACGAGGGCTTCTCCGGTGGCGAGAAGAAGCGCCACGAGATCATGCAGCTCGAGCTCCTCAAGCCGAAGTTCGCCGTCCTCGACGAGACCGACTCCGGCCTCGACGTCGATGCGCTGAAGATCGTCTCCGAGGGCGTCAACCGCGCCAAGGCCGCGACCGGCCTCGGCGTGCTGCTCATCACGCACTACACGCGCATCCTCCGCTACATCAAGCCGGACTTCGTGCACGTGTTCGTCGCCGGCAAGATCGCGGAGCAGGGCGGCCCCGAGCTCGCCGACCGCCTCGAGAACGAGGGCTACGACCGCTACGTGCAGGCCGCCGCCGAGGCGCAGGCCTGATGATCGCCGCACTCGCTCCCGACAAGTTCGACGAGGTCGTCGAGGGCCTGAAGGAGGTCCAGGACCCGGAGCTCGGCGTGAACATCGTCGACCTCGGCCTGATCTACGACCTCGCCTGGGACGACGACGCCAACGCGCTCGTCATCAGCATGACGCTCACGAGCGCCGGCTGCCCCCTGACCGACGTCATCGAGGGTGACACCGCGAACGCCCTCGACGGCATCGTGGACGCCTTCCGGATCAACTGGGTCTGGATGCCGCCGTGGGGTCCGGAACGGATCACCGACGACGGCCGCGAGATGATGCGCGCCCTCGGGTTCGCGATCTAGTCGCGACCCACCACGGACGGGAGGCGCGGTGCCAGCTGGCACCGCGCCTCCCGTCCGTCTGTGCGCACGCCACGCGCGGGGCGCGCCGCCGAGTGGTCGCGACCACCCGCTCAGGTTCGCCGAGTGGTCACGTTCTGTCGGCTGACAGTGCTCCAGGCGACGGAATGCGACCACTCGGCGTCTGGACGGCGGGGAGTCGTGACCGACCGCCGGGCCGGTCACCTGCGCTGCACGCAGAACGGCCCCGCACCGATCGGTGCGGGGCCGTTCTCGTGCGACGGGTCAGCGGCGACCGACGGCCTTCCAGACGAGCGGCAGGATGCCGGCGGCGATGAGGGCCTTGGCGATGCCACCGACGATGAACGGGTACAGGCCGGCGGCGAGCACCGACTGGACGTCGTTCGGGGCGCCGAGCTGGCCGAGCGCCACGGCCAAGTACGGCAGGCCGGTCACGAACGGGATGGCACTCGCGAGCAGCATCGCGACGGCGGCGCGGCCGACGTTGCGGTCCCAGTTGCGACGGGCGAGCCAGCCGACGAGCCCGGCGGCGGGGATGAAGCCGATGACGTACCCGAAGCTCGGCAGGGCCAGGGCCTGCAGGCCGCCCTGCATGTCGGCGAAGAACGGGGCACCCGCGAGACCGGCGACGGCGTAGACGAGCAGCGAGAGCATGCCGCGGCGTGCGCCGAGGGTCGCGCCGACGAGCACGACGGCCAGCGTCTGCCCGGTGATCGGGACCGGCCACATCGGGACCTCGAGCTGCGCCATGGCGGCGGTGAACAGGGCTCCGCCGGCGACGAGGGCGGCGTCGGTGGCCAGCCCGTGCGTGCGCAGACGGTCGGCGAGGACTGCGCGGGGAGCGAACCCGGTGGCGTTCGTCATGGATTCTCCTAGAATGGACTGCTGGTTCCGTTCGGAACCGTCGGTCCCGTCAGCGTAGCGGTGCACCTCACGCACACACCGTTGTGCAAACCCACCAACTGATTGGACGTCCACTGTGCTTGCCGTGCACGAACTCGAGATCCGCGTCGGAGCTCGTCTCCTCATGGAAGACGTGTCCTTCCGTGTCGAGAAGGGCGACAAGATCGGACTCGTCGGCCGCAACGGCGCGGGGAAGACGACGATGACCAAGGCCCTCGCGGGCGAGACGCAGCCCAACGGCGGCACGATCGACCGCGGCGGGGAGATCGGCTACCTGCCGCAGGACCCCCGCTCCGGCGACCCGGAGGAGACCGCGCGGAAGCGCATCCTCGACGCCCGTGGGCTCGGTGAGCTCGTGGAGGGCATCCGCCTCGCGACCCTCGACATGGCGAGCGACGACGCGGCCGTGGCCGAGAAGGCGATGCGGCGCTACAGCCGCCTCGACGACCAGTTCAACGCGCTCGGTGGCTACGCGGCCGAGGCCGAGGCGGCGTCGATCGCCTCGAACCTGAAGCTGCCCGACCGCATCCTCGACCAGCAGCTCAAGACGCTCTCCGGTGGTCAGCGCCGCCGCATCGAACTCGCCCGGATCCTGTTCTCGGACGCCGAGACGATGATCCTCGACGAGCCGACCAACCACCTCGACGCCGACTCCGTCGTGTGGCTCCGCGAACACCTGAAGACCTACCCCGGTGGCGTCATCATCATCTCCCACGACGTCGAGCTCGTCGACGAGGTCGTGAACCGCGTCTTCTACCTGGACGCCAACCGCCAGACCATCGACATCTACAACATGGGCTGGAAGCTGTACCAGCGGCAGCGCGTCGCCGACGAGGAGCGCCGCCGCAAGGAGCGCGCGGGCGCCGAGAAGAAGGCCGCCACGCTCAAGGACCAGGCCGCCCGCTTCGGTGCGAAGGCGTCCAAGGCCGCAGCAGCCCACCAGATGGTCGCGCGTGCCGACAAGCTCCTCGCCGGCCTCGAGGACGAGCGCGTCGCCGACCGGGTCGCGAAGATCCGCTTCCCCACCCCGGCCCCGTGCGGCCGCACTCCGCTGATGGCCGAGGGGCTGTCGAAGTCCTACGGGTCGCTCGAGATCTTCGCGGGTGTCGACCTGGCGATCGACCGCGGTTCGCGCGTGGTCATCCTCGGCTTCAACGGTGCGGGCAAGACGACCCTGCTGCGCATCCTGGCGGGAGCCGACCAGCCCGACACGGGCGAGATCCAGCCCGGTCACGGTCTGCGCATCGGGTACTACGCGCAGGAGCACGAGAACATCGACATCAACCGCACCGTGATCGAGAACATGGTGTCGGCGTCGACTGACCTCAACGAGACCGAGGCCCGTCGGGTGCTCGGCTCGTTCCTGTTCACCGGCGACGACGGCTACAAGAAGGCCGGCGTCCTGTCCGGTGGCGAGAAGACCCGTCTGTCGCTCGCGATGATCGTGGTCTCCGGCGCGAACGTCCTGCTGCTCGACGAGCCGACGAACAACCTGGACCCGGCTTCGCGCGAGGAGATCCTCAACGCCCTGGCCGGCTTCGAGGGGGCGGTCGTCCTGGTGTCCCACGACGCCGGCGCGGTCGAGGCGCTCAACCCCGAGCGCGTCCTGCTGCTGCCGGACGGCACCGAGGACCACTGGAACAAGGACTACGCGGAGCTCATCGAGCTCGCGTAGCCGCCGCGCGTGTGGTCGGGCGAGGCCCGTCCGCACGGTGCCCGTTTCGCCATCCGGTGCGGTGTGGCGTGCTGGGTGGCCGTTTGTGGTGCTGCACGGTGCGGGGAAGCGCGCACGGGGTTGCGGGGTGCGCACGGTGCGGTCTGGAGGCGCGGTGCCGGTCGTGCCTCGTGCCTCCCGTCCGCACGGTGCCCGTTTCGCAATCCGGTGCGGTGTGGCGTGCTGGGTGGCCGTTTGTGGTGCTGCACGGTGCGGGGAAGCGCGCACGGGGTTGCGGGGTGCGCACGGTGCGGCCGGGAGGCGCGGTGCCGGTCGTGCGTCGCGCCTCCCGTCCGCACGGTGCCGCGTTCGCCATCCGGTGCGGGGTTGCGTGCTGGGTGCCCGTTTGTGGTGCTGCACGGTGCGTGGAATCGCGCACGGGGTTGCGGGGTGCGCACGGTGCGGTCTGGAGGCGCGGTGCCGGTCGTGCGTCGCGCCTCCCGTCCGCACGGTGCCCGTTTCGCCATCCGGTGCGGTGTGGCGTGCTGGGTGGCCGTTTGTGGCGCTGCACGGTGCGCGGAAGCGCGCACGGGGTTGCGGGGTGCGCACGGTGCGCTGACGCGCGCCCTCAGCCGCGCGTCAGCGACGTGACGCGATGAGCTCGTCCTCGATCTCGGCGTCCGTCTTCGGCTTCGCGTTCTTGCGGCGTTCGCGCTCGAGGGCGCGCTCGCGCTCCTCCGGGTCGTCCTGGTTGAGGTTCCGGTACTCCTGCACCATCACGTACGCCAGGAACCCGAAGCCCCCGGCGGCGAACAGGAACCACTGGATGAAGTAGCTGAGGTGCAGCCCGGTGTCGGCGTTCGGACGCTCCCAGCCGAGCGGGCGGGCCTCGGTCGGTGCGGGGGACTCCGAGGCGAGTTGCCCGTACGCACCGGTCCAGATCGGGTCGTCGACCTTGTTCGCCACGTCGGCCAGGGTCACCGACTGCACCTGGTCGGTGTCCTTCGGGTCGGAGCGGCCGGGGATGCGCGGTTCGCTCTGCTGCAGGCGGACGATCGCGGTGACCTCGCCGGACGGGGGAGCCGGCACGTGGTCGGGGGCGTCCTGGGCGTTGCCGGTCGGCACCCACCCGCGGTCGACGATGAAGGCGCGGCCCTCGGGCGTGACCAGGGGCGTCAGGACCTCGAACCCGGGCTGCCCGTTGTGCACGCGGTTGCGCACGAGCAGCTGCGAGTCGACGTCGTAGCGGCCGGTCACGGCGACCCGGAGCCACTCCTGCTCGTCCTGCCAGCTCGAGGCCTTCGGCAGCGCCCGGTCGAGCGGGACGGGGGTGTGGTCGTAGTTCTGCGCGACCTGCTCGTTCTGCCGGACGGCCTCGTTGCGGCGGTCCCACTGCCACATGCCGAACAGTGCGCACACGATGGCGAAGGCGACCGCGATCGCGAAGTAGCCGAGCCAGCGGCGGCTCCGGACGAAGCGCCAGCCCACGAACGGTTCGTCGGGGTCCCGACCGGACGAGGCCGACCTGGTGTCGTCGGTCGAGCGGGACTCCGCGGCGGCGCGCTGCAGCTTGGCGGCGTGCTTGCGGCCGTACCGGGACTGCGGGTCGAAGCCGTCGGTCATCGCGAGGTGCCGGTGGAGCGCACCCCGACGTCGTTCTTCGGCGCCGCGGTCGACTCGCGCTCGTCGTCGAGGTGGTCGACGTCCTCGTGCATGCCGGTGACGCGCACCGGGAAGGAGCGGGACCGCAGGTAGTCGGCCAGGAAGTCGCGGTGTTCTTCGCACGCGGCCCAGATCTTCACGCGGTCGATCGCGTGGATCCGGGGATTGCGCCAGTTCACACGCCACCCGGCCGTCGACACGCAGCCGGCACGCGAGCACACCGGGGTGGATCCGGGTTCGGTCTGCAGGTCGAACGTCGCACCCATCAGCGGGGTCCCCACATCTTCGATCGGTCGCCGTTGCGCTGCCACTCGTCCTGCGCGTGCTGCGCCTGCTGGCGGAGGCGGTCCTGCTCGTCGCGGTAGGCCTGGGCCCGGGCGTCCTCCTGCTGTTCGCGGAGACGCGGGTCGACGGCGTCGTAGAGCTCGATGGACCCGGCGGGGGAGATCATGTCGCTCTCGGTCCGGCTGCCGGCGTTCGCGATGACGACGGCGACCCAGGGGATCACCGCGGCGAGGACGATCGGGATGACCGCGAGCCACGAGTGCCAGATCGAGTACACGAGCACGGCGGAGATGAAGAGGACCACTCGGATGGCCATCTGCCAGACGTAGCGGGACAGGCGGTGCGCCCGGTCCTGCTCCGGTGTGTCCGGCAGCGACGTGATGCTCGTGTGCGTGCTCTTCATACAGATGGTCTCCGTCTACCCGTGGTCAAGCCTAATCCCGCCGGACCGATCGTGGGTGCGCCGCGCGCGAACCGGCGGGGTGGTCCGCTCCGGTACGCTCGTCCGGGCGTGTCCGCCGGGTCCCCGGCACCGCGTGCCGAGCAGATCCCACCGAACGGAGCGACCATGAGCACCCCCCGTACCGTCCTCATCACCGGCGGCAACCGCGGCATCGGCCACGCGCTGGCCGAGCGGTTCGTCGCAGCCGGCCACCGGGTCGCCGTGACGTCGCGCAGCGGTCAGGGTGGTCCCGAGGGCGCGCTGACGGTGCAGGCCGACATCACCGACACGGCCTCCGTCGACGCCGCGTTCACGCAGGTCGAGGCCGAGCTCGGTCCGATCGAGGTCCTGGTCGCGAACGCCGGCATCACGAACGACCAGCTGCTCCTCCGCATGTCCGAGGACGACTTCACCAGCGTGGTCGACACGAACCTCACGGGCACCTTCCGCGTCGTCAAGCGCGTCACGAAGGGCATGATGAAGGCCAAGTTCGGCCGCATCGTGCTCATGTCGAGCGTCGTGGGCGCCTACGGCCAGATCGGCCAGGTCAACTACGCGTCCTCGAAGGCCGCCCTGGTCGGCATGGCCCGGTCGATCACGCGTGAGCTCGGCTCGCGCGGCATCACCGCCAACGTCGTGGCGCCCGGCTTCATCCAGACGGACATGACCGCCGCGCTCTCCGACGAGCTGCAGGCCGAGTTCAAGAAGGCGATCCCGGCGGCACGCTACGGCACGGTCGACGACGTGGCCGACGCCACGCTGTTCCTGGCGAGCGACGGCGCCGGGTACGTCTCCGGTGCGATCATCCCGGTCGACGGCGGCCTCGGGATGGGCCACTAGCCCCCGGACCGATCAGCCGCGCAGACCGAGCGTCGCGAGCACGGCGGACAGGTCACGGTCGACGACCGCGACGTCCGCCTGCTCCCGCACGCGCGGCTTCGCGTCGAACGCCACCGAGAGCGCGGCGACGCGCATCATCTCGAGGTCGTTCGCGCCGTCACCGATCGCGATGGTCCGTGCCGGGTCGACCCCGTCGGCGTCCGCCCACTCGCGGAGCGCGACGGCCTTGGCGTGTGCGTCGACCACGTCGCCGAGCACGCGGCCGGTGAGCACGCCGTCGGTGACCTCGAGGCGGTTCGCCCGGCAGTGGTCGAGGCCGAGCTGCTCGGCGAACGGGTCGAGCACCTCGTGGAACCCGCCCGACACCACGCCGACGGTGCCGCCTGCGGCGTGCACCCCACGGACGAGCTGGTCGGCGCCCCGCGTCACACGGACCGACTGCTGTGCACGGACGAAGACGTCTGCCTGGAGGCCCGCAAGGGTCGCGACACGCTCCCGGAGGCTCTCGGCGAAGTCGAGTTCCCCGCGCATGGCGCGCTCCGTGATCGCCGCCACCTGTGGCCGGGTCCCGGCGCTGTCGGCGAGCAGTTCGATCACCTCGTCCTCGAGGAGCGTGGAATCGGCATCGAGGACGACGAGGAAGCGGGGCACGCACCAACGGTACCGACTGACGAAAGGCACGGCCGCGTCCGTGACGCGAGCCGTGCCTCCAGGCCGTCCGTCCGGGGCTGCGCCCCGGGTGTCTGCTTCCTTACGCGGCGTGCCTATGCGTCGACGCGGACGCCCTTGCCGACCACGGTGATCCCCGACTCGGTGACGGTGAAGCCGCGTGCCTCGTCGGCCTCGCGGTCGACGCCGACCTGCGCGCCCGGTGCGATGACGACGTCCTTGTCGAGGATGGCGCGGTTGACGACCGCGCCGGCGCCGATGGTGGCGCGCTCGAACACGATCGAGTCGAGGACCTTTGCGCCGGAGTCGATCGAGCACCAGGGCCCGATCATGCTGCGCTCGACCTGCGCACCCGACACCAGGCAGCCGAGCGACACGAGCGAGTCCACCGTGGACCCGGTGTTGCCGTTCGCGTCGCGGACGAACTTCGCCGGCGGCAGGTTCGTCTGCTGGTTGAAGATCGGCCAGTCCTGGTTGTACAGGTTGAAGACCGGGACCGGGGCGATGAGGTCCATGTGGGCGTCGAAGAACGAGTCGATCGTGCCCACGTCGCGCCAGTAGTACTTGTCGCGGTCGGTGGACCCGGGGACCTCGTTGCGCTGCAGGTCGTACACCCCGGCGTCACCGCGGTTGACGAAGTCGGGGACGATGTCGCCGCCCATGTCGTGCGCGGACGTCTCGAGCTGGCCGTCGCGCAGGACCGCGTCGACGAGGGCGTCCGCGTTGAAGACGTAGTTGCCCATCGAGGCCAGGATCTCGCCGGGGGAGTCGGCCAGACCGATCGCGTCCTTCGGCTTCTCGAGGAACGCCTCGATCTTCGTCGGGTCGTCGTCGGCCACCTGGATCACGCCGAACTGGTCGGCGAGCCCGATCGGCTGACGGATCGCCGCCACCGTGGCACTGCGGCCGGAGGCGATGTGCGCCTCGACCATCTGGTGGAAGTCCATCCGGTACACGTGGTCCGCACCGACGACGACCACGATGTCGGGGCGTTCGTCGCGCAGCAGGTTGAGTGACTGCAGGATCGCGTCGGCCGAGCCGGCGAACCAGCGCTTGCCGAGCCGCTGCTGCGCGGGGACGGACGCGACGTAGGAGCCGAGCAGCCCCTCCATGCGCCACGTCTCCGCGACGTGCCGGTCGAGACTGTGCGACTTGTACTGGGTCAGGACGACGATCTTCTGCAGACCGGAGTTGACCAGGTTCGACAGTGCGAAGTCGATGAGACGGAAGTTGCCGCCGAACGGGACGGCGGGCTTCGCGCGATCGGCCGTGAGCGGCATGAGTCGTTTGCCCTCGCCGCCGGCGAGCACGATGCCGAAGACCTTCTTTGGTGCCATGCCGCTCACAGTAGGCGTCAGCACTGGGAACCGGTTACGTTGAACCAGTGCGAGTCGATCTGCTGACCAGGGAGTATCCGCCGGAGGTCTACGGCGGAGCGGGTGTCCACGTGTCCGAACTCACCGCCGCGTTGCGGTCGGGGACGGACACGGAAGTCCGTGTCCGGGCCTTCGGGGCCTTCCGTGACGAACCCGACGTGTGGGGCTACCGGACCCCGGACGGCCTCGGCCAGGCGAACGGCGCGCTGCAGGCCCTCGGCACCGACGTGGCCATCGCGGCCGACGTCGAGGGTGCCGACCTCGTGCACTCGCACACCTGGTACGCGAACTCCGCGGGCCGGATCGCGCAGCTGACCTACGGCATCCCCCACATCGTGACCGCCCACAGCCTCGAGCCCCTCCGCCCGTGGAAGGCCGAGCAGCTCGGCGGCGGCTACCGCCTGTCCAGCTGGATGGAGCGCGAGGCGTTCGAACACGCCGACGGCGTCATCGCGGTCTCGAAGGCCATGCGTGCGGACATCCTGCGTTCGTACCCGTCGATCGACCCCGCGAAGGTCCACGTCGTCTACAACGGCATCGACATCGACGCATGGAAGCCGACCGTCGACGAGGACGCCGTGCGCGCCCTCGGCATCGACCCGACGCGCCCGAGCGTCGTGTTCGTCGGACGCATCACCCGCCAGAAGGGCCTGCCGTACCTGCTCCGCGCCGTGGCGTCGCTGCCGTCGGGCGTGCAGATCGTGCTGTGCGCCGGCGCGCCGGACACCCCCGAGATCCTGGCCGAGGTCACCGAGCTCGTCGAGGGCCTCCGCGCGGAACGTGAAGGCGTCGTCTGGATCGACCGGATGCTCGCGCACGAGGAGATCGTGAACGTGCTGTCCTCGGGCACCGTGTTCGTGTGCCCGTCGGTCTACGAGCCGCTCGGCATCGTGAACCTCGAGGCCATGGCGTGCGGCATCCCGGTCGTCGGCACCGGCACCGGGGGCATCCCCGAGGTCGTCGCCGACGGGCTCACCGGTCGCATCGTCCCGATCGACCAGGTGCAGGACGGCACCGGCACCCCGACCGACCCCGACCGCTTCGTGGCCGACCTCGCCGCGACCCTCACCGAGGTGCTCGCCGACGAGGGGCTGGCGAAGCTCATGGGACGCGCCGGACGGCTCCGTGTCGAGACCGAGTTCACCTGGGACGCGATCGCCACCAGGACACGGCAGGTCTACGACCGGGTGCTCGGCCAGAACCCGTAGGCTGGTCGCATGCCCTCGGTCGTGCGCTTGTCAGACGTCTCCGTGGTCCGCAACGGGGCCACCATCCTCGACGCGATCTCGTGGGAGGTGCAGGACGACGAACGCTGGGTCGTGCTCGGCGCGAACGGCGCCGGCAAGACCACGCTGCTGCAGGTCGCCGGCGCCCAGACGTTCCCGACCTCGGGTGACGTCGAGGTGCTCGGGACCGAACTCGGCGGTGCCGACCTGTTCGAGCTCCGCCCGCGCATCGGCTTCGCGTCGACCGCGCTGGCCCGTCGCATCCCGGTGACCGAGAAGGTCATCGACGTCGTGCTCACCGCGGCGTACTCGGTCACGGGCCGCTGGAACGAGGAGTACGAGGAGCTCGACGTCCGCCGTGCGCAGCGCGTGCTCGAGGAGTGGGGCCTGGGGTCCTTCACCGACCGCACGTTCGGCGACCTGAGCGACGGCGAGCAGAAGCGCGTGCAGATCGCCCGTGCCGTGATGACCGACCCGGAGATCCTGTTCCTCGACGAACCGGCCGCGTCGCTCGACCTCGGTGCCCGTGAGAGCCTCGTCCGCACTCTCGGCGGCTACGCCCAGAGCGCGGACTCGCCGGCCATCGTCATCGTGACCCACCACGTCGAGGAGATCCCCGCCGGGTTCACCCACGCGCTCGTCCTCGCCGACGGCCACGTGCAGGCCGCAGGCCCCATCGACGAGGTCCTGACGGACCAGACCCTGACCGAGGCGTTCGGCATCGACCTCTCGGTCACCAAGGACGCCGGTCGCTACACGGCACGCGCCGCGTAGCGCTGCGATCCCGCCGTCTCTCTGGTATCGTGGACGGCTGGCGCAAGCCGACGACTTCCCGCGCAGTTCGCGCAATCCCATCACCGCTATCGAGGAATCTCCATGAAGACCGACACCCACCCCGAGTACCGCGCCATCGTCTTCCGCGACCTGGCCTCCGGTGAGACGTTCCTGACGCGTTCGACCGCGAACAGCGACAAGACCATCGAGCTCGACGGTGCGACCTACCCGGTCATCGACGTCGAGATCTCGTCCGCTTCGCACCCGTTCTACACGGGCAAGCAGCGCATCCTCGACTCGGCCGGTCGCGTCGAGAAGTTCAACCAGCGCTTCAAGGGCTTCAGCAAGTAAGCAGCCCCCACGCAACGCTCACGGGCGGTCCTCCTCCGGGAGGGCCGCCCGTTCGCGTTGTGCGGCGTTTCCGGCCGGCGCTGTACTCGGACACAAGACACCGGTGTTCACGCGTCACACCGCGGTCTGCGGGTGTTCGGCGCGCGGACACCGGTGCTTTGCGAGGGGCAGGGCGAGGTCAAGCGCTGTTGCGGTGGGGCCAGCGGCCGTCGGCGGTGAACGTCGGGTCGCGCTTCTTGCGCATGTAGTCCTGGAACGAGGTGGCCTGCTCGGCGCACCAGCCGACCTGCTTGCGGTGGAGTTCCTCGGCGGAGATGCCGAGCTCGTCCGGGTACTTGCCCGCGATGGCCTGGGCGACACGCCCGGCAGCGATCGCGTCGGCTCCGGCGTCGTGGGCGTCGTCGAGCGTGACGCCGTAGAGCTCGGACGCGGCCTCGAGCGTGCGCTTGCCCTTGCGGAAGGTGTCGAGCGCCTTGTCGATCACCAGCGGGTCGACGACGTTGCCGATGACGGGGGAGGCGAACCCGTGCCGCTTCGCTTCGCGGTCGAGGACGGTGAGGTCGTACGGGGCGTTGTAGATCACCAGGGGGATGCCCCGGGCGAACACGGCCTCGATCGCGGCGATGATCTCGGCGACGACCTCGGCCGCAGGGCGTCCCTCGGCCTGGGCACGCTCGGTGGTGTAGCCGTGCACGGCGGCGGCGCCCTCCGGGATCGGGACGCCGGGGTCCGCGATCCAGGCACCCTCGACGATGGAGGCCCCGGTCATGTCGATGAGCCCGACGTGGGCGGTGACGATGCGGGCCGTCTCGACGTCGACCCCGGTGGTCTCGAGGTCGAAGACGCCCAGCGCGTGCCACCAGGGCCGACCCGTGAGGTCCTGGGACGGAGCGGGCGCGTCGAGCTGTGCTGTGGGGAACGTCACGCGGTCAGGCTAACGGGACGCACCGACACCCCCGACTACCGGGTCGGCGCGCCGACGTGCAGCCAGTAGAACGACTGCGTGCCCATGGTGAGCGTGACGGTGCCGTCCTCGTCGAACGACGGGAACGAGCTGCCGCCGAACAGGTCGTAGAGCGGGCGCCCCGCGAACTCCGGAGCGGAGATCGTGACCGAGGTCGGGTTCGTCGCGAACGAGAACACGCACAGGACGTCCTCGGCGGAGGGGCCGAACTGCTGGCCGGAGCCCTCCCACGAGCGGACGAAGGCGAGCACCGAGTCGTTCGAGGTCTCCTGCACGTGCAGGGACCCGAGGCCGAACACCGGGTGGGCCTTGCGCGTGTGGATGACGTTCCGGACCCAGTGCAGCAGCGAGCGCGACTGGGCGAGCTGCGCCTCGACGTTCACCTGCGCGTAGTTGTACACGAGCGACTGCACGACGGGCAGGTAGAGCTTGCCCGGGTCGGCGGTGGAGAAGCCGGCGTTGCGGTCCGGCGTCCACTGCATCGGCGTGCGCGACGAGTCGCGGTCCGGCAGCCAGATGTTGTCGCCCATCCCGATCTCGTCGCCGTAGTACAGGAACGGCGAACCGGGCAGCGAGAACAGCAGCGCGTGGATGAGCTCGAGCTCGGCGCGGGAGTTGTCGAGCAGGGGAGCGAGGCGTCGGCGGATACCGATGTTCGAGCGCATCCGCGGGTCGTAGCCGTACCAGCCGTACATCGCCTGCCGGTACTCCTCGCTCACCATCTCGAGCGTGAGCTCGTCGTGGTTGCGGAGGAAGACGCCCCACGCCGCGCTGGCCGGCACGTCGAGCGTCTCGGACAGGATCGCCTTGAGCTCGGCGGCGTGCTGTGCCCGGAGCGAGTAGAAGATGCGCGGCATCACCGGGAAGTCGAACGCCATGTGGCACTCGGGCTCCTCGTCGGTGCCGAAGAACGCCGCCGTCTCGCGCGGCCACTGGTTGGCCTCGGCCAGAAGCACACGGCCGGGGTACTCGTCGTCGACCATCGCGCGGAGCTTCTTGATGAACTCGTGGGTCTCCGGCTCGCCCTCGCCGTTGCCCTCCTCCGACTCGAACAGGTACGGGATCGCGTCGAGCCGGAGCCCGTCGACGCCCATGTCGAGCCAGTGCCGGACGACGTCGTAGATCGCCTCGATGACCGCGGGGTTCTCGAAGTTCAGGTCGGGCTGGTGCGAGAAGAAGCGGTGGAAGAAGAACTGGCGTCGGACCGGGTCGAAGGTCCAGTTGGACTCCTCGGTGTCGACGAAGATGATGCGGATGTTGGAGTAGTCCTCGTCCGTGTCCCGCCAGACGTAGAAGTCGCCGTAGGGGCCGTCCGGGTCCTCGCGGGACTGCTGGAACCACTCGTGCTGGTCGCTGGTGTGGTTGATCACCATGTCGATCACGATGCGCATGTTCCGCTCGTGCGACTTCGTCACGAGCTCGCGGAAGTCGTCGAGCGTGCCGAACTCCGGCAGGATCGCCCGATAGTCGGCGATGTCGTACCCGCCGTCGCGCATCGGCGACTGGAAGAACGGCGGCAGCCACAGGGCGTCCACGCCGAGCCACTGCAGGTAGTCGAGCTTGCCGATCACGCCCTGGATGTCGCCGATGCCGTCTCCGTTGGAGTCGACGAACGACCGGATCATGCACTCGTAGAAGACCGAGCGCTTGTACCACTGCGGGTCGAGCGTCAGGCCGGGCAGCTGGATCGGGGCTGTGAAGGTCACCGTGCTCCTCGTCGTCATCGACGGACCGGTCGACGGCCCGCCCCGGACACGATAGGCGCGAGATGCTGCGGGTGTCCGGGGTTTCGTGCGGTTCGCTCCCTAGACTGGCGCGGATGCAACCGCCCGTGCTCTCCCCGTACCAGTCGTTGATGGCCGCCACCCCGGTCGTGCACCGGGCCGTCCAGGTCGACGGCCGGACCACGCACTACTGGGTCTACGGGCCCGAGGACTCGGATCGCACCGTGCTCGCTGTGCACGGGTTCCGCGGGGACCACCACGGGCTCGAGACCATCGCCGCGCACCTCGAAGGTGTCCGTGTGATCGTGCCGGACCTGCCCGGCTTCGGCGTGTCCGACCCGCTGCCGGTGTCGGACATCGACGCCTACGTGGCCTGGCTGACGGGGTTCCACGCCGCGCTCGGGCTCGGCCGCGACACGGTCGTGCTCGGGCACTCGTTCGGGTCGATCGTGGTGTCGGCCACCGTCGCCGCCGGGCTCGACACCCGGCTGCTCGTCCTCGTCAACCCCATCGCGGCCCCGGCACTGCAGGGACCGCGTGCCGTCGGGACCGCGATCGCGATCGGGTACTACCGCGCCGGCGCGGTCCTGCCGAAGCCGATCGGGCTCGGGATCCTGCGGAACGGCGCGATCGTCCGGGCGATGAGCATCGCGATGCTGAAGTCGCACGACCCCGCCGTCCGCCGATGGGTGCACGACCAGCACGACCGGTACTTCTCGGCCTTCGCGAACCGCACGAGCGTGCTCGAGGCGTTCCGCACCTCGGTCACCCACGACGTCTCCGAGTACGCCGACCGCATCCACGTGCCCGTGCTGCTCGTCGCGGCCGAGCACGACGACATCACCGCCGTCCCCGAACAGCGCGCACTCGCCGAGCGGCTGCGTGACGCCGAGCTCGTCGTGATCCCGGGGGTCGGCCACCTGGTGCACTACGAGACGCCGGCTCCGGCCGCGGCGGCGGTGCTCCGCCGGATGGCGGACACGACCCGACGTGCCGGACGCCAGGGACGCACTGGACGCGGCGCGGCAGCCACGGACAGCCGACCGTCGGCGGCGGGGCGGGCCTCCCGGACGGCGGACGCGTCGTGACCCGCCTGCGCATCGGCATCGACTGCCGGTACGTGCGGATCGGTCGGCACGACGGCATCAGCCGGTTCACCGCCGGGGTCGTCGCGCACCTGCCGGACCGGCACGACTACGTGCTGCTCGTCAGCGACGAGCGCCAGCTCGAGTCGCTGCCGACCGACCTGCCGTGGGAGCTGCTGCCCGTGCCGACGGACGCGGGGGAGCCGCTCGTCGCCCGGCGCGTCAACCGGCTCGGGCTCGACGCGGTGTTCTCGCCCATGCAGACGATGGGGTCGCGGGGTCGACGGTACGCGCTCGTCCTGACGCTGCACGACCTGATCTACTACCGCAACCGCACGCCCCCGCGGGAGTTCTCGTGGCCGCTGCGGCTCGGCTGGCGGGCGTTCCACCTGTCCTGGGCGCCGCAGCGGTTCCTGCTGAACGGCGCCGACGGGGTGGTGACGGTGTCCGAGACGACCGCCGGGCTGATCGCCGAGCACCGGCTGACGAAGCGACCCGTGACGGTCGCCTACAACGCGGCCGACCCGGCGACACCGCGGGTGGCCGGAGCGCCACGTGGACGCTCGCTCGTCTACATGGGCTCGTTCATGCCGTACAAGAACGTCGAGACCCTGGCGGCGGCGCTGCCGCTCCTGGGGGCGGACTGGACGCTGCACTGCATGTCGCGGGTGTCCGACGCCGACCGTGCACGGCTCGAGGCGCTGGCTCCCACGGGGACGATCGTGTTCCACGACGGCGCCACGGACGAGGAGTACCTGTCCGTGCTCCGTTCGGCCACCGCGCTGGCGACCGCGTCGTACGACGAGGGGTTCGGCATCCCGCTCGTCGAGGCGATGGGCGTCGGGACCCCGGTCGTCGTCAGCGACATCCCGATCTTCCGGGAGATCGGCGGCTCGGCTGCGGAGTACTTCGACCCGGCGTCGCCGTCCGCCCTTGCCGCGGCCGTCCGGCGGGTCGAGGAACGGTGGGACGAGGCCTCGCGGCAGTCGATCGAGCGTGCCGGTCGGTTCCGGTGGCAGGACTCGGCGGAGCAGGTCGTCCGGGCCGTCGAGCGGGCGGTGGGGGACCGGCGGGGCTGAGGGCGGGTGCAGGCGCGGGGCGCGGGCGCTTGCGGTTCGTGGCGATGCGGAACGTCGATGTCGATGTCGATGTCGTACGACGTCGACCGTGTCGTTCCACGTCGGACGCGCGACGACTCCGCGACCACAGCGCCCTCACTCCGGCGCGATGACCTGCACGTCCGCCCCGGGGAACACCTTCTGTGTCTCCTCGGTGACCCGCGACACGATCGGCGGCACCGCGGCGCCCCGACCCGGGGTCCGCACGACGATCGACTGGTCGCGTGCGGCGTCGGACGGGTCCCCGCCGCGCTCCCACGAGCAACGGACCTCCGTCACACCGCCGATGTGGTCGAGCGTGTTCGCCAGTGCCAGGCGCTTCGCCGCGACCTCGCCGGCACCGGTGACGCCGATCTCCAGGTTGCCGAGGTCGGCGACCACGACGACGCGGACACCGTTGCCACCGGACTCGTCGGCTGCGCGGCTGATGGCGGCGACCAGGTCACGCCGGGCAGCGAGGTCGAGCGCCGGGTCCGCCCGGACCGAGGCGATGGCGTCGTAGCTCGCGAACGCCGTCTTCGACGGGGCATGGTGCCGCACGTCGGTGACGCCGGGCAGCGCACGCACGCGCGTGTCGAACCGGTCGAGCGCCACGTCCGGCCGTGGGAAGACCCCGCCGATGCCGTTCTGGACGCTCCCGATGATCGACCCGAGCACCACGGCGATGACCGCGACCACCGCGAGGGTGCTGCCGCCGATGATGAACCACGTGCGGGCCCGGGTGCGGGTGGGGACGCTCGCCGTCTCGGGACCGAACACCCGGTCGAGGTCGTCGTCCTGCTGGTCGAGGGCACGCTGACCGTGTCGGTTGGTTCCGTCGTCGGACATGTGGCTCTCCCCTCACCCCGGTGTGCGGGTGCGTCGGAGCCTAGTCCCCGGTCAGCCCCGGCGCTCCAAGGGGTTCTGGTACTCGAACGCGGACCCTCCGGTGGCGTCGGACACGTCGTCGATCGGGTCGTCGAACCGGACGAGTTCGGCGTGGAAGCGCTCGGGGTCCCACCGGAACGAGTGGATGGACCCGTTGCGGATCGGGGTGTTGCGGCGGTCGGCGGTGCCGGGGGCTGCGGCGTTCACGACACTGCGGATCACCGCGCCGTGGGTCGCGACCACGACGACGCCGGCATCGAACCGGACCGCGATCTCACCGAGCGTCTCGGTGACGCGGGCGAGCAGCGCGGAGCGGGACTCGCGACCGGGGATGTCGTCGTGCGGGTACCGTGCCGACACCTCGTCGTCGGTCAGCCCCTCGGCTTCGCCGTAGGAGCGCTCGGCCAGGCCCGGGTACGTCGTCGGTGCGTCGAGGCCCAGGCGGTCGGCGATGATCGTGCCCGTCTCGGCCGCACGGGACAGCGGGGAGGCGACGACCGCGTCGAACGGTCGGCGGTTCAGGAGCTCGGCGGCCTCGGCGGCCTGCCGTCGTCCGGTGTCGTTGAGCGGGATGTCGGTCGAGCCCTGGATGCGGCGTTGCGCGTTCCAGTCGGTCTCGCCGTGCCGGACGAGGTACAGGAGGGTCGTCACCCGTCGATCTTCGCAGACGCGAACGGCAGGCCCGTCCGGGAACCGCGACCGCGCAGGCCCGTCCGGCGGCAGCGCCCGCGCGGGTCCAGGCAAGCCGCGACCAGCAGGTCGGCCCAGGCGACCGCGACCGCGCTAGTCGGTCGACGCCGCCGCGCTGAGCCGCTCCGCCAGGTGCACGAGCGTCTCGGTGGTGCCGGCGTCGAGCTTCACGGCCGCCCGCCGGTCGCTGCGGGTCTCGCCGCGGTTCACGATGACCACGGGGTTCTTGCGGCGCGCAGCGTGGTCGACCAGCCGCACGCCCGAGTTCACCGTGAGGGACGAACCGACGACGAGCAGCGCGTCGGCGTCGGCGACGATCGACACGGCCTCGCGGAACTTCTCGGCCGGCACGAACTCGCCGAAGAAGACGACGTCGGGCTTCAGGTCGCCGCCGCACACGGTGCACGCGGGCACGACGAACCGTTCGACGTCGGTGATCTCGACGTCGCCGTCCGGCTGCAGCTGCACGGACCCCGGTTCGTCGATCCAGGGGTTCGCCCGGTCGATGGTGGCGGCGAGGTCGGAGCGGGAGAACACCTGGCCGCACCGCAGGCACACGGCGCGGTCCATCGAGCCGTGGATCTCGACGACGCGGCGGGACCCGGCGCGCAGGTGCAGGCCGTCGACGTTCTGCGTGATGACCCCGGCGACGATCCCGGCGTCCTCGAGTGCGGCGAGCGCCCGGTGTCCGTCGTTCGGCACGGCGGCCGCGAAGCTCCGCCAGCCAAGGTGCGATCCGGCCCAGTAGCGCTGGCGCTTCGCGGGGTCGGCCAGGAACTCCTGGAACGTCATCGGCTTGCGCACCACCCGTCCGGCACCGCGGTAGTCGGGGATGCCGGAGTCGGTGCTCAGACCGGCACCGGAGAGCACGGCGATCCGCTTGCCGCCGAGCACCTCGACGACGCGGTCCAGGTCGTCCGCGGTCACCGACCCGGCGGCCGCCCCGGTGGTCGGTCCGGTCGTCGACGCAGCATCATCCAGCACCCTGTTCACGGTACCCTCAACACCCGACCGTCCCGGTCGCTTCCCAGGCGGAGCGCATCCTCGGCGGACCCGCCCGGCGGCAGCCCGGAGCAGCCCGTCGGCAGCCCGGACCCGCGCCGGCCCAGGCCCGTCGGACCCGCGCCGGCCCAGGCCCGTCGGCCCCGGCCCGCCGAACCCCCGCGCCGCCTCCGCACCACACCGAAACGAGCCCCGTGCACCCCGTCCGCATCGACTCCCTCGACGATCCCCGCCTCGACGACTTCGCCCGTCTGACCGACGTGGCACTCCGCCGGGTCTCGGAGCCCGAGGGCGGCCTGTACATCGCCGAGTCGAACACGGTCATCGAGCGCGCGGTCCGCGCCGGGCACGTGCCGCGGAGCATCCTGGTGCAGGAGAAGTGGCTCGACAGCGTCCTGCCCCTGGTCGCGGAGCACGACGGGCCAGTCTTCGTCGGCGCCGACGCCCTGCTCGAGGAGCTCACCGGCTTCCGGATGCACCGCGGTGCGATCGCCGCGATGCAGCGTCCCGAGCTGCCGAGTGTCGCCGACGTGGTGCGGGACGCGAAGGTCGTCGTCGTGCTCGAGGACATCGTCGACCACACGAACGTCGGCGCGGTGTTCCGCAGCGTCGCCGGCCTCGGCGCCGACGCGGTGCTCGTCAGCCCGCGGTGTGCCGACCCGCTGTACCGCCGGAGCGTCCGGGTGAGCATGGGCACGGTCCTGCAGGTGCCGTGGACACGCATCGGCGACTGGCCCGCGGCTGGTGAGGAACTCCGCGCGCAGGGCTTCCACCTGGCCGCGATGGCGCTGACCGACGAGTCGATCGACCTCGACGCCTTCGTGGCGGACCTGCCCGAGAAGGTCGCGCTCGTGATGGGCACCGAGGGGCAGGGGCTGACGCCGGCCGCGATCGCCTCGGCCGACACGACCGTCCGGATCCCGATGGCGCACGGCGTCGACTCGCTGAACGTGGCCGCGGCGAGCGCCGTCGGTCTGTGGGCGGTCACCCACGCCCGGCGGCTCGCCTCCTAGCGCACCACCGAGACGGTCGGGAGGCCCGGGGCGGCCTGGTCCGGCAGCATGCGCCCGGCACGGATCACCAGGGCACGGTCGGTGGCCGGCTCACCGACCAGGCAGACGCCGACGGGCGCGCCGTCCACGGTCAGCGCCGGTGCACTCACCGCGGGCAGCCCACCGACGCTCGCGAGCGCGGTCATCGCCGTGGTGGCGGTCCGGGTGCGCTCGAGCGCAGCGGTGTCCGCGTCGAGCAGCGGTGCGGGTCCGGGCACGGTCGGGAACAGCAGGGTCCGACCGGCGAGGGCACGGCGGATCGTCGTACGGACCTCGTCGAGGCGTGCGACGGCGTCGGCGGTCGCGTCGGGGTCGTTCGCGCGTGCCGCCCGGAACCGGTCACCGACGACGGGGCTCAGTGCGCCGGGGTGCGCGTCGATCCAGGGGCCGTGGGCGGCGAGTGCCTCGGCGGCCTGGACGAGCCGCATCTGCTCCTGCAGTGCTGCGGGGTCCGGGATGCCGAGGTCCCGCAGCCGGACGGTCGCGACGGGTTCGTCGAGTGTCTCGACGAAGGCGGTGAAGGACCGGGCGACGGCCGGTTCGACGAGTGCGACGAGTTCCTCGGGGACGACGAGCACGGTCGCGTCGGGTGCCCCTGCCGTCGCGGGCGGCGGGACGGTGGCGTCGAGGGCGGCGAGCAGCACGCCGGGGCTCCGCGTGAGCCACCCGACGGTGTCGAACGACGGCGCGAGCGGGAGCAGCCCGTCGCGGGACACCGTGCCGTGGGTCGTCCGGAGGCCCCAGAGTCCCTGGTACGAGGCGGGGACCCGCACCGATCCCGCGGTGTCCGTGCCGATCCCGATCTCGGCCGTCCCGAGGCCGACGGCCGATGCGGATCCGCTGGACGAGCCTCCAGGCAGTCGGGTGGGAGCCGCGCTGTTCGGCGGCGTGCCGTGGTGCGCGTTCCGCCCCGTCAGGTTGTAGGCGAACTCGTCGGTGCGTGCGATGCCGCGGATCGAGGCGCCGGCGGCGAGGAGCGCGGCGACCGCTGCGGCGGGCGCGGTCTCGACGGGGGCCTCGCGCAGGTACGTCGGGTTGCCGGCGCCGACCGGCTGGCCGGGGACGGCGTAGAGGTCCTTGACGGCGACGGTCAGGCCGTCGAGTGGTCCGGAGGCGGTGGGGGCGACGAGTGGGTCGCCGACGGCCCGCCAGACGGTGGTGTCGACGGCCTTGGGGCGGCCGGTGACGTGGGCTGCTTCGATGCGCCAGCGGGGGCCGGCGCCGGTGTCGCCGTCGCGGCGCCAGAGCTGGGTCTGGAGGCCCTGCCCTCCCGCGGCGAACCGGGACACCGACACGACGAGGGCGCGGTCCGCGGTCAGGGGGCGGATCTCGACGTGCGTCAGCGACCGGGTCGCGACCCCGCCCCGTGCCCCGCGGAACGCGCTGATCGCGTCGTGCCCGACGAGCAGGCCGCGGTCGTCGCCGCGCATCGTGCCGGGGGAGTCGACGAACGCGGCGTCGAGGGCGTCGAGGTCGTTCGCCAGCAGGGCGGCCTCGTAGGCGTCGAGCGCCTCGAGCAGTCCGTCGGGTGCCGTCGACGTGTGCGGCGCGGTCATCGGGCGGGCTCCTCGAAGTCGGCCTTGCGGATGCGGGCGTGGACACCGGTGACCAGGTCCACCACCTGCGAGATGTTGAAGTCGGTCGCTGCGGACAGGTACGCGTACGCCAGGTGGCGTTCCATGCCCCAGCGCGCGCCGAGGATCGCGACGGCGTGCCGGACGCACTGCCGGACGGCCTCGTCGAGGTCGGGGTCCATGCCGGTGGGCACGAGGAACTCCTGTGTCTCGGCGACGGGCCAGACCAGGTCCCCGAAGCGCGCGGCGGCCTCGGCGGCCGGGGTCAGGTCGAAGCGGATCGTCGCGCGGAGCGAGGCCTCCATCGCGGTGAGTGCCACCTCGCCGTCGCCCTGGGCGAAGTGCGGGTCACCGACGTGGGCGAGCGCGCCGGGGACGAGCACCGGCAGGTGCAGCTGCGACCCTGCCTGCAGCAGGTTGACGTCGATGTTGCCGCCGTGGCGACCGGGCGGGACCGAGTGCAGCCGCTCCCCGGGGGTGGCGACGCCCATGATCCCGAGGAACGGGGCGAGGGGGAAGTGCGCGAAGCGGTCTCCGGCGGCGGTGAGCGGGATGCGGCCCCGCCGGCCCTGGTCGGTGTCGACGACGTCGGCGAAGACGCTCACCGTCGTGCCGTCGACCGGGAACTCACCGTGCAGGGCGCCGCGGCCGTGCCGGTTCGACACGACGCCGTAGTGCATGCGGGGCAGGGTCTCGAGGACCGTCATCGTCAGCACGTCACCGGGACGGGCACCGCGCACCGCGATCGGCCCGGACACCACGTGCGGTCCGTCCGACGCGGGGTCGCGGTGACCGGAGCGGGCGATCGCGACGGCGTCGGCGAGGACGTGCTCCGGAGCGACGCCGTGGTCGCCGAACCAGCCGACGGGGTCGCTGCCCTGGTCGGGGAGGATCCCCTCGTGGCTGACGGTGTCGATCGTGACCGACTCCCCGGGGGCGATCGTCAGGGCCGGGGTGTCACCGTCGCTCGGCAGGCGCCCCCACAGGACGGTCTCCGGGTCGACGGGCAGGGAGTGGTCACCGCGGACGGGTCCGGCACCCGGCTGCAGGGTCGGGACCGCGGGGGTGGTGGTCTCGTGTGCAGTGGTGCGGTGTGCGGTGGTCATCGTTCCGTCCTCCGTTCGACCAGGTGGGCCACGTCGGCGAGGTGGTCGGCCATCGCCCGCGTCGCGCCCGCGACGTCGTGCTCCCGGATCCGCTCGAGGATCCGCTCGTGCCACTCGAACGACGACCGGCGCCCCTCGCTGGTGCTGTGCGAGCGGGCACGGACGTCCTGCACCCAGCCGCTGCTGAGCTCGCACAGGGACACGAGCAGGGGGTTCCCCGAGGTCCGGGCGACCTGCACGTGGAAGGCGACGTCCTGGGCGAGCGACTCCTCCGGGCTGAGCCCCGCGTGGGTGGCGGCGAGGATGCGTTCCAGGGTGAGCAGGTCGGCCTCGCCCGCCCGTGCCGCCGCGAGTCCGGCGACCTGCGGCTCCACCACGGTCCGGAACTCGGCGACGTGCTCGGCCCGGTGGTCCAGGTCGTCGCGGTGGTGGTCGAGCAGGGCCGACGCTTCCTCCGGTCGCGGCAGCACGACGGTGCCACGACCAGGGGTCCGGGAGACCAGGCGACGGCGCTCGAGTTCCTGCAGCGCCTCGCGGATGGTCGTGCGGGACACGGCGAGGTCCTCGGCGAGGGTGCGTTCCGGCGGCAGCTTGTCGCCGGGCTGCAGGTCGTCGAGCACGAGCGTGCCGAGGTGGGCGGCGGTCGCCGCGCTCAGGGTCCGTCCACGGTGCATGCCCTCGACCGTAGGGCCGGTTGGTCTGCTTGGTTCATTGGTACGACCATCTTTTACACGGCCGTCACACGCGGCGTCGGAACCCGAAACACGGCGGGCGAATGGTGGAGCACGTCCCACCCGCACCGACCGGAAGAGGGGTTCGACGTGGACCTGGTCCTCACCAACGCACGGCTGACCGACGGCCGATCCGTCGATGTCACCATCGCCGACGGCGTGATCGTCAGCGTGGCCGACGCGCTGCCCGGTCCCGGCTCGGCGCAGGGCATCGGCACCGGCACCGTTGCTGCTCCCACCAGCGTGGTCGACTGCGCCGGGCGTGTGCTCATCCCCGGGCTCATCGAGGCGCACCTGCACGTCGACAAGGCCCTGCTCGACCGGGAACGTCCGAACCCCGACGGCACCCTCGCCGGCGCCATCGCCGTCACGGGGGAGCTCAAGCGCGGCTTCACCCACGCCACCGTCCGCGACCGCGCCCGCACCCTGCTCGACCAGGCCATCACGAACGGCACGACGCTCGTCCGCGCACACCCCGACGTCGACCCGATCGTCGGGCTCACCGGGGTCGAGGTGCTGCTCGACCTGCGCGACGAGTACCGGGACGCCCTCGACCTGCAGATCGTCGCGTTCCCCCAGGAGGGCATCGCCAAGGCACCGGGCACCCTCGCGCTGCTCCGTCAGGCGCTCGCCGCGGGGGCGGACGTCATCGGGGGCTGCACGTACAACGAGCACACCCTGGCCGCGTGCCACGAGCACGTCGAGACCGTCCTCGACCTCGCCGAGGAGTTCGGGGTGCCGGCCGACCTGCACGCCGACTTCGCCGACGACACCTCCGACCCGCGGTACGCCCTCGCCGGGCACATCGCCGACCGCGTGACCGCCCGCGGGCTGCAGGGGCGGGTGGTGCTCGGGCACGTGACCTCGGTCGCGAGCCTGCCCCGCGGCGAGCGCCGGGTGCTGTTCGATCGCCTGGCGGCCGCCGGGGTCGCCGTCGTGCCGCTGCCCGCGACCGACCTGCACCTCGGGGGACGGTCCGACGACCACGACGTGCGGCGCGGGGTCGTGCCGGTCCGCGAACTCTGGGACGCCGGGGTCACGAGCGCGTACGCGTCGAACAACGTCCGGAACGCCTTCACCCCGTTCGGCAACGCCGACCTGCTCGACGTCGGGCTGCTCCTGGCGCAGACCGGGCACCTGTCCGGCCCGGACGACCTGCGACGGGTGCTCGCCATGGCGACGACCGGGGCGGCCGAGGTCGTCGGCGTCGCGGACACCCACGGCATCCGGCCCGGTGCCGCCGCCGACCTCGTGGTGCTCTCCACCACCGACCCGGACGGCGTCCTGCTCGACCGGCCGGACCGCGCCCTCGTCGTCAAGCGCGGCCGGGTCGTCGCCGAGACCACCCGGACCACCCGCCTCACCACCAGCCGCACCACGAACCGATCGAAGGAACTCAGCCATGCGTGAACGGATCCCGCACGAGATCGTCGCCTCCGTCCTGGCCGGTGCCACGGCGTTCATCGGGGGCAACGCCCTGCACCTGCCGACCTGGGCGATCTTCATCAGCTGGGCGGGGATGTTCCTGCTCGGCAGCAAGCCGACGCTGCGGAACGCCACGCGCCTGTGGGCCGCGATGCCGATCGGCTCGGCGTTCGGCCTGGTCATCGTCCTGCTCGACCAGCGGTTCGGCACGCTGTTCGGCGAGGGGCAGGCTGCGCAGAACACCGTCCTGGCGCTGCTCATCCTCGTCGTGAACTGCGCCCTGATGTACACCGGTCGCACGAAGCTGTTCGGGCTCGTCCCCGGCATGTTCCTCGGGTTCGCCTCGTTCTTCGCGACCTGCTTCGGCGGCTTCGGGTTCGACCCGGGGAACGCCTGGGCCGCCTGGGTGTCGGTCGTGCTGATGAACGCGCTCGGGCCGGTGTTCGCCTACCTGTCCCGCCGCCTGACCTTCGCCCGGGCCGAGACGACGGGCTCGGCCGGTTCGGCCGGCTCGTCCGACCCGGCCGCTTCGGCCGACCCGGTCGCCGCGACCGACGCCGGCGGCGCAGCGGCCCCGGCTGCCGCTCCGGAACGCCAGCCCGACCAGCCCGTCGCAGCCTCGGCCTAGGAGCGGACCGGTACGCTCGGGTCCCGTGTCACGAGTCGTCCGCCGCCCCCGCTCCGCCGTCCGGAGGCCGGTCACGATCTCGGTGGTCGCCGTCCTGCTCCTGGTGGCCGGGTACCTCGTGGCCGCGGCCGTCGTACCGTTCGGCCCGGCGAGCGCCAGCACCACGACGTACTCGGCCCCGAAGACGACCGTCCCGGCCCTGAGCTTCCCCGGGTACGGCGCGACGGCGGTCGAAGCCACGGACTTCCCGGAGAGCCTGCGCACCAGCGGCGACACGAAGCCCCGGTCGATCGCGAGCATCACGAAGGTCGTCACGGCGCTCGTGGTGCTCGACGAGAAGCCGATGGCCGCGGGGGAGTCCGGCCCGTCCATCCGCTTCACGAAGCAGATGGAGGGCCTGTACGCCAAGTACGCGGCGCAGAACGGCGAGGTCGCCCCGATGCCCGCCGGCCTGAAGCTCACCGAGCACCAGACGTTCCAGGTGATGCTCATGAAGTCGGCGAACAACTACGCCGGCGCACTCGCCATCTGGGCGTTCGGGTCGATCGCCGCCTACGAGCACGCGGCGAACGACTGGCTCGACGAACACGGCCTGGACGACACCACGATCCACGAGCCGACCGGCCTCGACCCGGACAACACCTCGACCGCCACGGACCTGGTCGAGCTCGGGCAGCTCGCGCTGGCGAACCCGGTGGTGAAGGACATCGTCGGCACCAAGGACGTCACGATCCCGACGGTCGGCGAGATCGAGAACTCGAACAAGCTCCTGGGGCTCGACGGCATCGAGGGGATCAAGACCGGCACCCTCGACGAAGCCGGCGCCTGTCTGCTGTTCGCGGCGACGTACGAGCGCGGTGGCAAGGACGTCACCGTCGTCGGCGTGATGCTCGGCGGTGTCGACCACGACTCCCTCGACGTCGACGTGCAGCGGTTGTTGCGGTCCGTGGCGGACAACTTCCAGGTGGTGACGCTCACGCACCAGGGGCAGACCTTCGGCACCTTCTCGACCCCGTGGCAGGACGAGGCCGACGCTGTCACGACGAAGGCTGCCGAGGTGCTCGTGTGGGGCAAGACCACCGTCACCGCGAAGGCGAAGCTCGAGCAGGTGACCTTCGGCACGAAGGGTGAGCGGGTCGGGCAGGTGCGGTTCCGCATCTCCGACCACGACCCGGTCACGGTGCCGCTCGTGCTCGAACGCACGATCGACGACCCCGGCGTCTGGTGGCGCTGGACGAACCCGTTCCAGGGGGCGTGACGCCCGTCGGCCGCCGACCGTAGAGTCGGTCGGGTGACGACGATGACGACGTTCCCCCGGACCACCCCCGCCGCCCTCGGCATCGATCCCGGTGGTGTGACCGCCCTGCTCGACGCCCTCGAGTCCAAGCCCGGCGTGGAGCCGCACAGCATCATGCTGCTGCGGCACGGCCAGGTCGCAGCCGAGGGCTGGTGGCAGCCCTACGCCGCGGACCGCGTGCACCTGCTCTACTCGCTGAGCAAGAGCTTCACCGCCGCCGGGGTCGGCATCGCCGTGCGGGCGGGCCTGATCGACCTCGACGCGACCGTGCTGTCGTACTTCCCGGAGCTCGACGCCGACGTCACCGACGAACGCAGCCGCCGCATCCGCGTCCGGCACCTGCTCGCGATGGCGAGCGGCCACCGCGAGGAGACGATCGACCGCGCCCAGGCCCTCGATCCGACGAACACGGTGCGCGGGTTCCTGCTGCTCCCGCCGGACGCGGAGCCCGGCACGGTCTTCGCCTACAACCAGCCGTGCACGTACACCCTCGCCGAGATCGTCCGGCGGGTGACCGGCGGGTCCCTCGTCGCGTGGCTCCGCCCGCACCTGCTCGACCCGCTCGGCATCGACGACCTCGCCTGGCGCCGCGACGACACCGGCGCGGAGCTCGGCTACAGCGGGTGCTACGCCCCGACCGACGCGGTCGCCAAGCTCGGCCAGCTGTACCTGCAGGGCGGCGTCTGGGACGGCGTGCGGATCCTCGACGCCGACTGGGTCGAGCAGGCGACCAGCACGCAGGTCGCCAACCCGGACGAGGCCAACCCCGACTGGTCCCAGGGTTACGGCTTCCAGTTCTGGATGGCCCGCCACGGCTTCCGCGGCGACGGCGCATACGGCCAGTTCTGCATCGTCCTGCCGGAGCACGACGTCGTCCTCGCGATGACCGGTCAGAGCCTCGACATGCAGGCCGTCCTCGACGCGGTCTGGGAACACCTGCTGCCCGCCGTCGACCGCGCGTCCGACGCGGCGTCGGCATCCGCCCTGGAGGCCCGGCTCACCTCCCTGGGACTGCCTCCGGTCCAGGGTGGTCGCCTTCCGGAGCACCTCGCCGACGTCGAGCTCCGGTTGCGTCCCCGCGGGATCCTCGATGCCGTCACGTTCGCCCGAAGTGCGGACGGGATCCGCCTGACGATCACCGACGACGGCCGGTCGGAGTCCGTGCCGCTCGGCGAAGGGCGGTGGGCCGTCGAGGGCGCCCTCGCGGCGAGCGCGGCCACCGAGCCGGAGGGCAGCGCGCTCGTCGCGGTCCGCTTCCTGGAGACCCCGCACCTGCTGCACCTGCGCGTCGACCTCGACGAGGGCACGGTCGGGGCGAAGTGGAAGACCGAGCCGCTGCACGACGGTCCGATGACGCTCCGTCGCCCGGCGGACTGACCTGCGCCGACCACACCGCGCGCACGACCCCGCTCGCGGCGCGCACGACGCGGTTCGCGCCCCCGTGTCGTCATCGCGCCCTGTGGAGTCGGGGCGCGATGACCGTGGTGGGGCGCGGTCGAGGAGGCGTGCGGACTCGGACGGGCGTCTGGCTACGGGGTGTCGGAGGGGTGCTCGGTGACGATCTGCAGCTCGGGTCGCTTCGCCGACACCCCGTCGCCGGACGAGGTGTGCTTGATGCGCCGGACCACCCACGGCACCAGGTACTCCCGGGCCCACCCGAGGTCCTCGGCGCGGGCCTCACGCCACGGGCGTGCCTCGAGCGGGTCCGGGTTGAACGGTTCGAGCCCGTGCGGCACGCCGAGGGTGTCGAGCACCGCCGCGGCGATCGTCGAGTGGCCCATCGGGGAGTGGTGCAGCCGGTCCGGAGCCCACATGCGCGGGTCCCGGAGCACCCGGAGCGCCCACATGTTCGCCACCAGGGCGCCGTGCTTCAGGGCGATGGCGTGCAGGTTCTCGTTGTAGATCGCCGTCTTGCCACGGACCATGCCGAGCACCGGGGTCATCCCGACGTCCGGGCCGGTGAACAGGACGACGGTGGCTCCGTCGCGTCGCAGGTCGGCGACGAGCCGGTCCACGCGCTCGGCGAGCTCGTCCGGGTCCGAGCCGGGGCGGATGATGTCGTTGCCGCCGGCGGACACCGTGACGAGGTCCGGGTGCAGGGCGACGGCGGCCTCGGCCTGCTCGTCGATGATCTGCTGCAGCAACCGCCCGCGGATCGCGAGGTTCGCGTAGGCGAAGTCGTCGGTCTGGTGTGCGAGCACCTCGGCGACGCGGTCCGCCCAGCCGCGGTTCCCGCCCGGGACGGTGGGGTCGGGGTCCCCGATGCCCTCGGTGAACGAGTCACCGATCGCGACGTACCTGGTCCAAGGATGACGATCTGACACGTCCCGGACCCTAGTCTCGTGGCATGACGAAGGCCAACACGGACGCCGTCGGCTGGTCGGTGCCGGACGAGCTGCTCAGCCGCATCGCCGAGCGCGCCCCCGGCTACGACGCCGCGAACGCGTTCTGCACAGAGGACCTCGACGAGCTCCGCGCCGCCGGCTACCTGCGGATCGGCGTCCCCGTCGATCAGGGCGGGGCGGGCCTCGGCCTCCGCGCCACCGCGCGGGTGCAGCGCGCCCTCGCCCAGGCCGCACCGGCGACGGCACTCGGCCTCGGCATGCACCAGGTGTGGGTGCAGGCGGCCCGCGCCGTCCGTACGCGAGGCGAGTCGTTCCTCCAGGCCGTCACCGACCACGCTGCGGACGACCACCTGCTCGCATTCGGGGTGAGCGAACCCGGCAACGACGCCGTGCTGTTCGACTCGTCGACGACGGCGGAGCCGGACGGCGACGGCGGCTACCGGTTCACCGGGACCAAGGTCTTCACGTCCCTCGCGCCGGCGTGGGACGTCATGAGCGTCTTCGGCAAGGACACCTCGGGGCCGGAGCCACGGCTCGTGCACGGGTTCGTCCTGCGGTCGGACGGCGACGTCGAGCACCTGGACGACTGGGACACGCTCGGGATGCGCGCGACGCAGAGCCGCACGACGAAGCTGCACGGCGTGCACGTCCCCGACGACCGCATCGTCCGGTCGCTGCCGGTCGGACCGAACCAGGACCCGCTCGTGTTCGGGATCTTCGCGTCGTTCGAGCTCCTCATCGCCTCGGTGTACGCCGGGATCGCGGAGCGGGCGATCACGCTCGCGGCGGCCGCCGTGGCCGGTCGCACCGCGGCCGACGGCACCCCGCGGTCGCAGGACCCCGACGTGCGCCGGGCGATCGCCGACCTGCGCGGTTCGGTCGACGCGATCACGCTGCAGGTCGACTCGCTGGCGCGGTCGGTCGACGAGCTCGACGACCTCGGAGCCCGCTGGTTCCCGCTGCTCGTCGGCACCAAAGCGCGCGCGGTGGACACGGCGCAGCACGTCGTGGACGAGGCCATGCGCGTCGTCGGTGGCTCGGCGTTCCGGTCGTCGAACGAGCTGGCGCGGCTGGCGCGGGACGTCCGGGCGGGGCAGTACCACCCGTCGTCGCGGGACTCCGCGGCGCGGACGATCGCGGCGTCGGTGCTCGGCCCGCTCGGCTGAGCGCTGCGCGCGGGGCTGCCTGGTGCGAGGTTGGCGTGGCGGCGCACGGTGCGGAGTCCGTCGGCCGGTGCGAGCTTGGTCGCTCGGTGCTGCCCTGTGGCGCCGCACCGTGCAACCAACCCGGCACCGAGTTGCGAAGGCCGCACGGTGCGACGGCGGGCGAACAACCCCGCACGACGGGACGAACCTCGCACCGAGCGGCCGTGAGCACGCCCGGGCACGGCGATGTCGGCGGTGCCTGGCATCATCTCGGTGTGAGCAAGCAGGACGGACGGAACCGCCTCGTCTCCGACGCACCGGTGGACGACGTCTCGGCGACCGTGCTGCACGTCGACATGGACGCCTTCTTCGCCTCCGTCGAACTGCTCGACCGCCCCGACCTGGTGGGGCTGCCGGTCATCGTCGGGCACGACTCCGACCGCTCCGTCGTCACCGCCGCCACCTACGAAGCCCGTCGCTACGGGGTCAACTCCGCGATGCCGATGGCCGTCGCCAAGCGCCGCTGCCCGAACGCCGTCATCGTCGAACCGCACTTCGAGAAGTACCGGGCGCAGTCCGCCGCGGTGATGGCGATCTTCGACCGGTTCACCCCACGGGTCGAACGCCTCGGCATCGACGAGGCGTTCCTCGACGTCGCCGGCGCCCTCCGCCTGTACGGCACCCCGTGGCAGATCGGCCAGGCGATCCGCCGCACGGTCCTCGCCGAGACCGGTCTGCACTGCTCCGTCGGTGCGGCATCGACGAAGTTCGTCGCGAAGCTCGCGTCCAGCCGGTCGAAGCCGGACGGTCTGCTCGTGGTTCCCGCCGCGGACACCGTGGCGTTCCTGCACCCGCAGCCCGTGTCCGCGCTCTGGGGCGTCGGCGGCAAGACGCAGGAGACGCTCGAACGCCGGGGCATCCGCACGGTCGGCGACCTGGCGAACACCCCGCTCGGGTCACTGGTGTCGGCACTCGGCCCGGCCGGTGGGCAGCGGCTGCACGACCTGTCGTGGGGTCGCGATCCACGCGTGGTCGACACCGGCGTCGGCGAGAAGTCGATCGGGCACGAGGTCACGTTCGGCCGCGACCTGACCGAGCGCGACGACGTCGCCCGTGAACTCCTGCGCCTGGCCGACAAGGTCGCCGTCCGCCTGCGCCAGGCCGACGTGCAGGCCCGGACCGTGGCGCTCAAGGTCCGGTACACCGACTTCACCACCCTGACCCGGTCGCGCACCCTGGCGGAGCCCACCGACGTCGCGAAGCGCCTGCACCGCGAAGCCGTCGAGCTGTACGACGTGCTGCACCGACCGGGCAACCAGATCCGGCTGATCGGGGTGCGCGGCGAGAACCTCGTGCCTGCGGCCGCGAGCAACGCCCTGTGGGACGACGACGCGCCGTGGCGCGAGACCGAGACCACGGTCGACGCCGTCGCCGCACGCTTCGGTGCCGGCGTGCTGCGACCGGCATCCCTGGTCCGCCGGATCCCTGACGGCGGCGTCCCGCACGCTCGGCAGGACTGACGGTGGCGGTAGAATCGGGTTCAGTGAGCGCAGCGGAGTACGAAGACCAGCAGCCCGCCACGCTGTGGGCGGAGTCGGGTGACGACCAGTCCGGCGCAGGCGGATCGTCGCCGACGCAAGACGGCACCCAAGCGCACGACGGCACCCAGGCGCACGGTGACGCAGCCCGTGCCGAAGCCGATGCCGCGGCCCTGGCCGAAGCGGCCGGCAACTCCGCCGTCCAGCACCTGTCGCCGGCGTTCCCGGACCGGGCCGCCTGGGGCACGGCCTCGAAGCTCCGCGCCTGGCAGATCGAAGCGCTCACGAAGTACTTCGAGAAGGAACCCCGCGACTTCCTCACGGCCGCGACCCCCGGCGCCGGCAAGACCACCTTCGCGCTGCGGCTGGCGACCGAGCTCCTCGCCCGCGGCACCGTCGACCGCATCGTCGTCGTGGCCCCGACCGAGCACCTGAAGCGCCAGTGGGCCGACTCCGCCGACCGTGTGGGCATCCGGATCGACCCGATGTTCAAGAACGGCGACGGCATGTTCGGCCGGCACTACCAGGGCGTCGCGATCACCTACGCCCAGGTCGGCATGAACCCCGAGGTGCACAAGCGCATCACCGAGGGCGGCCGCACCCTGGTCGTCCTCGACGAGGTGCACCACGGTGGCGACGCCCTGACGTGGGGCGACGGCATCCGAGAAGCGTTCTCCGGCGCCACCCGCCGGCTCTCGCTGTCGGGGACCCCGTTCCGGTCCGACACCGCACCGATCCCGTTCGTGCAGTACGCCCCCGACGAGCAGGGCATCCGCACCTCGATCTCCGACTACAACTACGGCTACGGCCGAGCCCTGAAGGACGGCGTCGTCCGCCCGGTGCTGTTCATGGCCTACGCCGGACAGATGCGCTGGAAGACCCGGATGGGCGACGAGATGTCGGCGTCCCTGGGCGAGCAGGTCACGAAGGACATCACGGCCCAGGCCTGGCGCACCGCGCTGTCGCCCGAGGGCGAGTGGATGCCGGCCGTGCTCTCCGCCGCCGACAAGCGCCTGACCGAGGTCCGTCGTGGTGTGCCCGACGCCGGCGGCCTGGTCATCGCCACCGACACCACCACAGCGCGCGCCTACGCCCGGATCCTGCAGCAGATCACGGGGGAGCGTCCCACCGTGGTGCTGTCCGACGAAGCCGCCGGGTCGAGCCGCATCAGCGCGTTCGCCGACGACACCTCGCGCTGGATGGTCGCCGTCCGCATGGTGTCCGAAGGTGTCGACGTCCCACGGCTCTGCGTCGGCGTCTACGCCACGAGCGCGAGCACGCCGCTGTTCTTCGCCCAGGTGATCGGCCGCTTCGTGCGTGCCCGTCGCCGCGGTGAGACCGCGAGCGTCTTCCTGCCGAGCGTCCCCGGCCTGATGGCCCTCGCCGCCACCCTCGAGCTCGAGCGCGACCACGCCCTCGACCGCCCGAAGGACGCCGACGACGGCATGTACAACCCCGAAGACGCGATGGTCGCCGAGGCCAACAAGGAAGACCGCGCGTCCGAGAGCCTGCTCGAGGTCCAGCCGTTCGAGGCGCTCGACTCGCAGGCGTCCTTCGACCGCGTCCTCTACGACGGCGGTGAGTTCGGCACCGGCGGCGAGGTCGGTTCCCTCGAAGAGCTCGACTTCATCGGCATCCCCGGGCTCCTCGAACCCGATCAGGTGCGCGACCTCCTGCGCGCGCGACAGGCGACGCAGGCGAAGCGTTCCAAGGGCCGCACGGCCAAGGACGGCATGCCGAAGCCGCCCGAGCCCGACCGACCGATGTACATGACGATCAAGGAGCAGCGCACCGAGCTCGCCCGGCTCGTGTCGATCTGGTCCCGCCACTCGAACGAACCGCACGGATCGATCCACGCCGAACTCCGACGGATCAGCGGTGGCCCGGCCGTGGCGCAGGCGAGCATCGAGCAGATCCAGAAGCGCATCGACATCCTGCGCTCCCGCATCGGCGGACGACGGTGACCGCGGCGTGATCGAGCCGGTCGACGACCGCACCTGGTACGTCAAGCGCGACCCCGAGGCGTCACCCGAGGCGATCATCGACCGCTTCGGCGGGGGCTACCGACTGCGCCGCTTCTCGCTCACCGAGTCCCGCCGCACCCCGCACGGGGTGTTCACGGGGCCCGAACTGGCCGAGACCGCGTGGTGGCGGCTCCGCGACAGGCCGCGGAACTCATGACGCGCCAAGCCAAAGTCCGGTAGACCGGAGGAATGGCAGACTCGATCCCTCACGTCCTCGTCCTCGGCGGCGGCTCCGCTGGCTACACCACGGTCAAGCAGCTCCAGAAGCACGCGGCCACGGTGCCCATGCGCATCACCCTGGTGGACCAGAACACCTACTACACGTACCTGCCGTTCCTGCCCGAGGTCGCCGGTGGCCACATCGCGCCGAAGGACGTCACCGTCGAGCTGCGCCGTGCACTGCGCAAGACCCGGGTGATCCAGGGCAAGGTCACCGCGATCTCCTCGGCGGACAAGACCGTCTCGATCGCGACCGCCGGCGGCGACGACCGCACCCTCGGCTACGACCACTTGGTCGTCGCCCTTGGTTCCGTCACCCGCACCTTCCCGACCCCCGGGCTCGAGGAGTACGGCGTCGGCTTCAAGAGCGTCGAAGAGGCCGCCTACGTGCGCGCCAAGCTCCTCGACAACATCGCGAAGGCCGCTGCCACCCGCGACGAGGACGAGCGTCGCCGTCTGCTGACCAGCGTCTTCGTCGGCGGTGGCTACACCGGCGTCGAGGCGATCGGTGAGCTCTTCGACGTGTCGCAGGCCGCCATCAAGACCTACCCGTCGCTCGCCGGTGAGCAGCCCCGCTGGGTGCTCATCGACGCCCTCGACCGCGTCGCGCCCGAGGTCGGCCCGGAGCTGTCCAAGTGGACGCTCGAGTCGCTCCGCGCCCGCGGCATCGACGTCCGCCTGAAGACCACCATGCCGAGCGCCGAGGGCGGTGTCGTCAAGTTCTCCGACGGCGACGAGTTCGCCACCGGCCTGCTCGTCTGGACCGCGGGCGTCAAGCCGAACCCGCTCCTCGACGCCTCCGACCTGCCGCGCGGGCCGAAGGGCCACCTCGCCGCGAACGCGAAGCTCCAGGTCGAGGCCGAGGACACCCACCAGGTCGTCGAGGGCGTCTGGGGCCTGGGTGACGTCGCGCAGGTGCCCGACCTGACCGCCGACAAGCAGCCGGCGTTCTACCCGCCGAACGCGCAGAACGCCGTCCGTCAGGCCGTGGTCGCCGCCGACAACATCGTCGCGACCATCACCGGCAAGCCGCTCGAGGAGTACCGCCACCCCTCCATCGGCACCGTCGCGTCGTACGGTGTCGGCAAGGGTGCCGCGAACATCAAGGGCATCAAGATGACCAACCTGCTCGCGTGGCTCGCGCACCGCGCGTACCACGTGTACGCGATGCCGACCCTGAACCGGAAGGCCCGCATCATCATCGGCTGGATCACCGGTGCCGTTTCGGGTCGCGACGCGACCTCGCTGATCAAGGAGACGGACCCGCGACGCAACTTCGTCGAGGCGTCGAAGAGCTAGGAGACGGAACGCGGCATCAGGCCGCAATTTCGTCGAGGCGTCGAAGAGCTAGGAGACGGAACGCGGCATCAGGCCGCAACTTCGTCGAGGCGTCGAAGAGCTAGACGCACCCACGGATCGGACGGGAGGCGCGGTGCCAGCTGGCACCGCGCCTCCCGTCCGTCCGTCACGTGCGTTTCGCACCCACCTGCCAATCTCCGGCATACTGACTCCCTCGGCGCCCACGGCGACGAGGTCCCGGAAGTCGACCGACACGTGCGCCCCACCACCACCACCTCCTCCGTCCGATCGTGCCTCCGATGCGGCGCCGAGCGTCACGACAGCACCGTCCACCGGTGCCCCGGTCCGGCCGACCCGCTCCGCGCCTTCGGCCTCGACGCCGGAGCCCGAACGGTGCTCGAGGTCCTGGGCGGGATCGGGCAGCCCTTGCTGGTCGGCGGAGCAGTCCGCGACGTGCTGCTCCGGGAAGCCGGGCGCCGACCGACCACCACCGGTGACGTCGACGTCGAGGTGCACGGCACCAGGACCGATGTCGTCGTCGGAGCGTTGCGTGCGGCCGGCGCGATCGTCGTCGAGGCCGGTGCGGGGTTCCCGGTCCTCAAGGTGGTGCTCGACGGATCCCGCGTCAACGTCGCAGTGACGGCGGAATCCGGTGCGCTCGATCCGGTCACGGTGTCCGCCCTCGGTCGGGACTTCACGGTGAACGCCGTCGCCTGGGACCCCCGCACGAACGTGTTCCTCGACGCGGTCGGTGGGATCGACGATGCCGTCATCGGCGTGCTGCGGCACGCTTTCGAACGCTGCAGCGAGGACCCGCTCCGGGTCTTGCGTGCCGTACAGCTCGTCGCCCGGTTCGACTTCGCCGTGCACCCCGCGACGCTGGGTCTGGCACGGTCGCTCGCGGCACGGTTCGAGTCGATCGCGACCGGACGGGTCTGGCCCGAGATCCGCAAGCTGGCACTCGGCGACCACGTGTCGGCTGCCCTCCGAACGCTGCACGACAGCGGCTGGGAGCGACACCTGCCCGAGCTCGCCGCGGTCCGAGACGTGCCGCAGGACCCCCGGTGGCACCCGGAGGGTCCCGTGCACGTCCACCTCGGAGCGGCGGGGGACGCTGCCGCCCGCGCCTGTACCGCGGACGGGATCCGGGGTGACGACCGGGTCGTCATCGTGCTCGCCGCCGTGCTGCACGACCTGGGGAAGGCCGGCTCCGGCACACAGGTCCTCGCCGACGACGCAGGTGCGGTCCGCATCCGCAGCCTGGGCCACGAGGTGTCCGGCGCTGCGGCAGCAGCAGCGCTGCTCGGTCGCCTCGGCGCGCCACGCCACATCGTCGAGCGGGTCGTCCCGCTCGTTCGCGAGCACATGGTCCCGCACTCGTCCAACGGCGCGCCACCGTCCGTTCCCGCTGCTCGGCGGCTGTTCCGACGGCTCGGATCTTTCCTGCCCGCGATGGAGTCGTGGGCCCGGGTGTGCGAAGCCGACTCGCAGGGGCGTGGTCCGGGGGCGAGTCGGTCCTCGGCGTGGTCGTGGTTCGACGTCGCGCTCCGGGACCAGGTCGCGCGTCGACCCGTGCGGCTGCTGTCCGGCCGCGACCTCGTCGACGCGGGACTCACCCCGGGGCCGGTGTTCCGCGAACTCCTCGTGGCGTCCGCGGCGGCGCAGGACGACGGCGTCTTCGATGACGTCGCCGGAGCCCGCGCGTGGCTGCGCCGAGCGGTCGACGCACGCCGGTGACGGACGGGAGGCGCGGTGTCAGCTGGCACCGCGCCTCCCGTCCGTCGGTGCGGACGCCCACCGCTTGTCCGCCATCTGCGGTCCTGTGTCCGTTCCAACGTGGCGCGCGCCAGCGTTGACGCGACGAACGAGAGGAGCGTCCATGCGCGCCATGACGTACCGCGGCCCCTACCGGGTCCGCGTCGAGGAGAAGCCGGACCCGCGGATCGAACACCCGAACGACGCCGTGGTCCGCGTCGAGCGGGCGGCGATCTGCGGCTCGGACCTGCACCTGTACCACGGCATGATGCCCGACACCCGCGTCGGGCACACGTTCGGCCACGAGTTCATCGGGGTGGTCGAGCAGGTCGGCTCGTCCGTCGAGACCCTGTCGGTCGGGGACCGCGTGATGGTCCCGTTCAACATCTTCTGCGGGTCGTGCTGGTTCTGTGCCCGCGGACTCTTCGCGAACTGCCACAACGTGAACCCGAACGCGACCGCGGTCGGCGGGATCTACGGGTACTCGCACACCACCGGCGGGTACGACGGCGGGCAGGCGGAGCGCGTGCGGGTGCCGTTCGCCGACGTCGGACCGCAGGTGATCCCGGACTGGCTCGACGACGACGACGCCCTGATGATGACCGACGCACTGAGCACCGGGTACTTCGGGGCGCAGCTGGCGTCGATCCGCGAGGGCGACACCGTCGTGGTGCTCGGTGCCGGGCCGGTCGGACTGTTCTCCGCGGCGTCGGCGTGGTTCATGGGAGCCGGCCGGGTCATCGTCGTCGACCAGCTCGAGTACCGGCTCGAGAAGGCCCGGAGCTTCGCGCACGCCGAGACGATCAACTTCGCCGAGGTCGACGACGTCGTGCTCGAGATGAAGAAGCAGACCGACTTCCTGGGTGCGGACAGCGTGATCGACGCCGTCGGAGCCGAGGCGGACGGCAACTTCACCCAGCAGGTCACCGCCTCGAAGCTGAAGCTGCAGGGCGGGTCCCCGACGGCGCTCAACTGGGCGATCGACGGCGTCCGCAAGGGTGGCACGGTCTCGGCGATCGGCGCGTACGGGCCGATCCCGAGCGCGGTGAAGTTCGGGGACGCGATGAACAAGGGCGTCACGATCCACACGAACCAGGCGCACGTGAAGCGCCAGTGGCCCCGGTTGCTCGAGCACATCCAGGCCGGGCACTTCAAGCCGAGCGACATCATCACGCACCGCATCCCCCTCGAGCACATCGCCGAGGGCTACCACCTGTTCTCGTCCAAGCTCGACGGTTGCATCAAGACCGTCGTCGTGCCGTGAGGAGGCCCGACATGTCCGACCACACCCCGTACATCGCCGATCCACCCCGACGGGTGCCGTCGGCCGAGGAACTCCGTGCCCGCATCCCGGGGTGGGGGAGCGACCTCGACCCGGCGGACCGGCCGTCCGTCCCGAAGCTCTCGCGCGAGGCCGGCTCGGCCACCGGAGCCCACTGGGACCTCCCGCCGCAGCAGGACGGTGCGCACGGCCGGGAGCGCTCGATCGAGCACGCCCACGTGACGCCGGTGTTCGGCACCGCGCAGCCCCTGCACGGCGTCGCCGGGATCGTCCGGCGGTACGCCTACCGGCGGTTCAGCGAGGGCCGCCTGGCGCACTGGATGGTGCTCGTCGTGGGGGACCGCCTGGACGTCGCGACGCACCGGGTGACCGATGCGCTCCGGGGTCGGCCGGACCGGGTGATCAGCGAGACCGGTGTCGCGGCGGAGCGGGGGAACCACCCCGTTGCGTCGCGCCTGGCGTCGAGTCGGTCGGACTGGCGGCACCAGGTGCTCGACCCGGTGGTCGCGAACTGGGGCTGGCTGGCGGCCCTCGGCGTCGTCGTGCTGGTGGTGCGGCGGGTGCGCCGCTCGCGCTGAGCGCGCGTGCCGCCGGGCCGCCTTCGGGACCTGGTGCGGCGTTGCGTGCTGGGTGCGCGCCTGCAGCGCCGCACGGTGCGCGCAACCGCGCACGGGGTGTCGGATTGTGCACCGTGCGGCCTGGAGGCACGTGGCGGCCCCGACCCGCGCCTCCAGTGCGCACGGTGCCGGGTCCACCGCCTGTGCGGCGTTGCCCACTCGGTGCGACCTTGTTCCGGCGCACGGAGTGTGCAACCTCGCACGGAGTGGCGCCGCGCGCACACGCCTGCGCGCATTGCCCTGAGCGCAGCGAAGTGGCACCAGAGGCGGTGACGCCCTGAGCGGAGCGATGGCGGCACTCGCCGGGAAGACACAACAGAAAATGCCCCCCGACCGAAAGGTCAGGGGGCACGCATTTCCTGTGTCCGAGAGGGGACTTGAACCCCTACGCCCTAATACGGGCACTAGCACCTCAAGCTAGCGCGTCTACCAATTCCGCCACCCGGACAGGGTGTCTGGTGTCTGTTTCCCGGGTTGAACCCGGCGTTCCTGCCGAGAGAAGACACTAGCACGGGTCTGAACGCGCGATGAACACGGTCGCGCATCCCGGGCGAGTCCTGCGTGCGCTGTCCCGGCGACGGGGTCGGTGCCGACCGATACCGTGGAGCCATGACGAACCCGGAGCCCTCCGAGCCGCAGTCCGTGCCCGAGCTCGAGGCCACCGCGGCGATCGCCCGCGACCTCATCCGCATCGACACGACGAACTGGGGCGAGGGGAAGTCCCGTGGGGAGACGGAGGCGGCTCACTACGTCGAGGACAAGCTCCGCGCGCTGGGTCTCGAGCCGCAGTTGTTCGAGTCCGAGCCGGACCGGGTGAGCGTCGTGGCGCGGGTGCCCGGTCGGAACCGTGACAAGCCGGCGCTCGTGGTGCACGGGCACCTCGACGTGGTGCCGGCGGATCCGGCGAACTGGTCGGTCGACCCGTTCGGCGGTGTGGTCAAGGACGGTTCGCTGTGGGGTCGGGGCGCCGTCGACATGAAGAACATGGACGCGATGATGCTCACGTCGCTGGCGGACGTCATCGAACAGCACGGTGCGCCGGAGCGTGACCTGGTGATCGCGTACTTCGCCGACGAAGAGGCCGGGGGAGTCCTGGGTTCCCACCACGTGGTCGACCAGCACCCGGAGGTCTTCGCGGGGGCGTCGGCGGCGATCAGCGAGGTCGGCGGGTACTCGATCACGCTCGGTGACCGTCGCGCCTACCTGCTGCAGACCGGCGAGAAGGCGCTCATGTGGGTGAAGCTGATCGCGCGCGGCACCGCTGCCCATGGCTCGCACGTGATCCGCGACAACGCCGTCACGAAGCTCGCGGCGGCGGTCGCCCGGATCGGCAGCGAGGAGTGGCCCGTCCGGCTCTCGGCCACGACGGACGCGATGGTGGCCGAGGTGGCGCGGTTCCTCGGGGTCGACCCGACGGTCACGGGCCCGGACGAGGTCGCCCTGGCCACCGGCTCGGCGTCGCGGTTCATCCACGCCGCGCTGCACACCACGTCGAACCCGACGGTGCTGACCGCCGGCTACAAGCACAACGTGATCCCGGACACCGCCGAGGCCCTGGTGGACATCCGCTGCCTGCCGGGTGACGAGGAGTCCGTGCTCGAGCGGGTGCGGGAGCTCGCCGGACCCGACGTCGAGGTGGTCATGTCGTTCCGCGACATCGGCCTCGAGCAGGACTTCGGCGGCCCGCTGGTCGATGCCGTCCGCGACGTCCTCGGCCGGCACGACCCGGGCGCACCGGTCCTGCCGTACCTGCTGTCCGGCGGCACCGACAACAAGGCGCTCTCGACGCTCGGCATCGCGGGGTACGGGTTCGTGCCGCTGCAGCTGCCGGCCGGTGTCGACTTCCCCGCGATGTTCCACGGCGTGGACGAGCGGGTGCCGCTCGACTCGCTGGCGTTCGGTCGGCGGGTGCTGGGCGACCTGCTCGCCACGTACTGATATTGTTCATGGTCGCCGTCGTGGCGGTGCCCTGACCGACCTCCCCCTGAAAGGCCCGTGCGATGCACATCCTCGAGGCGATCTTCCTCGGCTTCGTCCAGGGGCTCACCGAGTTCCTGCCGGTGTCCTCCAGCGCGCACCTGCGGATCGTGGGGCTCTTCCTGCCCGACGCGAAGGACCCCGGTGCGGCCTTCACCGCCGTGACGCAGCTCGGCACCGAGACCGCGGTGCTCATCTACTTCTGGAAGGACATCACCCGGATCATCGGGCGGTGGTTCCGGTCGGTGGTCAAGCGTGACGTACCGAAGGGCGACCCCGACGTCCGCCTCGGCTGGCTGGTGATCCTCGGCACGATCCCGATCGGGGTCGCCGGGCTCGTGCTCAAGGACTCGATCGAGACCACGTTCCGGTCGCTCTGGATCGTCGCGATCGTCCTCATCGTGTTCGGCGTCGTGCTCGGGGTGCTCGACCGTGTCGGCCGCAAGGAGCGGCGCATCGAGCAGATGACGTTCCGCGGTGGTCTGCTCATCGGCCTGGCGCAGATGCTCGCCCTGGTGCCCGGAGTGTCCCGTTCCGGTGCGACCGTGTCGATGGGTCTCGCACTCGGGTACACCCGACCCGCGGCCGCGCGCTTCGCGTTCCTGCTGGCGATCCCGGCGGTGTTCCTGTCCGGGTTCTACGAGGCCGCGACGAGCCTCGGCGACCACGGCTCGCCGTTCGGACTCGCCGACACGCTCATCGCGACCGTCGTCGCCTTCGTGGTCGGGTTCGTCGTGATCGCGGCGTTCATGAACTACATCAGCAAGCGCAGCTTCATGCCCTTCGTCGTTTACCGGATCGCACTCGGTATCGTGCTCATCGTGTTGTTGTCGCTCGGAGTGATCCAGCCGTGAGGGCCTGGCAGGCCCCATCCGTCCCCGACGTCCCCGGCGCCGCGCCCCGACCGGTCGTCCACGACACCGCAACGGGCAAGCCGGTGGACCCCGCCCGCGACGAGGACCGTGCCGCGCTGTACGTCTGCGGCATCACGCCGTACGACGCCACGCACCTCGGCCACGCGGCGACGTACCTGGCGTTCGACACCCTCGGCCGCGCCTGGCGTGACGCGGGGCTCGACGTCGAGTACGCGCAGAACGTCACCGACGTCGACGACCCGCTGCTCGAGCGTGCCGCCCGCGACGGCGTCGACTGGCGTGAACTCGCTGCGTCCCAGGTCGACCTGTTCCGTCGCGACATGGAGTCGCTCCGGATCCTGCCGCCGGACGACTTCGTGGCCGTCACCGACGAGGTCGAGCGCGTCGCCGAGGCGGTCTCGTTCCTGCAGGAGTCCGGCTACGCGTACGAGGTCCCGACCGACGGCGCCGAGGGCGACGACCTGTACTTCGACGTGAACCGCCCCTCCGACGCGTGGACCCTCGGTGACGAGAGCGGCCTGGACCGCGAGACGATGCTCGCCCTCGCGGCCGAACGCGGCGGCGACCCGGATCGTCCGGGCAAGCGTGACCCGCTCGACCCGCTGCTGTGGCGCGCGGCGCGTGACGGCGAGCCGGCCTGGGACACCGAGATCGGCCCCGGTCGCCCCGGCTGGCACATCGAGTGCAGCGTCATCGCCGGTGACCGCCTCGGGCTGCCGATCAGCGTGCAGGGCGGCGGGAGCGACCTCGTCTTCCCGCACCACGAGATGAGCGCCGGGCACGCTGCTGCCCTCGCGCACCAGCCCCTCGCGAACGCGTTCGTGCACACCGGGATGATCGCCTACCAGGGCACGAAGATCTCGAAGTCGCTCGGCAACCTCGTCACCGTGCGCGGGCTGCTCGACGACGGCGCCGACCCCCGTGCCATCCGGCTCGCGCTGCTGTCGCACAAGTACTCCGACGACTGGGAGTGGTTCGACACCGAGCTGACGAGCGCCCAGACGCGGCTCGCCGGCTGGGACGCCTGGGCCTCGGGAGCCTCCGCCGGGCACGCCGACGACGCGGCGGACGTCGCGGCACGCATCCGCGCGCGGGTCTCCGACGACCTGGACACCCCCGGTGCCGTCGCTGCGGTCGACACGGCGATCGCCGGTGGCACGGCGTGCACGCCGGAGCTCCTCGACCTGATCGACGCGCTGCTCGGCATCCGCCTGGCCTGACGCGGGCCGCGACACGGTCGCGTGCGTGCCGCCGAGGGGTCGGAAACCGTCGCCCGGGCGGGCCGCAGCCGACGGTTCGCGACCACTCGCCGGAGGTGAGCGGCGTGTCCTGACCGCTCGCGGCCGCCGGACGGGAGGCCCGTGGCGGGGCCGACCCGTGCCTCCCGTCCGCCGTGTGGTCGCGACACGTCGCGTGCGCGCCGCCGAGGGGTCGGAAACCGTCGCCGGGGCGGTCGGCAGCCGACAGTTCGTGACCACTCGCCGGACGTGAGCGGGGCGTCGTGACCGCTCGCGTCCGCCGGACGGGAGGCCCGTGGCGGCCCTGCCACGGGCCTCCAGTCCGCGGAGTGGTCGCGACACGTCGGGTGCGTGCTGCCGAGGGGTCAGGAACTGTCGCCCGGGCGGGCCGCAGCCGACAGTTCGTGACCACTCGCCGGACGCCCACCACGGACAGGAGGCACGGTGCCAGCCGGCACCGTGCCTCCTGTCCGTCAGCGGGTGACGGCTACTGCTGGGGCCGCCACGGCCCCTCGCCACCGGCGGTGCCGCCGTCCTTGCCGTCCTTGCGCTCACGGCGACGGAGGTACTGCTCGAACTCCTGCGCGATGGCGTCCCCCGAGGCCTCGGGGGAGTCGACCGTGTCGCGCGCCTGCTCGAGCTGCCCGATGTAGGACGCCATGTCCTCGTCGTCGGCGGCGAGGGCGTCGATGCCCTCTTCCCACTCGGTGGCGTCGTCGAGCAGCGACCCGCGCGGCACCGTGACGTCCGTGAGCTCCTCGATCTTGTCGAGCAGCGACAGCGTCGCCTTCGGCGAGGGCGAGTTGTGCACGTAGTGCGGCACCGAGGCCCACAGGGACAGCGTGGTCAGCCCGGCCTTGTCCATCGCGTCGGCGAGGACCCCGAGGATGCCGGTCGGGCCCTCGTACGAGGACTTGTCGACGTCGAAGGCGGCGCGGACACCGGCGTTCTCGCTCGACACGAACACCGAGATCGGCCGGGTGTGCGGGACGTCGGCGAGCATCGCACCGACGAAGACGACGGCGTCGATCGAGTAGACGTCCGCCAGGTCGATGATCTCCGAGCAGAAGCCCCGCCAGGTGCGCGAGGGTTCCGGGCCGACGAGCACGAAGACGTCACGGTCGGTGGGGGAGCCGGTGGCGCCGATGACCGGACGCCCCTCGGCACCGGGGCCGTGCAGCACGATCCGGGGCCACTGCACGCCGCGGTCGCCGTTGTCGTCGGTGCCGACGGTGGGCCGGTTGAACTGGTAGTCGACGTACCGCTCGCCGTCGAGCTCACGCAACTCGTCGAGGCCGAGCGACTCGACGATGCGACGCGCCAGACCGCTCGCGGCCTCGCCGGCGTCGTTCCAGCCCTCGAAGGCGACGACGAGCAAGCGACCGTCGCTGAAGGGGGAGTGCTGTGGCACGGAGCGGACCTCCTGGTGGTGGAGCGGAGCGGAGCGGGGCGGGAGCGATGCCCCCGGCCGGACACGATTCAGGCATCCACTGTAGGCCCAGGGGGTGTCGACGCACGCGCGCGTCCGCGCCCAGCGGAACGGCCCCGGTAGACTCGTCGCCCGTGACCGCGCATCCTCCTGCCCTCGTCCCGCCCGCAGCCGTGCTGTGGGACATGGACGGCACGATCATCGACACCGAGCCGATCTGGCAGCGGTCCCAGGTCGAACTGACGAACCGCTACGGCGCCGAGTGGACCCACGAGGACGGCCTGTCCCTGGTCGGGTCCGGCCTCGAGCGCTCCGGTGAGCTCCTGCGCGCCAAGGGCGTCGACATGGAGGTCGAGGAGATCATCCAGTGGATGACCGACTACGTGATGGAGCACCTGCGCGCCGGTGAACTGCCCTGGCGTCCGGGTGCCCGCGAGCTCGTCGAGGAGCTCCACGCCCGCGGCATCCCGACCGCCCTGGTCACGATGTCCCGTCGCAAGATGGCGCTCGTCGCCGCCGAGGCCCTGGGCGAGCGCGGCTTCCGCGTCGTCGTGGCCGGCGACGACGTCGACCGCCCGAAGCCGTTCCCGGACGCGTACCTGTCCGCCGCCGCGCAGCTCGGCGTCGAGCCCACCGCGTGCGTCGCGATCGAGGACTCCGCCACCGGCGTCGCGTCGGCCGTCGCCTCCGGCGCCGTCACGGTCGCCGTCGAGCACATCGTCCCGCTGTCCGAGATCGCCGGCGGCGACGTGCACCTGCCCACCCTGGCGGGCGTCGACGTCGACCGGCTGGTCGAGTTGACGACGCCGGCACTGGCCGCACGGGTTGGGCCCACGCCGCCGGTTCCGGACCGACGCGCCAGCGGCGGGCCGGCCGTGCCGGTGGGGAGAGGCGCGGTGCCGGACCCGGCGCACGCTGCGGACACCGAAGGGGTCACCCGATGAGCCACACCGACGACGCACGCGACGACGCGGACGCGAGCAGCGCCTCCAGTCCGACCACGGACCCGACCGCAGCCCTCCCGCACACCGCGGGCGGCGCTCCGCACACGCCGCCGCGCGGCCCGTTCCGGGCCGGCGACCGCGTGCAGCTGACCGGTCCGAAGGGCAAGCTCACGACGCTGTCGCTCGAGACCGCGGGTGAGTACCACACGCACCGCGGGGTGCTCCGGCACGACGACGTCATCGGCCAGCCCGACGGCTCCGTCATCCGGGCGAGCACCGGTGACGAGTACCTCGCGCTCCGTCCGCTGCTCAACGACTACGTCATGTCGATGCCGCGTGGTGCCGCGATCGTCTACCCGAAGGACGCGGCGCAGATCGTGGCCTTCGCGGACGTCTTCCCCGGGGCCCGCGTGGTCGAGGCCGGCGTCGGCTCGGGGGCGCTGTCGCTGTTCCTGCTCCGCGCGATCGGCCCGACCGGGCAGCTGCAGTCGTTCGAGCGCCGCGAGGAGTTCGCGGCGATCGCGAAGGGCAACGTCGGCACGTTCCTCGGCGCCGTCCCGGACAACTGGTCCGTCACCGTCGGTGACCTGGTCGAGTCGCTCCCCGACGCAACCGAGCCGCAGAGCGTCGACCGGGTCGTGCTCGACATGCTCGCGCCGTGGGAGTGCGTGGACGCCGCAGCCGACGCCCTCGTGCCCGGCGGACTCATCGTCTGCTACGTCGCGACCGTCACGCAGCTGTCCCGCACGGCCGAGGCCCTGCGTGACACCGGACGCTTCACCGACCCGATGCCGAGCGAGACCCTGGTGCGCACCTGGCACGTCGAGGGCCTCGCCGTCCGCCCGGACCACCGCATGGTCGGGCACACCGGGTTCCTCATCACGGCACGACGCCTGGCCGACGGCACCGTGCTGCCGAACCTGAAGCGCCGCGCGGGCAAGGCGGAGTTCTCGGACGAGGACATCGAGGCCTGGACCCCCGGCGCCGTGGGCGAGCGGGCGACGAGCGACAAGAAGCTCCGCAAGGTCGCCCGGCAGTCGGCGGCGCAGGCGCGCAAGGTCGCGGCGGCCGAGGCGTCGTCGGCGGCGGATGGTGCTGTGGCTCCGTCCGAGGGCGCTGTGGCTTCGTCGGATGTCGCTGCGGCTCCGTCCGGGGCCGTCGAGGACGAACGGTAGGCTGACGGCGTGCCCGTCCTGCATCGAACGGAAAGAGGGTCCGTGCGCACCATCCCCGCACTCCTGGTCACCATCGGTCTCGCGGTGTCCCTCACCGCCTGCGCCTCGAACGGTGCCGGCACCACGCCCTCGAGCTGTGCCGCTCCCGGCGCCGCGTCCGAAGCGGTGACCGCCACCGGCAAGTTCGGCTCGGAGCCGAAGGTCAACGTGCCGAAGGGCCTGACCACCAAGGGCACCCAGGTGTCCGTGCTGCAGCAGGGTTCCGGTCGCACGATCGACGACGGCACCCCCGTCCTGGTCGAGTACACCCTGGTCGACGGCTCCACGGGCCAGGTCGCCCAGACGAGCGGCTACTCGGGCCAGACGGCACCGATCACCGCCGGGGCGAGCAACTACGGGGCCCTCGGCGCCTCGCTGCAGTGCGCCCGGGTCGGCGACCGCCTGGCGGTGGCCCTGCCGAAGAGCGCCCTGAGCAGCGCCGGCGGCACCGCTGGCAGCTCCTCGTCGAAGAAGACCGAGGACGCCGTCATCGCCGTCATCGACGTCAAGCGCGCGTTCGACGCCCGCGCCACCGGCACCCCGCAGCTCGCCGGCGACAAGATGCCGGCCGTGGTGCTCGCGCCGTCCGGCGCCCCCGGCATCACGATCCCGTCGTGGAGCGCCCCGAAGTCGAACGAGACGCACCTGCTCCGCAAGGGCGACGGTCGCGAGCTCACCGCGAAGGACACCGCGGTCATCAAGTACACCGCTGTCACCTGGGGTGCCGACCCGTCCGTCGCCGGCTCCAGCTGGACCGACGGTTCCGGCGCGCAGGCCATCCCGCTCACCAAGGGCCAGGTCGACGAGGGCGTCCGGACGGCGATCGTCGGGCACCACGTCGGCGACCAGGTCCTGGCCATCGTCAACCAGCAGGGGACCGCGTACGCGTACGTGATCGACGTCCTCGGGGCGATCTCGAACTGACCCGGTCCGACCGTCCACGGACCGCGGCGCGGGTGCACTCCGGTGCACCCGCGCTGCCGTAGGATCGGCTCGTGCCAGCGACCCGTGTGCCCCGTGTGCCCGCCGAGGAGCGGCTGTTCAGCCTCGTGCTCGCGCTGCTCTCGACGGAGTCCGGGCTGACCAAGGCCGAGATCCTGGCCAACGTGCAGGGGTACCGGCAGCGGTTCTCGACCGGTGGCGACAACGCCTCGCTCGAGCGCCAGTTCGAACGCGACAAGGACGACGTCCGCGAGCTCGGCATCCCCCTCGAGACCATCGAGACCCCGGGTGCCGCGGGCAACAACCAGACGCTCCGGTACCGGATCCCGAAGGGCGAGTACGACCTGCCCGTCGACGTCCGCTTCACCCCGGACGAATCCGCGTTGCTCTCCCTGGCCGCCATGGCCTGGCGCGAAGGCGCGCTGTCCGCCGACTCCCGCCGCGGCCTGCTGAAGGTCCGCTCGGCCGGTGCCGAGGACGACGACGGCGCCCTGCAGCTCGGGGTCGACGCGTACGCCCCGCGGCTCCGCGCCCGGGATGCCTCCTTCGAGCCGCTCCGTTCCGCGCTCGACCGCGGTGCAGCCGTGCGCTTCGACTACATCACGCCGGGGCAGCACGACGCCCGTCGGCGCGAAGTGGCTCCACTCGCCCTGGTGCAGCACGGCGGCCGGTGGATGCTCGCCGCCCACGAGTTCGCGACGGACTCGGACAAGAACTACCTGCTGGCCCGCATCGTCGGACCCGTCACCCAGTACGAGGTCGGGCAGCACACCGCTCCCGTCGGCGCGGGGGAGCGCACCCTCGCCGAGCTCGAGCGGATCTGGGCCGAGCGCACCGCGCGCATCGCCGTGACGTCGGGTTCCGACGCCGAGCGCCGACTGACCCGTCGCCGCGACACCGAGACCGACGCCGACGGCGCGCTCGTGCTGCACCACGTGGACCCGCAGATCCTCGCCGAGGAACTCGCCGCGTTCGGACCCGAGGTCCGGGTGCTCGAACCCGACGACCTGCGGGCACGGGTCGAGGAGCGCCTCCGTGCACTCGTGCGCGACCACACCGACGACGACCGTGCCGCAGCCCCCGGAGAGGACCCCGTTCGTGGCTGACGCCCAACCCCTGCAGGCGCAGGACAAGCTCGCGTTCCTGCTCGCCCTGGTGCCGTACCTGATCGACCGCGAGCGGGTCTCGGTGGCCGAGGCCGCTCGGCACTTCGGTGTACCGGAGGCCCGCATCCGGCGCGCCGTCGAACTCATCGCGGTGTCCGGGGTGCCCGGCGAGACGATGCAGTACCAGCACGGCGACCTGTTCGACATCGCGTGGGACGACTTCGACCAGAACGACATGATCGTGCTGACCAACCTGGTGGCGATCGACGACTCACCGCGGCTGTCGGCTCGTGAGGCGTCGGCGCTCATCGCCGGCCTGCAGTACCTGTCCGCGCTGCCCGAGGCCGCCGACCGTGACGCCATCCGCGCGCTCATGGCCAAGCTCTCCCGCGGAGCCGGGGGAGCGGCGTCGACCGTCGCCGTCGGGCAGGACCTGCACGACGTCGCCCTCGCCACCATCCGCCGGGCGATGTCCGACGGCCGCGGCCTGGTCTTCGAGTACGCCGGACCGCGCACCCAAGGCGGCACCCGACGGGTCGACCCGCTCCGGGTCGAGTCCATCGACACCGACTGGTACCTGCGCGCGTGGGACCTCGATCGGCAGGCGCTCCGGACGTTCCGGCTCGATCGCATGTCCGAGGCCCGGGTCGACGACCGCGCGGCCGAGAAGACCATCGATCAGGTCGTCATCCCGGACACGCTGTTCCAGCAGGCCGCCGACGACGTCATCGTCACGGTGGAACTCGACTCGACGTCGCTGCCCCTGGTCGCCGACTTCCTGTCCGACACCGCCGACGCGCCCGACGGTGACGGTCGTGTGCGCATCCGGCTCGCGGCGTCGCACGGGTTCGACGGCGTGGTCCGGCTCGTCGCCGGGTTGCCCGGTCGTGCCGTGGTGCTCGACCCGCCAGCGGCCCGTGACGCCGTGCGCGACTTCGCGGCCGCGGCCCTCGCCGCGGGCTGAGGTCTGCCGCTGCGGCCCGTTCGAGCGCTGCACGTTCCGACCGGGTACGCCCGATCCCGCCAGGTATGCCTGATCTCGCCAGGTATGCCTGATCTCGCACGGTGAACCTCGGGTACCTGGTTGTTCCGGGCGTACCTGGTGTGATCTTCCGACCCGGTATGCCCGTTCCCGCCAGGTATGCCCGAACTCGCCAGGTACGCCCGATGTCGCACGGTGAAGCTCGGGTACCTGGTGGTTCCGGGCGTTCCTGGTGTGTTGCTCCGACCAGGTACGCCCGATCTCGCCAGGTACGCCCGGTCTCGCCAGGTATGCCCGGTGTCGCTCGGTACGCCCGACCTCGTACGGCGGACCTCGGGTACCTGGTCGTTCCGGGCGTACCTGGT
>NZ_QKLH01000008.1:0-187985 GCF_003224215.1 Curtobacterium sp. MCLR17_043 | reverse complement strand
AGATGTGTATAAGAGACAGGGGTCGGGTCGGGGTCGGTGGTCGGTGGTCGGTGGTCGGTGGTCGGGACCGGGATACGCGAGCGGGCGAAATGCCACGGTGCTCTTGCCAGCCCACCCACACATTTCGCCCGCTCGCCCGGATGACCCCGGGCTGCGGCTTCCGTGCTCCCTGCCGTCGCCTCCACCCCGCGAACGGGCGAAACACCGCGGTGCGGTCGGCGGCGGGCGCGGTGTTTCGCCCGCTCACGGGGGCTACCGTCCCTCCACATGGGCGAGAGCGGGCAAGCCGTCCACAGAGGAGGCCCGAATCCCGTCCTCGGGGTCGGCTCGCCGTCACGCTGTGGAGATGACCGCAAGACGCCGACTCCCGATGGCACTCCGCGACGCTTCGTTCCGGGTACGGGATGCGCTGCACCGAGGCGTTTCGCGTGGCCGACTCGACGCTCGAGATCTCGTCCGCCCGTTCCACGGCGTCCGATCAGCGTTCCCACCGGAGTCCGTGGATGAACGAGCAAGGGCGCTCACTCCTCGACTCCGCCCCGATCAGGTCTTCAGTCACGTCACTGCGGCAGCGATCATCGGCGTCCCGCTCCCCCGCCGTCTCGAACGCGATCAGCGGTTGCACGTCACGACGATCGGTACCGACCAAGCGCTCCGGGTTCGCGGCACGGTCGGCCACCGAGCTCGGTACGGATCGGTCCGCGCGACGATCGCACGAGGAGTGCCGCTGACCACTCCGGCCGACACGTTCATCGCACTGGGCTCGATACTGACGCTCGACGAACTCATCGTCGCGGGCGACGCGCTCGTGGGGTGGCTCGGCTGGGCGACGCTCGACGAACTCGCCCAGGCCGTCCGACGACGACGCGGCATTCGCGGCATCGTGAAGCTCCGCCTCGCGCTCGATGAGATCCGGAGGGGATCTCGGTCTCCCGGAGAGACCCGGACGCGGCTGGCACTCGTCCGCTGCGGACTCCCGGAACCGGCGCTCAACCACGATGTCGTCGTCGACGGGCAGTGGATTGCATGTGTGGACCTCGCCTACCCCGATGCCAGGGTTGCGATCGAGTACGAGAGCGATCTGCACCGCACTGATCCAGCCACCTTCCGGAAGGACCTGACGCGCGGGGAGCACCTCAAGGACGTCGACTGGTGGCTCGTCAGAGCAACAGCAGACGACGTCGCGCATGGTGTCGACCGTTTCGTGCACCGCATCCGTCAGCTGCTCGAGGTCGGCGCCAGAGGTGCCCACGACACGCGGTTTGCGACACTTGGGTGAACAATGGTTGACGCTTCAACCAAAACGGTGCACACTGTCGTAGTATCAACTCGATGCAGGCGCATGGAACGCGTCGCACCGCAGACTCTCGTTCGGAAGAAGGACCACCATGACGCTCACCGCTGACACCGTTCCCGGCTACAAGACCGGCACCTGGAAGATCGACCCGACCCACTCCGAGGTCACCTTCTCGGTCCGCCACCTCGCCATCAGCAAGGTCAAGGGCAAGTTCGAGACGTTCGACGCCACCGTCGTTACCGCCGAGAACCCGCTCGAGTCGACCGTCGAGGCCAACATCGACGTCGCGTCGATCAACACCGGCCAGGAGCAGCGCGACCAGCACCTCAAGACGAGCGACTTCTTCCTCACCGAGGAGCACCCGCAGCTGACCTTCCGCTCGACGAGCATCGAGGCGAAGGGCGACGACCTGCACATTGCGGGCGACCTGACCCTGCGCGGCGTCACCAAGCCGGTCGTCCTCAAGGCCGAGCTCGGTGGCTTCACCACGGACGGCTACGGCCAGGTCAAGTTCGGTGCCGAGGCGACCACGAAGATCGACCGCACCGAGTTCGGTGTGAACTGGAACGCGGCGCTCGAGGCCGGTGGCTTCACGCTCGGCAACGACGTCACGATCAACCTCGACGTCCAGTTCGTCCTCCAGGCGGCCTGAGCCACCTCTGACTCAACGCCCGACTGAGGGCACCGAGCGGCACTCCCCGAACCCGAGAAGAACGCCCCGACTCCGCACGGAGTCGGGGCGTTCTTCGTTGTCGGCACCGCTCCCCCGACCACGAGCGGGCGAAACACCCTGGCCCTTCGTCCTGTCACGTCAGGCATTCCGCCCGCTCGACGATGCCGGGCGCCGAAGTCGACGCTGATCCCCGCAATCACGCCCACGCCGGCGCCCGTACGCACGCCCACGCCCACGCCCACGAGCGGGCGAAAGACCGTGAAGATCCCCGTGGCAGGCCGGACATTTCGCCCGCTCGCGCAACGAGGCGCGAGCACGCCCGGGACAGGGAGGCAGCGGGCACGAGCGGACGAGCGCACCAGCGGACGAGCGCCCGGGCGCCGGACAGGCACCGCCCCCGCGTAACGTTGGCACGTGCGACGGCACCGAGGGGAATCCGCACGCCGGACCCCGAGTTGCACGAGAAGCACCAACCACGAGCACGCCCGCACGACGAACAGGAGCACCACCATGGCCACCGACTGGATCGCGATGCAGGCCCTCGCGGCAGCCGAGTTCGGCCGCCGCGTCGCCGCCGTCGCCGACTGGGACGCCCCCACCCCCGACTCCGAGTGGACCACCCGCGACCTCGTCGCCCACGTCGTCGACGAGCAGCGCTGGATCCCGAAGCTCCTGACCGGGTGCGACTACGCCCAGGCCCAGGCCGACCTCGAGCCGATCGGCGACGACCTGGTGGCCGAGTGGCACCGCTTCGCCACGGCGGCCACCGACGCCTGGCGGAACGCACCGCAGGACACCCCCGTGCACCTCAGCACCGACGTCGTCCCCGCCGCGCAGTACCTCACCGAGCAGACGAGCGACATCACGATCCACACGTGGGACCTCGCCCGGGCGACCGGCACCGAGGAGTCCCTGCCCGACGAGCTCGTCCGCGCCGTGTGGGAGTACTTCGAGCCGCAGATCGAGGACCTCGCCGCCACCGGCCTGTACGCACCCCCGGTCGACGTCACCGAGGACTCCCCGCTCCAGGTCCGTCTGCTCGCGGTCACAGGCCGTGATGCCAGAGTGACGGCATGACCACCGACACGAAGCGCCTCGGCAACTCGGGGCTCGAGATCAGCAGCGTCGTCCTCGGCATGATGTCGTACGGCGACCCGGACCGGGGCTCGCACGCCTGGAGCGTCGGCATCGACGAGGCCCGCCCCTTCGTCCGCCGCGCGTTCGAGGCCGGCATCACGACCTTCGACACCGCGAACGTCTACTCGGACGGCAGCAGCGAGGAGATCACCGGCACGCTCCTCGCCGAGCTGGCCCCGCGCGAGGACGTCCAGGTCTTCACGAAGGTCTTCAACCGGATGCGTCCCGGCCGGAACGGCGCCGGGCTGTCCCGCGCGGCGATCATGCACGAGATCGACGCCTCCCTGACGCGCCTGGGCACGGACTACGTCGACCTGTACCAGATCCACCGCTTCGACCCGGTGACGCCGATCGAGGAGACCATGGAGGCCCTCCACGACGTCGTCAAGGCCGGCAAGGCGCGCTACATCGGCGCGAGCAGCATGTGGGCGTGGCAGTTCGCCGAGATGCAGCACACCGCGGAACGCCACGGCTGGACGAAGTTCGTGAGCATGCAGGACCAGTACAACCTGCTCGAACGCGAGGAGGAGCGCGAGATGCTCCCCTTCTGCGAGCACACCGGCGTCGGCGTGATCCCGTGGAGCCCCCTCGCCCGCGGCCGCGTCACCCGCCCCTGGGACGCCTCCGGTTCGGGCTCACGCGCGCAGACCGACGAGTTCGGCAAGACCCTCTACAAGCAGGACGAGGACGCCAACCGCGCGATCGTCGACGCGGTCGAGGCCGTCGCCACGGAGCGCGGCGTCCCGATGGCGCAGGTCGCCCTGGCCTGGGTCGCCGGCAAGCCCGCGGTCTCCGCGCCCATCGTCGGCGCGACGAAGGAGCACCACATCGACGACGCGGTGGCCGCAGCGTCGCTGACGCTCACCGACGACGAGGTCACGCGACTCGAGTCCGCCTACACGCCCCGGGTGCCGTCGGGTTTCTGACGCCCCCACGAGCGGACGGGAGGCACGGTGCCAGCTGGCACCGTGCCTCCCGTCCGTCACGTGGTCGCGGTGACCGCCGTGCTCAGGCGACCGCGCTGCCGTCGGCGCGCTGCAGGCGCGCGATGCGCCGCCGCGCGGCCCGTTCGGAACCGGTCTGGTCGTCGAGCACCGCACCGATCCCGTCGAGCACGAGCTTCGTGGTGCGGACCACCGGCAGCTCCACCGGGCCGACGATCGGCGCACGGAGGCCGAGGAGCGAGCGGTGCCGCGGGTCGAGCGTGGACACCGCTCCCTGGAACACGGCGCGGTAGCCGGGTCGCAGCAGGCGGGACAGCGGCGGGTCCTTGATGAACCGGACGACGTCGCGGGTGCGCGAGTCGACCAGGAGTTCGCCGCGGTCGAGGTACCCGTTCATCTGGGCACGGAGCTCCGCCTCGGACTCGGGCGGGTCGACGATGCGCATGAGGCGCCCGGCCTCGGCCCATTCGCGCACGTAGGCGTCGGCGCCGCCGGGGATCGGGCCTCCCCACCGCTGGGCGGCGCGGAGGAACGCGTCGGTGAAGGCGAGGTGCACCCAGCGCGCCAGGTCTGGGTCGTTCGCCGCGTAGGGGCGGGTGGTGCCGTGCGCGTCGACGTACTGCCCGCGGACCCGCTCGTGGAGCCGGAGCACCCAGTCGCTGCCGCTGCGGGCGGTCTGCCGGTCGCCGTACGTGACCGTCGCGATCCACCGGCTGGTGCCGGCCAGACGGCCGAACGGGTCCTCGCGGTACCGGGAGTGGTCGGCGACGCCGGCGAGCGCGCCGGGGTGCAGCGCCTGGACGAGCAGTGCCCGCACGCCGGCGACGATGCCGTGGCTCCCACCGTGCACCGCCCACGTGGCCGAGCCCGGACCGAAGAAGCCCGCGTCGGTGCCGTGTTCCAGGTCGTCCATCCAGGCTTCCGTGCCGGTCGAACCACCCGTGAACGTCTGGTTGAGGCGGGACCGGAAGACGTCGGAGACAGTGGACATGTCGTCATGTTCCGTCCGTCACCTGGGCGCGGGGGTGGCATCGCGCAAAGTGGCCCTCCCAGCGTGCACGGGGGTGGCCCACTAGGTTGGGTCGGGTGAGCATCGACACGCCTCGTCCCTGGCTTGCCTCGTACGCCCCGGGGGTCCCGCACGACATCGAGGAACAGAGTGGTTCCCTGTACGACCTGGTCGAGCAGTCGGCCCGGAAGTTCCCCAGGCAGGTCGCCCTCGAGTTCTTCAAGCGCACCACGAGCTACGCCGACCTCGAGGAGCAGATCCTCCGCGCGGCGAACGGCCTGCGGAAGCTCGGCGTGGGCGCGGGTGACCGCGTCGCCATCGTCCTGCCGAACTGCCCGCAGCACATCGTGGCGTTCTACGCGGTGCTGCGGCTCGGCGCGATCGTGGTCGAGCACAACCCGCTGTACACGCCGCGGGAACTCCGCCACCAGTTCGAGGACCACGGCGCCAAGGTCGCCATCGCGTGGGACAAGTCCGTCGCGACGCTGCAGGACTTCCCGGCCGACGTGCACCTCGACGCGATCGTCTCGGTCGACATCACCCGGGCCATGCCCCGGAGCACCCGGCTCGCCCTGTCGCTGCCGGTCGCGAAGGCCCGCGAGTCCCGGGCGAAGCTGACGGCGAAGGTCCGCGGTACGGTCAAGTGGGACGACCTCGCCGACACCCGCAAGCTGTCGAAGCGGCACCCGCGGCCGGGAACCGACGACGTCGCGCTGATCCAGTACACGTCCGGCACCACCGGGACGCCGAAAGGCGCGGTGCTGAGCCACCGGAACCTGCTGGCGAACGCCGCGCAGGCCCGGGCGTGGGTGCCGCAGATCCGCCGCGGCGACAACGTCGTGTACGCGGTGCTGCCGATGTTCCACGCCTACGGACTGACCCTCTGCCTGACCTTCGCGATGAGCATGGCCTCGCGGCTCGTGCTCTTCCCCGCGTTCGATCCCGCCCTCGTCCTGACGGCGATCAAGCGCCACCCGCCGACGTTCCTGCCGGCCGTGCCGCCGATCTACGCCCGACTGCAGCACGCGGCCGACTCGGCGAAGGTGTCGCTCAAGGGCATCGAGATCGGCATCTCCGGCGCCATGCCGCTGTCGCAGGACATCGTCGAACCGTGGGAGGCCCGGACCGACGGCTACCTGGTCGAGGGCTACGGCCTGTCCGAGTGCTCCCCGGTCCTGATGGCCAACCCGGTCTCCCCCGAGCGTCGACTCGGATCGATCGGCCTGCCGCTGTCCTCCACCGAGGCGCGGGTGGTCGACCCCGACGACGACACGAAGGTGCTCGGCCTCGACGAGCCCGGCGAACTGCAGGTCCGCGGCCCCCAGGTGTTCCGCGGCTACTGGGGCAAGGCCGAGGCCACCGACGAGGTCTTCACGCCCGACGGCTGGTTCCGCACCGGCGACATCGTGGCCATCGACGGCGACGGGTACGTCCGGATCGTCGACCGCCTCAAGGAACTCATCATCACCGGCGGCTTCAACGTGTCGCCGTCCGAGGTCGAGGACACCCTGCTCAAGCACCCCAGCGTCAAGGAGGTCGCGGTCGTCGGCATCACGCAGGGCGGCAACGAGCAGGTCGTCGCCGCGGTCGTGCCGAAGGACCCCGCGACGTTCGACGGGGCCGCGCTCCGGGCATGGTCGCGCGAGCACCTGGCTGCGTACAAGGTGCCGCGCCGGGTCGTCGTGGTCGAGGACCTGCCGCGCTCGATGATCGGCAAGGTGCTGCGGCGGAAGGTGCGGGACCAGATCCTGGACGGCTGACCGGCGGCCCCGGGTCGGCGCCGGTCCGGCTGACGCGGGCGCCGCTGCTGGTCACCGGGTGCGCCGCCGCTGGTCAGCGGGCGCGCCGCGCGGGCAGCGCCAGCACGGACAGCCCGGCCACCACCAGCACGATGCCGGCCCATCCGCCGGTCCCCAGGCGCTCCCCCACCACGAGGACGGCCAGCACCGCGGCCACGACGGGCTCGAGCAGGGACAGCAGCGTCGCGACCGACGCCGTCACCGTCCGGAGCCCGAGCGCGTACAGCGAGTGCCCGATCACCGTCGGCACCAGCGCCAGGTACAGGAACACCGGCCAGTTGCCGGCGTCGGTCAGGAACGGCCCGCCCGCCACCACGGCGAGCACGACGAGCGGCACCGCGGCCACCCCGAACACCGCGCCGACGAGGCCGCGTTCGTTCGGCCCGCGGGCAGCTCGCGCGGCCGCGACCCCGACGTCCCCGCCGACCGGCATGCTGTCGGACTCCGCCCGACCGACGGCGATCGGCATCCGGCTCGTCGCGGCGTGCATCCCTCGCGCCACCGCCCACGAGTACAGCGCGTACGTCAGACCGGCGACCAGGGCGCTGCCGACGCCGACCGCGAGTGACCGCCCGCCACCGTCGTGCTCGGAGCGCGCGAGGGTGACGACGACCATGCCGACCACGCTCACCAAGGTGGCGACGACCCACCGCCGGGTGACGCGCCTCCGGTCGGCGACCCACTCGACCAGGCCGGCGAAGACGGGCGACGAGCCGATGGCCAGGGTCGTGCCGAGCGCGACCCCGGCGTCAGCGAGGGCCGCGTAGAACGCGACCGCGTAGACCACGAGCGATGCGGCCCCGAGCAGTGCCCAGCCGCGAGTCCGGCGCTGCGTGACGGCACGCAGCGTGCCCCGACCAGCGGTCGCGGCGAGCACGAGTCCGCCGAGCCCGAAGGTCACCGCACCGAACACGAACGCCGGCACACCGGGCGCGAAGTGCGTCGCGGTCCCGGTGGTGCCCCAGACCGCCGCGGCGACCGCGATCGCCGCCAGGCCGCCGACGGGCCTGGAGGCACGCCCCGCGCCCGGTCCGTGGCTCACGAGACGTGGACGCTCGGCCGTCGGTTCACTTCGGGTTCCGCTTCGCGCAGGACCTCTCGCGTGACGGGGGCGACGTCGCCGGCGCCGGTGAACACGAAGCGCAGGGCGTTGCGGATCGGGCTGCCCTCGTTCCACTCGAAGTAGATGCTCGGCACCACCCCGGCGAGGTCGCGGATGGCGAGGAGCGTCGACGCGATGGTGTTCGGGACGTTGCCGGAGCGGACCTTGAGCACGCGGAACCCGTGGATGACGTGCCCTTCGACCACCAGGTCCTCTTCGAAGTCGGAGGAGTCGGCGGGCAGGACCTCGAGGAACATCGTCGGCACGCGGGCCGGGATGCCGGAGTCGCGGCGTTCCTCGCGCCCCTTCGCCCGGTACGCCTCGGCCGTGCCGGCACCGGGTTCGTTCGCGATGATGCAGACGGAGCTGAACTGGTCGGCGTCGGCCTCGACGAACTGGCGGGCGGTCGCGTCGAGCTCGATCGACGATGCCCGGAGCTCGAACGAACGCCGCACGCGCGAGATGAGCGACACCACGACGATCGCGATGATGAAGATCGCCGCGATCCGCACGCCGTCGGGCCGCTCGATCACGTTGGCGACGGTGGTGTAGACGAACACGACCGAGATCACGCCGAACGCGATGGTGCGCTTGCGCTGCTGCTTGCGGCGCGCGGACAGCGTCACCGCGACCGCGGCGCTCGTGATGAGCACGAGCACGCCGGTGGCGTAGGCGCCGCCCTGCGCGTCGACGTCGGCCTGGAAGATGATCGTGATGACGAACGCGATGAGCGTGAAGATGATCACGAGCGGACGCACCGCACGCGCCCACTGCGGTGCCATGCCGTAGCGCGGCAGGAACCGCGGCACCAGGTTGAGGAGCCCCGCCATCGCACTCGCGCCGGCGAACCACAGGATGGCGACGGTCGAGAAGTCGTAGATCGACCCGAACACGCCGCCCATGTACTCGTGCGCCAGGTACGCCAGGGCGCGCCCGTTCGCACCGCCGCCGGGCTGGAACTCGCGCTGCGGGATGAGGAACGTCGTCACGATCGACGACGTGATGAGGAACGAGCTCATGATGAGCGCCGCGACGGTCAGCAGGCGCTTGGTGCCACGGATCCGGCCCTCGGGTCGGTCGCTGGTGTCGTCGGTGGCGTCGCCGCGGACCTGTGGCATCACCGCGACACCGGTCTCGAACCCGGAGAGCCCGAGCGCGAGCTTCGGGAACACGATCAGGGCGATGCCGACCATCACGAGCGGGTTGCTGTGCTGTGCCGTCAGCCCGGACCACCAGTCGCTCGCCACCATCGGGTTCTCGAACACGTGCCAGAGGGCGACGATGATGACGACGGCGTTCAGGGCGAGGAACACCGCGACGAGGCCGACCGCGATGCCGATGGCCTCCTTGAACCCGCGCAGGAACACGATGCCGAGCAGGAGCAGCAGCGCCAGGGTGAGCGGCACCGGGATCTCGGTGAACCAGTGCGGCGTGTACGGGTTCTCGGCGATGTGCGCCGTGGCGTCGGCCGCCGACAGGGTCATCGTGATCATGAAGTCCGTCACGGCGAACCCGAGCAGCACCAGCACGAGCAGCTTGCCCGCCCACCACGGCAGGAGCTTCTCGAGCATCATGATCGACCCGGCGCCCCGGAAGCTGTCGTGGGCGATCCGGCGGTAGACCGGCAGCGCCCCGAACAGCGTGACGAGCACGAGGACGATCGTCGCGATCGGCGACAGCAGCCCCGCGGCGAGCGCGGCGATGGCGGGCTGGTACCCGAGGGTGGAGAAGTAGTCGACGCCGGTCAGGCACATGACCCGCCACCACGGGTGGGTCTTCTCGACCTCGACCTGGTGCGGGCCCTGGTGGGAGGCTCCCTGGTCGGCCCCGTGCAGCATCCACCGGCGCAGGCGGGTGCTGCGGTCGAGGGGCTGCTCGGTGGCGTCGCGCTGGGCGGCCCGCTCGGCGTCTGTCGCGGTCACGTGGATGATGGTAAGCCGTCCGGGTGACCCCCGTGCACACCCGGACGGTCCTGTGGACAGGGCGCTCCCACTACCGCCGTGTGCGGGACAGTGTCGCCACGATCCCGGCCACGACCAGCAGCACACCGGCGGCGATGCAGGCGGCGAGCAGCAGGGTCGTGGTGTCCACTGAGAACATCGGCAGCGCACTCACGGCCATCGCCCCGGCGAACACGAGCATCAGGACACCCCACAGGATCGTGCCGAACCGTGCGCCACGGCGTGCGGGCCGCCGGACGGGCCCGTCGAGAGTGGCCGGTGGAGCCATCGGCGCAGTCGTCTCGTCGTTGGTCGTTCCGTCGTTCGTCATCGTCCCGTTCCTCACTCGCCGACCGTGATCGCCCGCGGCACGTCGACGCCGCCGCCGAGGATCCACAGGTGCACCGTCGTCATCTCGTCCGCATCGGCCGTGCGTGCCGCACGGTTCTCGAGCGTGGTGGTCCGGAGCACCCCACCGGTGCCGTCGTCGTCGCCCCCGCCGGTGTCGACCCCGTAGCCGACACCGCTCACCTCGACGCGCACCGGCAGGTCGGTCGGCAGCAGCACCTCGGCTCCGCCGGCACCCAGCCAGAGGTTCACGTCGCCCCCGACCGCCGACGGTTCGAGCTCGCGGAGGTCCAGCGTCGGACCGCCGGCCAGCATCGCGAAGTTCCGTTCGGTCCCCGGGGCGGCCCGTTCCACCTGCCACGTGGTGCCGCCGATCAGCGAGACCTGGGTGCCGGCAGGCAGGACCCCGGTGACCACCAGGGCCACCGCTGCGACCGTCGAGAACAGTCCGAGCACGTCGTCATCGCGGCCGCGGATCCCGGCGACGATCGTGGCGATCGCCAGCACCGCGAGCGCGGCAGCGATCCCGAGGACCGGGACGGACCACCCGGCCTGCTGCGCCCAGAACGCGACCCCGGCTCCGGCGACGAGTGCGAGTCCGAGGGACACGGCGACGTACGCCGCCCCGGGTCGCCGCTCCACCCGCTCGGCCCGCCGTTCGGCCGCCCGCTCGCGTTCGGCGCGCATCCGCTCCTCGTGCTGCCGTCGCCGGTCCTCGGGGCTCGCGGGTGCACCCCACTGCCAGGAGGCCCGTCCCGCGTCCGTCGCGCCGGTCGCCGCCGCGGTCCACGCGTTCCGGGCCGGGTGCGGCTCCTCGGGGCTGGTCCAGAAGTCGCCCCGCGGTGCAGCGGTCGGGTCGTTGCCGGTGCCGGTGCTCGCGGTCCGCTCACCGTCCACCCCGCGTCGGGCCAGGACCACGATGAGCCAGACGATCCCGCCGACGAGCACGATGCTCCACGCGGTGGCCAGGGTCGCCTCGAGCCAGCCGGGCATCCCCCAGGCGTCCGGGACCCCCTGCCACCAGAGGCCGCGGGCGGCGGGCACGAAGGTGAGCGCCACGAAGGCGCCGATCGCGATGAGCGCCGGGTCGAGGACCCCGCGGATCATCCGCTCGACGTGGATGCGCCCGGCGGTGTCGGGCAGCAGCGCCCAGCCGACGGCGTAGGCGAGGAAGACCGGCCCGCCCAGGAGCGCGACGACGATCGTCACGCCGCGGACCACGAGCGGGTCGAGCCCGGTGCGGCGGGCGACGGCACCGCACACGCCGGCGAGCCAGCGGTCGTCGGTGCGCGCGATGCCGAGGCCGCGGACCCAGTCGAAGAACCGGGTCGTCGAGTCGGCGCTGCCGGCGGCGGTGCCGGGAGCGGAGTCGTGCTGGTGATCGGTCATGGCCACCAGCATCCCGGCAGTGCTGCGCCGACACCATCGGGGTTCCCCCTGACCGGTCCCTGATCCCGGCCCCGGACCCTGCTGCGACCGCCGTCCGGGTGCCAGGATTGCCCCATGGCCACCGCGACGATGACGCGCCCGACCCCCAGGGTCGTCGGCGGGGTCTGCAGCGGGTTCGCGGCGCACACCGGGCTGCCGGTCGGCGCCGTCCGGCTCGCCACCGCGGTCCTGGTGGTCTGCGGTGGCGCCGGGCTGCTGCTCTACGCCTGGCTCTGGGCGACCGTGCCGAGCGCCGCCGCCGGGGCAACCGCCGGACGCGCACCGCTCAAGTCCGTGCTGACCCCGGCCGCCGTCGTCGACCAGGACGAGACCACCGCGTCCGCCCGGCGGGCCCCGGTCGTCGAGATCCTGCTCGGCGTGGCCCTGCTCGCCGCCGCCGGCGCGGTGGTCGCAGCGCGGATGGGGGTGGCCGTCCCCCTCGAGGTCATCGTCCCCGGCGTCGTGGTCGTCACCGGCGCCGCACTCGCCTGGCGGCAGTTCGACGCACTCCGCAACGTCCGCACGGCCGGGTCCTCCGCCCTCGTGGTCCGGGCGCTCGGGGCCCTGGTGCTCGTCGTGCTCGGCATCCTGCTGTTCTTCACGACGAGCAGCCGCCCGAACGTCTGGACCGTGCTCACCGCCGCGGTGGCCGTCCTGGTCGGGGTCGCCGTCGTGGTCGCCCCGTGGGTGGTCCGGCTCGTCCGCGACCTCGCCGAGGAACGCGCCGCCCGCGTCCGCGACCTCGAGCGCGCCGAGTTCGCGGCACACCTGCACGACTCGGTGCTGCAGACCCTCGCCCTCATCCAGCAGAAGGCCGAGCCGGGTTCGGACGCGGCGCGGTTGGCGCGGGCGCAGGAGCGCGAGCTGCGGTCCTGGCTCTTCACCGAACAGGCGGAACCGGCGCGCGACCTCGGCACGCAGCTGCGGGACGCCGCCGTGGACATCGAGGCCGAGTACCCCGCCCGCATCGAGGTCATCGCGGTCGGGCCCGCCCGCAGCGACCTGCCGGACGGGCTCGTCGCCGCCGCCCGCGAAGCGATGCTCAACGCCGCCCGCCACGCCGGTGGGACCGTGAGCGTGTACGCCGAGACCGCCGGCGACCGGGTCGAGCTCAGCATCCGCGACCGCGGCCCGGGGTTCGACGTCGACGCGGTGCCCGCGGGCCGGTACGGCGTCCGCGAGTCGATCGTCGGCCGGATGCAGCGCCTCGGCGGCCACGCGACCATCGCGCCGGGGCCGGGCCGCACCGGCACCGAGGTCCGGCTGACCCTGCCGCTCGCACCCGCGGCCCACGACGAGGAGCACGCATGACCGAGCCCGCCCCGTTGACCGTCGCGATCGTCGACGACCACTCCATCTTCCGAGCCGGCGTGCGCGCCGGGCTGCCACCGGGCCTCCAGGTCGTGGGTGAGGCGGCGACCGTCGACGAAGCCGTGACGCTCGTCGCGGCCACCCGCCCGCGGGTCGTCCTGCTCGACGTGCACCTGCCGGGCGGCGCCGGCGGCGGCGGCGCCGAGGTCATCACGCGGTCCGCACCGGAGAACCCGGACACCCGGTTCCTCGCGTTGAGCGTGTCGGACGCCGCCGACGACGTGGTGCGGGTGATCCGCGCCGGCGCCCGCGGGTACATCACGAAGAGCTCGTCGAGTGCCGAGGTCGCCGAGGCCGTGACCCGTGTGGCGGACGGGGACGCGGTGTTCTCGCCGCGCCTGGCCGGCTTCGTGCTCGACGCGTTCGGAGCGGTCAGCGGCGAGACGGCGCAGCACGACGCCGAGCTGGACCGCCTGTCCGCGCGCGAGCAGGAGGTCATGCGGCTCATCGCGCGCGGGTACGCCTACAAGGAGGTCGCGACGGAGCTGTTCATCTCGGTGAAGACCGTCGAGACACACGTGTCGAAGGTCCTGCGGAAGCTCCAGCTGTCGAACCGGCACGAGCTGACGGCGTGGGCGCTGCAGCGCAAGCTGCTCTGAGCGCCCACTCCGGCGTCACTTCGCGCTGATGCGGGTGTACTTGTTGACCGCCCACGGCACGAAGACCACGAGCATCACGGCGATCCCGATCAGGACGGTCAGCACGGGGTGCTGCATCGTCCAGATGTCCGGCACCGGCGCGGACCCGACGTTGCCGAACAGCTCCCGCGCGGCCTGCACGAGCGACGACACCGGGTTCCACTCCGCGAACACGCGCAGCACCAGCGGCAGGGTGTCGCTCGGCACGAACGCGTTCGAGATGAACGTCAGCGGGAACAGGATCATGAACGAGGCGTTGTTGATGACCTCCGGCGTCTTGACGCTCATGCCGAGCAGCGCCATGACCCAGCTGAACGCGTAGCTGAACAGCAGCAGCAGGGCGATGCCGGCCAGGAACTCGAGCGGCGACGAGTTCACCCGCCACCCGACCGCCAGGCCGGTGAGCATCATGATCGCCATCGAGATCGAGTTCAGGACGAGGTCGGAGTTCGTGCGCCCCACCAGCACGGCGGACGCCGACATCGGCAGCGTCCGGAACCGGTCGATCAGCCCTTCCTTCAGGTCCTGCGCCATCGCCGACCCGGAGAACGTCGCACCGAACACCACGGTCTGCGCGAAGATCCCCGCCATCAGGAACTGCGTGTAGTCGGTCCCCTGCACCTGGATGGCGCCGCCGTAGACCTGGCTGAACAGCAGCACGAACATGATCGGCTGCAGCACGGCGAACACGAGCATGTCCGGCGACCGCTTGAGCTTGATGAGGTTCCGCTTGGTGACGGTCCAGCCGTCCTCGACCCAGACGGCGAGCGGCGAGGTGACGACCACGGGCAGCTGGCGGCCCGGCGCGAGGGACGTGGTGGTCATCGTGCGGTCTCCTTCTGCTTGGTGGCCGCGGGTTCGTCGGCGTCGTCGTCCGTCGCGGCGTGCCCGGTCAGGCGGAGGAAGACGTCGTCGAGGGTCGGGCGTCGCATGCCGGCGTCGTGGAGTTCGATGCCGGCCTCGCCCAGGTCGGCGAGCACGCGCTGCAGGGCGGCCGGACCGGCCTCCACCGCGATGGCACGGGTTCGGCCGTCGCCCGAGGTCTCGACCTCGCCGACCCCGTACCGGCGCAGCACCGTGGTCGCCGCGTCGCCGTCGGCCTCGTCCACCAGGGTGACGACCACGCGGTGCCCGCCGACCTGCGCCTTGAGCTGGTCCGCGGTGCCCTCGGCGATGACGGCCCCGTCGTCGATGACCGCGATGTCGTCGGCGAGCCGGTCGGCTTCTTCCAGGTACTGGGTGGTGAGGAGCACCGTTGCCCCCTCGGCCACGAGGTCCTCGATGATGCCCCAGAGCGCCAGCCGGCTGCGGGGGTCGAGGCCCGTCGTCGGCTCGTCGAGGAACAGCACGCGCGGGTTCATCACCAGCGCCCCGGCGAGGTCGATGCGTCGCCGCATGCCGCCGGAGAAGCCCTTCACCGGACGGTCGCCCGCCTCGGACAGGTCGAAGACGTCGATGAGCTCCCGGGCACGGTCGCGCGCTGTCCGGCGGCCCAGGTGGTAGAGCCGCCCGATCATCTCGAGGTTCTCGAACCCGGTCAGGTTCTCGTCGACCGCCGCGTACTGCCCGGACACCCCGATGGACCGCCGGGTGGCCTGCGGGTCGGCGATCACGTCGATGCCGTCGATCGTCGCGGTGCCCGAGTCGGGCGTGATGAGGGTGGTCAGCACCTTCACCACCGTGGTCTTGCCCGCGCCGTTCGGCCCGAGCAGCGCCTTCACGGTGCCCTGCGGCACCGACAGGTCGAGTCCGGCCAGCGCGTGCACCGGCCCGGACTTCGACTTGTAGGTCTTGGTCAGCCCGGAGGCTTCGATGATGGCCATGTCGCTCCTTCGTCGGACACGGTGGGTACCCGGGGGGCCGGTGGAGCGACGGACGTCACTCAGACGTCGAAGTCACCACCACCGAAGTCGCTGAAGCCACCGCCGAAGTCGGATCCGCTGTCGCCCCAGCCCGCATTGTCGAAGCCGCCGCCGTCGGATGCGCCGCCGTCGGACGCCCCGGCATCACCGGATTCAGCACCAGTGTCCTCCGAACCACCGTCACCCGCAGCGTCGGTACCGCCATCGAACGATCCGGGGTCGGGCAGGAAGGCGCTCATGATCGCCGAACCGATGACGTAGCCGGCCACGGTCCCGAGGATCGAGGCGCCGATCATGCTGCCGAACGACGGACCGCCGCGCTGGCCGCCGAAGCGTCCGCCGCCACCGACGCCGCCGAGCGAGCGCTCCATGAAGCCCGGCTGGCGGATCTCGGAGCGGGTCGCCGACTGGGCCAGCGAGCGGGGGTCGTCGCCACGGGGCGCCTCACCGGGAGGCGCGGTCCGGGTGAACTCGTCGTAGACCATGCGCCGCTGCTCGTCGGTCAGCTTGGCGAAGGCCTCGGCGTGGACCTCTTCGATGCGCTCCGGCGGTGCCGTGCGGAGCAGGTAGCGGTAGCGCTCGACCGCACGCTCGTCGTCGGTCGTCGCACCCTGCTGCTGCGTCGGTGCACCGCCCCACTGCGGGACGCCGTACTGGTCGCCTCCGCCTTGCGGCGCGGGCTGCTGGTACGACTGCTGGCCGTACCGGTAGCCCTGCTGCTGCGGCGGCTGCCCCCACTGGTTCTGCTGTGCGTCGGCGGATCGGTCTCGCTCCGGACGTCCGAGCAGGCGGTCGAGGAATCCCATGGTCGATGCTCCTTCAGGTGCACGGTGAGCCCGGTCGGACCCGTCGTGGACTGCAACACTACGAACCCCCGGCGTCGGCTGACTGAGCACCCGCTCAGAGTCGGCCGGGAGGCGCGTGCCGGGCTGGCACCGTGCCCCCGGTCCGCACCGTGCGCACCTGCGCACCCCGTGCGCGGTTCCCAGCCCCGTGCGCGCTTGCAGCACCGCACCCGGCAGCCAACCCCGCACCGGATCGCCGACCCCGCACCGTGCCCACCACCCACCGGCCGGGAGGCGCGTGCCGGGCTGGCACCGCGCCCCCGGTCCGCACCGTGCGCACCTGCGCACCCCGTGCGCGGTTCCCAGCCCCGTGCGCGCTTGCAGCGCCGCACCCGGCAGCCAACCCCGCACCGCATCGCCGACCCCGCACCGTGCGCACCATCCACCGGCCGGGAGGCGCGTGTCGGCCTGGCACCGCGCCTCCAGTCCGCACCGTGCGCACCTACGCACCCCGTGCGCGGTTCCCAGCCCCGTGCGCGCTTGCAGCACCGCACCCAGCAGCCAACCCCGCACCGGATCGCCGACCCCGCACCGTGCCTCCGGTCGGCGCCGCGTGGCTCACCCCGCGGCGAGCGCCGCCGTCCACACCGCGTGCAGCTCGTCCGCGGCCCCCGGGTGCGCCACGAGGAACGGCTCCCCCACGGGCGGGAAGCCCTCGACGGGGCCGGACCGCGTCAGCACGACGCCCCCGGCCTCGTGCACGAGCAGCACCGCGGCACCGTGGTCGACCGGGTTGAACGCCGAGACGCAGCCGCCGATCCCCCGCCCGGCCGCGACCTGGGCGATCGTCAACGTGCCCGATCCCTGCACCCGGAGCGTGCACGACCGGTCGGCCAGGGCGTCGAGGAACGCCCCGAACCCCGGCCACGGGCGGTGTCCGTCGAGCTCGGTGCCGACGACGGCACCGGCGAGCGGCCGGGGTGTGTCGTCGAGCCGGAGCTGGCGGTCGCGCAGCGTGGCGCCGCGGCCACGTCGGGCCTCGAGCACCTCGCCGCGCCAGGGGTCCGCGACGACGCCGACGAGCGGACGGCCGCCACGGGTCAGGCAGAGCGACATCGAGGTCCAGGGCACGCCGTTGGCCAGGTTGGTGGTGCCGTCGACGGGGTCGAGGAACCAGCGGTGCCGGTCGCCGGGGGCCTCGCCGTACTCCTCACCGGTGAACCCGTGCGTCGGGAACACCATCCGCACGCGGGAGCGGACGTGCTGCTCCACCAGGCGGTCGACGTCGGTGACCAGGTCGGCGGGGTTCGCCTTGGTGTGGACCTCGCTGACCGGGTGCTCGCGCGTGTAGGCGATGACCTCGTGGGCGATCCGGTGGGCCAGGGCCTGGGCGCGCGAGGCGACCTCGGTCTCGGTGGGCTCGCGGTCGCGCTCGGGCCAGCCGTCGCGCTCGGCCGCCGACAGGGCTGCTCCGATGGACCCGACGTCGTTCGTGGTGATCGAGTCGACACCGAGCCGGGCTGCCCAGATGGCGGGCTCGACGTCGTCGATGGTCCAGACGGCGACGCGCAGGCCCAGGGCGTGCGCGACCTCGACCGTGCGCGGGGTGAGGAACGCGACGTCGAGGTTGAGCGTCGACGGCTCGAGCGCCTCGAGGTCCGCCGACACGGGCGGGTCGAGCGACTCCCACGCCAGCCAGACGTCGGCGTCGGGCAGCACGGAGCGGACGGCCGCCATCGCCGCCGGCGCCCCGCACCAGGCCACCGCGGTGGAGCCGGTGAAGCCCGCGACGGTGCGGGCCGCGACCAGGGCGTCCTCGGCGTCGGTCAGGTCGACGAGCAGGGTCGACCGGCAGCCGTCGAGGCGTTCGAGCGCGCCGTCGAGCCGCGGGATCCGGTCGAGGCCGTTGCCGAGCCGGGCGACGTCGCACCAGTCGACGTCGGACACCCGGCGTGCGTCGCCCCACATCCGGCCGAGGGTCTCGTCGTGCAGCAGGACGGCGACGCCGTCGGCGGTGCGGCGGACGTCGACCTCGATCACCTCGGCGCCGAGCGCCTCGGCGACCGCGATGGCGGGCAGGGTGTTCTCACGCCGGACGCGCGGCGCACCGCGGTGGGCGACGAGGCGTGGCGGGCGCACGCCGGGCCTCCCGTCCGGGCTGGTGGCGACCACACGGTCGACCGCAGCCGCAGCGGAGACCGCCGACACGGCGGCGCTCATCGGGCGACCTCGAGCAGCACGCCGTCGCGGTGGACGAGCACCTCGCCCAGGCGCACCCCGGTCTCGGTGCCGACCGCCGGCGGTGGCCCGGTGACGTAGGCGCGGAGCTCCGCGCCGTCGGTGCTGAGCACGACCTCGGCGAAGTGCCCCCGCATGAGCACCCGCGCGACCGTCGCACGGATCGGCGAGTCGTCGGTGAGCGCGACCTGCTCGGGGCGGACCAGCACCGTGTCGGCCGCCGTCGGGCTGACCGAGGTGCCGGCGAGGAACCGTCCGGTGACGACGCTCGTCGACCCGATGAACGACGCCACGAAGCTCGTGGCTGGGCGGGCGTAGAGCTCGGTCGGGGCCGCGATCTGCTCGATGCGGCCGTCGTGCATCACGGCGATCCGGTCCGAGATGCTGAGCGCTTCGTCCTGGTCGTGCGTCACGATCACGGTCGTGATGCCGAGCCGCTGCTGGATGCGGCGGATCTCGTCGCGGACGCTCACGCGGAGCTTCGCATCGAGGTTCGACAGCGGCTCGTCGAGGAGCAGGACGTCCGGCTCCTGCACGATGGCGCGGGCCAGGGCCACGCGCTGCTGCTCACCGCCCGAGATCGCGGTCGGCTTCGAGCCGGCGTGGTGGCTCAGGCCGACGAGCTCGAGCGCGTCGCGCACCCGCTCGGCGACCCGCGCCTTCGGCACCCGTCGGGTCCGCAGTGGGAACGCGACGTTCTGCGTCACCGTCATGTGCGGCCAGAGCGCGTAGTTCTGGAACACCATCGCGCTCGGCCGGCGCTCCGGACCGAGCGACGTGACGTCGCGGTCCCCCATGGTCACGACGCCGCCGTCGGCGGGCAGGAACCCCGCCACCATCCGGAGCGTCGTGGTCTTGCCGCAGCCGGACGGCCCCAGGAGCGAGACGAGCTCGCCCTTCGCGACGTCGAGGTCGATGCCGGCGACGACGTCGCGTCCGCCGAGCGTCTTGCGCAGTCCGCGGATGGTGAGGCCGCCGGATCGGGTCCGGTCCGTCGTGCTGCCGTCGGCCTGGAGGCCCGGTGCGCGTTCCGCGACGAGCGTTGCGTCCGTCATCTGGTCGCCTTTCGTGCTGGTGTGGGTCATCGGTGTCGGTCCGGGTGTCTGTCCGGGTGTCGGCCCGGTCGGTCGCGGCCGGGTCATCGGATCTGGAAGCCGTCCGCCAGTCGGCCGCCCATGATGTGCTTCCGGGCGAGCAGCAGCAGGACCACGGACGGGATGCTCAGCGCGATCGCGAACACCGCCGAGACCTGGCGTGGGGAGTTCAGGACGAGCGAGTACATCGCCGTCGGCATCGTCATGTACGTCGGGGCGCCGACCAGGTACGTGCCCTGCGCCTCGTCGAAGGACGCCAGGAACGACATCACCATCGCGACGAGGATCCCGGGCCAGGCGATCGGGAACGTCACCTTCCAGAAGGTGCGCCAGCGGCTGGCCCCGGCGTCGCGGGCGGCTTCCTCGAGGGACCGCGGCACGGCCGAGAACGCTGCGGCGGGCAGCCAGGTCATGAACACGACGCAGCCCAGGACGTGCACGATCAGGATGCCGGTGACCGTGTTCATGAGGTTCAGCGCGGTGAACATCGCCGACATCGTGACGAAGAGGCCCATCTTCGGGAACGCGTTCGTCGCGAACAGCCCGACGAGCACGAGGCGCCGCCCCGGGAACTCGATGCGGCTGATCGCCCACGCGGCGGGCAGGCAGACCACCGCGGCGATGAGGACCGTGAGCGGGGCGAGGACGAGCGAGTTCTGCACCGCGACGGCCAGGCTGCGGTCCTCGAACACGGTGCCCCACCACTGCAGGGTCCAGCCGTCGGGCAGCAGGTTCGGGTAGGTCCACGTCGTGGCGAAGGCCCGGGCCGCCAGCCAGACGAGCGGCCCGAGGATGAACACGGCCAGCACGATCGCCGTCGCCCAGACGAGGGCGTTGCCGGTCAGACGCTTGATCACTGCTGCTCCTGACGCTTCTCGTCGAGCTCGCCCGCGTTCGAGCGGACCGTCGAGCGGAGGTAGAAGACGCTCGCGGCCGCGGCGAACGCGAACACGATGAACGCCATCGCCGTCGACTGCTGCGGACGGTTGTAGGCCTGGAAGTACTTCGAGATGTCGACGCCGAGCATCGTCGGCGCGTTCGGACCGGTGAAGTACGGCACGGTGAACGAACCGAGCACCCCGATCACGGTGAACGTCGTCGCGATGACGAGCGGGGTCGCGGCCATCGGCAGGAGCACCTGCCAGACGACGCGCCAGGTGCTCGCCCCCGCGTCCTTCGCGGCCTCGACCAGGGCGTCCGGTGTGCCCTGCAGCGCCCCGGCGATCATGAGCACCGCGAACGGCAGGCTGGTCCAGACGCTGCCGAACACCACGGCGACGAGGGTGTAGCCCCACACCGGGACGTCGAGGCCGAACTGGGCGCCGAGGCTCCGGAGGAACCCCTGCGCGTCGGTGAAGGTCAGGATCGACCAGCTCGCGATGACCACCGGCACGAAGATCGGCACCACGGCCAGGACACTGAGGGTCTTGCCGAGGAAGCCTCCGCGGAGCCGCAGGATCACCGCGACGACGACGGCAAGCCCCACGGTCAGGCCCGTCGACAGCGCGGTGACCCCGAGCGTCGCGACCAGGTCGCGCAGGAACGTGGCGTTGCCGAGCAGGGTCGCGTAGACCGCGAACGAGAAGCCGCGCACGGTGTCGCCACCGATGTCGGCGAGCGCCTGGTTCAGGCCGCCCGTGAACCCGAGGCTGAACAGGGCGGCGTTCACCACCGGGACGCCGACGAACAGGACGACGACCAGGACCGGGGCTGCGACGAGGGCGAGGCCCTGCCACCGCCGGCGGCTGGCCAGCCGCTCCTGCGCCGTGCGCCCGCTGGCGGGGTGCGCCGGGCCCTGTGCGTGGGGCGGGACGGGCGGGAGGCCCGCGCGTCCCGCTGAGCGGCGGCGCGCCAGCGACGCGCGGGACGCGCCGAGCGAGCCTGCGAGCTCGGAGTCGCCACGGGCCTCCCGGCCGGTTGCCGGGCCGTCCTGGACGGTCTGGGTCACTGCGGGACCTTCGCGTCCCACGCCGCGTTCATGTCGGAGGCGAAGTCGCTCTGGAACCCGAGGCGGAGCTGCGAGGGGTTCGCGTCGGCGAACTGCTCGGCGACCGACGCCGGCAGGCTGTCGAGCGGGATCACCGGGTAGCCGGAGACGGCGCTCGCGACGAGCTGCTGCCCCTTCGAGCTCAGCACGAAGTCGGCGAGCTTCTCGGCTGCCGCCTTCTTGGCCTTCGGCTCGGTCTTGGGGATGCCGAGGAAGCTCGCGCTGCCGGTGAACGACGGGTCGTCGATCTGCACGGCCTTGACGGTCTTCGGGATGATGCCGGTCTTCTGCGACGTGATGAACTGGTCGCTCCAGACCGGGGCCATCGCGATCTGGCCACTGCCGAGCAACTGCACGACCTGGTCGTTGCCGTTCGGGTAGACGCCCTTCTGGTACGTCGACGGACCGAGGTCCTTCAGGGCCGCGAAGCCCTTGTCCCACTTCGACTCGAGGGACTTGTCGTACTTCGTCTGCATCGTCTCCTGCTCGGCGGGCGTCAGGTACTTCGCGAGCACCGTGGCCACGAACGAGCCACCCGAACCGCCGGACGACGGGGAGTTGTAGGCGAACTCGCCCGGGTTGGCCTTGATCCAGGCGAGCAGGTCGTCGAGGGTCTTCGGCGGGTCCGTGACCTTCTTCGCGTCGTACGCCAGCAGCACGCTCGAGGCGCGGTACGGGATGGCGCTGTCGCCGCCCTGCTGCTTCGTGGCGTCCGGGACGTCCTTCAGGTTCGGGATCGTGCTGTCGCTGACCGGTGCCATCAGCCCGGCCTTGCCGGCGGTGGTGACGAAGCCGGCGTCGACGAGGTCGTACGCGACGGACTTGCCGGCCTTGACCGCGGTGGCGAGGTTCGCCTGGGTCTGGGCGTCGTGCTCGCCGTGCAGGTCGATGCTCGTGCTGACGTGGATCTTCGGGTTCGCCTTCTCGAAGGCGGGGATGAGCGACTTGTCCCAGAGGTCCTGGACGTTGGTGTCGCCGCTGATGAACACGGTGAGGTCGGTGGTGCCGTCGGTGTCGGAGGCGTTCGAGGCGTTGGCGCTCTGGACGCAGCCGGAGAGTGCGACGGTCGCGGCTGCCGCGATGGCGAGGCCGGCGAGGACTCGGGTCTTCACGTGGGTTCTCCCTGTTCCGTGGTGCGTGGGGTGTGCGGGGGTGGGGCGTGCGGGTGTGCGGGGTTCGTGCGGGCGGGCCGTGTGGGAACGTTCCCGCGCCGGGGTCGAGTGTGGCGCTGCCGGGTGAACTCCGGGTGCCGCCGGCGTCGCCGCCGGGTGAACTCCGGGTGCGGTGCGGGCGGCGGGCGCGGTGCTGTGCGTCGGATGCGGTGACGGCGCACGGTGCGAGTTCCGCCGCCTCGTGCGAGGTTGACCGCTTCGTGCCCGGTTACAACCCTGCACGGAGCGGGCTGCTCGCCCCCGACCGGCGAAGGATGCACGGTGCGCGGCCCCGTTCGCTGCCGACGACCCCGCACCCAGCAGCCAGGTCGGCCCTGGGCGACGAACCGCGCACCGTGCGCACCGGCAAGAGGCCGAACAATCTCTCACGGTGCGCTACTGACACCCCTCAGCGCGACATGCGGACTCCGGCCTGGCGGAGCTTCGCGCGGAAGACCCACTCGTTGCGCAGGTCCGACCAGGTGAGCCGCACCACGGTTCGTACCTCGGGGAACGTGCGGAGTCGGTCTTCTCGGATCTTCTCGTCGAACAGCGCTTCCTCCGGCGTCCGTCCCCGCAGGTACGCACTGCTCCGGTACTTCACGGCTCCGTCGAACTCGACCACGACCCCGGCGTCCGGGAACCAGAAGTCCACGACGATGTCCGGCTCGCCGGGCGCTCGGAAGCGGTGCTGGAGGACCGGCGGTGGTGTCCCGAACTGGTCGAACCGCGCTCGTGCGTACGACTCCCCCGGTGAGTCCGATGCGGCATCGGCGAACCCGATCGCCCGGAGCGCGCGACGTCGTCCCTTCTGCCCGCGCCGCTCGATCGCCGACCGGACGTCTTCGCGCTCGACCTCGCGACGGAGGAGCGCATCGAGGGACACGACTGCGTCGGTGAACGGCAGTGTGAGTGCGAGGTCGGTCGCCAGCCGATCGAGTCCGCACAACAGCAACCCGTCGGGCGTGGCGACCGGACGCTCGTTCCGTTCGGCGTCGAGGTCGGCGTGCACCACGAAGGTCGCGTTCGTGGTGCGCCGGTCGGCACCGCGTGAGGTCACGTGGATCCGTGTCGGTGGTGGGGTGAGCAGGGGCACACCGAAGACGACGGCGGCGGAGACGTGTGAGATCAGGTCTCCGGGGCGGATCCGGTCGGCGAACGAGCGCAGCCGGACGTGGTGCTGCTCACTTGGGCGGAGCGCGGCCCATCCCGCAGACTCCGCGTACAGTCCGCGTGCTACCCGTGTGAGCTCGCCCGCAGCGGCCCGACGTCTGATGACATCGGACTCGTCGGGGCGCTGGGCGGAGGTTCGGAACGTGAGGACTTCGGGGACCGGTGCGAGCTTGAGGTTCATCGACATACTCGTGATGCTCCGGATCCTCCGCCTTCGGAGCAGCACCGCATGGGCGTGCTGTGGAGGACCAGCCGCGCCGAGCACCTTGTGGAGGAATGAGCGAGCAGCCCGGGGCCTGCGAGAATGAGCGGGTGAACGCACGCACCTGGGGTTGGCTCGCAGCCGTCATCGACGTCGTCCTCATCGTCGTCTTCGCGCTCATCGGGCGCTCGTCGCACGGTGAGGCCAACACGGCGCTGGCGCTCTGGACCACCGCCTACCCGTTCCTGGCCGGTTGGGCGATCGGGTACGTGACGAGCGGTGCCTGGGCTCGACCGCTGCGCTTCTGGCCGACCGGTGTCGTGGTCTGGGTACTCACGGTCTTCGTCGGTCTGGCCATCCGCGTCGCCACCGGCCAGGGCGACGTCGACGGCAACCCGCTGCCGATCTCGTTCGTCATCGTCGCGACGATCGTGCTCGGGGTGTTCCTGCTCGGCTGGCGCGCGATCGCCCGCGGCGTGCTCCGATTCACCGCGTCGCGGTCGCGACGGGACGCCGCAGCGTCCGACGCGTGAACGGCAGCCGCGGTTCCCAGCCGACGATCCTCGACGTCGCCGCACGTGCGGGGGTCTCGAAGTCGGCGGTGAGCCGCGTGCTCTCCGGGACCGGACGGTTCTCGGACGAGACCCGCGAACGCGTCGAACGAGCGGCAGCCGAGCTCGGGTACGTCGCGAACGCGATGGCTCGCGGGCTGGTCAGCGGTCGCACGAACACGATCGGGATGCTCGTCCGGGATGCATCGTCGATGGTCTACACCGCACTGCACGCCGTGATGGAGCGCCGCGCATCGGAGCTCGGCTACCGCGTCGTCACCACGACGGGCGTCGGCCGGGTCGAGGACGAGAAGTCCGCCCTCGCCGCACTCGTGTCGATGCGCGTCGACGGCCTCGTCGTGTGCAGCGGCCTGATGCCGTCCGCCGACATCGCCGAGTTCGCGCCCCGCATCGCCACCGTCGTCGCGGGTCGGCCCGAGCTGCACCCGGCGCTCTCGAGCGTCTACTGCGACGAGGTCGACGGTGGGGCTTCCATCGCGGACGCCGTCGCCGATGCCGGCCACACCACGGCCGTGGTGTTCACCGTCCCGCTCGACAACGCGATCACGCAGCACGCGCGATCGTCGGCGATGCTCGAGCGGCTCCGAGCACGAGGCGTCCGGGTGATCGACATCGACGCGAGCTTCGTGCGGCCACCCGACGACCTCGCCGCCGACCTGGTGGACGCCGTGCAGGAGTCGGGCGTGACCGCGGTGATGTGCCCGACCGACCGGCTCATGCTCGACGTGTGCGAGGCGCTGGCCCGCCGCGGTATGGAGGTCCCGCGCGACCTCTCCGTCACCGGGTTCGACGGCGTCTACCCGCTGGCGAGCGACTGGATCGGCTTCACGACACTCGAGCAACCGATCGAGCGCATCGGCCGCGAGGCCATCGACCTCGTCATCGGCCGCATCGACGACCCCACGCGCCCGGTCGAGCACCGCTCACTGCGCGGCACCGTGATCCCCGGCCGCACCCTGCTCCCCCGCTGACGCCGGCCCGCTGGCCCGCTGACCTCGCACGGTGCGCGTCGACTCGACCCGTGCAGGCTCCGGGCCTCGCGCACGGTGCGAGGTCGCTCAAACCGCGCACGATTCGTGATGCGGTGCGAGGCTCGAGAAGCACGCACGGTGCGAGGTTCGTCACACGGTGCCACCGTGGTGGCTCCGTGCGGCGCTACAAGCGTGCACCGAGCGGTCAACCCCGCACGGGCCGACACAGACAGCACCGTGCGGCTTCGACCCACGGCCGCCGCCCGCGCCCGCGCCCGCGCCTAGAACAACCCGCTGCGCGGGCCGTCCTCCGGCCCGTCGAACCCGCGGAACATGTCCGACACCAGCGCCTCGATCTGCGGCTCCACCAGGCGTTCCACGGCCTCGGCGATCCGCGGCCGGTGGTCGATGAGCGCCAGGCACACCGCGGTGCCGGTCGACCGCGCACACTCGTCGGACAGCGCGATCTCGTGCCGGAGCGCGGCCTTCGCCTCGTCGGACAACGGCTCGCGTGGCGTCTGCTCCCCCGCACCGGTGCCGGCCAGCTCGCCGAGCGTGAACAGGAACGGCGACCCCGGCGACGGCTCGGGGTCCACGTCGAGGCCCTGGAACTCCGGCGACAACCCCTCGGCAGGCTGGTACCCCGCGTGCCGCTTCCGGGCCGCCGCCCGCTCGAGTTCACGCTGCAGCAGCGGCAGGTTCTTCGCCGTGTAGTCGTCGACGGCATCCTCGACGATCGTCGAGATCCGCCCGATCAGCGCGTGCTGGACGGCGTGCGGCACGTCGGGCCCGAACCCCGCGGCCGCGGCGATCGGGGACCCGGTGCACTTCCGGCAGATGCGCGTGCGCGGGCGGGCGGTACCGATCTGCCAGCGCGGCAGCCAGCGCAGCCACAGGTCGACCGCGCCCCGCACGCGACCGTCGATGCCGTCCATCCCTCAACAGTAGGCCTGGAGGCGCGGATCACCCCCGGCACACCGCGCCGGTCGGGCAATCGCCGGTTCTCAGGCCTGTGGTTCCGTCACGAAGTCGATCAGCTCCTCGACGCGGCCGAGCAGCTCCGGCTCGAGGTCGGCGAAGGTGCGCACCTGCCCGAGGATCCGCTGCCACGCCCGAGCGATGTCGGCCTGCTCGGCGTGCGGCCAGCCGAGCGCCTGGCAGATGCCCGCCTTCCACTCGATCGAGCGCGGGATCGTCGGCCACGCCCGCAGCCCGACCCGCGCCGGCTTGACCGACTGCCAGACGTCGACGAACGGGTGCCCGACGACCAGCACGTGCGCGCCCCACTTGCCACGCATCACGGCGTCGGCGAAGCGGGACTCCTTCGACCCGGGCACCAGGTGGTCGACCAGGACCCCGACCCGGCGCTCCCGCGTCGGCTGGAACTCGTCGAGCACGGCGGCCAGGTTGTCGACGCCGGAGAGTTCCTCGACCACGACGCCCTCGACGCGCAGGTCGGCGCCCCACACCTTCTCGACGAGTTCCGCGTCGTGCTTGCCCTCGACCATGATGCGGCTGGGGAGCGCCACCCGAGCACGCTGCGACTCCACGGCGAACGATCCGGACGCGGTGCGGAGGCGACCACCGTCGGACGCCTGCCGCACGGCGGGCGCGCCCCCGGGCCTCCAGTCCGCATGGACGGAACCAGCGGCACCCGCACGGCCAGCGGAACCAGCAGCACCAGCGCCCCCGGCCGACCGCCCGACCGGCGCCGACGGCCGCCCCAGCGTCACCAGCTCACCCTCGAGCAGGAACTGCCCGGTGAAGGGGAAGGAACGCGTGCGGCCCTTCCAGTCCTCGAGCGCGATGTTGCCCGCCTCGAGCCCCACCACGGCACCGGCCCACCCGGAGTCCGGGTCCTCGAGCACCATGTCCCGTTCGAGCGGCACCTGCCGCACCTTCTTCACCCCGCGCGAGCGCCAGTCCCCCGAGAGCACATCGCCGCCGTACCGGTCGTCGTCCACCCGCACGAGGGTACTGTCGACGACGGCCCGGACGACGTCGACCGCGCCGGTTCCCCATCATCTCGACGGAAGGCCCGCGCGTGCGCGCAGCGATCATCCACGCCCCGAACGACATCCGCGTCGAGGAGCGCGACCGACCCGGGCTCCTGTCCGGCAAGGACGTCGTCGTCAAGGTCCTCGCGGCCTGTGTCTGCGGATCGGACCTCTGGCCCTACCGCGGCGTCACCGAGACGAAGCAGCCGCGTCCGATCGGGCACGAGCTCGTCGGCGAGGTCGTCGCCGTCGGTGACGACGTCACCGACCTGCACGAGGGCGACTTCGTCATCTCCCCCTTCACCATGAACGACGGCACCTGCCAGGCCTGCCGCAACGGCATGACCACCGGCTGCGACCACCTGTCCGGGTTCGGCAGCACGGACGCGTACGGCGACCCCGTCGGCGGCGCACAGGCCGAGTACGTGCGGATCCCGGACGCCGATGCCACGCTCGTCGCGGTCCCCGGTCCGGTCGACCCGGCCCTGGTGCCGTCGCTGCTCACCCTGTCCGACGTCTTCTCGACCGGCCACCACGCGGCCGTGTCGGCAGCGGTCGGCCCCGGCAAGACCGTCGTCGTGGTCGGCGACGGCGCGGTCGGCCTGTCCGCCGTGCTCGCCTCGAAGCGGCTCGGAGCGGACCGCATCATCGCGATGAGCCGGCACGCCGACCGCCAGGCGCTCGCCCGCGAGTTCGGTGCCACCGACATCGTGGCGGAGCGCGGCGACGAGGGCGTCGCGGCGGTCCGCGCGCTGCTCGGCGGCGACCTGGCCGACTGCGCGGTCGAGGCCGTCGGCACCGAGGAGAGCATGGACCAGGCGCTGCACTCCGTCCGTCCCGGCGGCAACGTCGGTTTCGTCGGGGTCCCGCACGGGGTGCCGACCATCGGCACGCGCTACCTGTTCGACACGAACATCGCCATCGCGGGCGGCATGGCCCCGGCCCGGAAGTACATCCCCGAGCTGCTGCCCGACGTGCTGTCCGGCGCGATCGACCCCGGTCGTGTCTTCGACCTGGAGCTGCCGCTCGACGAAGCCGCCGAGGCCTACCGCGCGATGGACGAGCGCCGGGCCATCAAGGTGCTGCTGCGCCCGTAGCGGCGCGCGTCGTGGACGCACCGGCAGACGGACGGGAGGCCCGTGGCGGCGTCGCCACGGGCCTCCCGTCCGTCGTCTGGTCGCGTCGGACAACCGGCGGCCCGCCCGCTCACGCGTCGCGGATCGCCAACACCCGGTGCGGCGCGGCCGCCTCGGCCCGCCACCCGCCGGGCAGCACGTCGCGGAGTTCGGGCACCGTGAAGCTCCGGCGGATCGACCGCAGGCCGTCGACGCGGATGAACGTCCCCGCCGCCACGAGCGGTGACGCCAGCGCGTACGCCCGGTAGGCCGCCGGCGACCGACGGATGTCCGAGTGCAGGCTGCGCCCGCTCGCGAGCAGTTCGGAGTCAGCCAGGAACCCCCGCCGTTCCTCGTCGCCCAGGTGGTGCAGCACGTGGTTCGACACGACGACGTCGAACCGCTCACCCGCCGCGACGAGGTCACGGCTCGACTGCTGCCGGAACGTCACGCCGGTCGGGGACGACCGCCGTGCCGCGGCGATGGCACGTTCGTCCGGGTCGACCCCGACGACCTCGAGGTCGAACCCGTCGCTCGCCGCCCAGCGCACCAGCGAGCGGGCCAGGTCGCCGCCACCGCACCCCAGGTCGAGTACCCGGCCACGGCCGCTGGCGGGCAAGGCCGGCACGACGTGCGAGCGCCAGGCCGCGCGCCAGCCACTCACGAGCGCGTTCACGACGGCGAAGCGCCGGAACGTGCGCGCGAGCGCACGCGGGTCGCAGTCCGGGTCGTCCATCAGTTCGATCAGGTCGAGCGCGCGGGTGCGCAGGTCGACGGCCGGGAGGCCCGTGGTGCCGCCGCCCTGACGGCTCACGCCGCGCCCGTGGTCGCGACGGGCACGCGGGCGGGTGCGACAGTGGGTTCTGCCGCGGGCGACTTCACGGGTTCTGCCGCGGGCGACTTCGCGGGTTCTGCCGCGGGCGACTTCGCGGGTTCTGCCGCGGGCGACGCCTCGGTCCGCACCGTGGTGAGCCGTGCGCTCTCGACGGTGAGTCCGGGGCCGAAGGCGAGCGCGACGACGGCGCTTCCGTCCTCGAGGCCGGCGTCGACGGCGTCCCGCAGCACGAAGAGCACGGTGGCGCTCGACATGTTGCCGTGTTCCCGCAGCACCCGCCGGCTCGACTCCATGGCGCTGTCGGGCAGGCCGAGCGACTCCTGGGTGCGGTCGAGGATGGCCCGGCCGCCCGGATGCACCGCCCACACCGGCACGTCCGACGCAAGCCCACCGTCGAGAAGCGGTTGCACGGCGCTCGGGACGTGCAGGCCGACGAGCTTCGGCACGGCGGTGGACAGGACCATCTCGAAGCCCTCGTCCCCGATGTTCCACGCCATCTCGGACGCCCCTTCGGGCACCACGGCCGTCGTGAAGTCGTCGAAGCGCAGACCGGCTCCGTCGCGGGCGACCACCGCGGCGGCCGCACCGTCGCCGAAGACGCTGTTCGCGACGATCTGGTCGGGGTCGTTCGAGGCGCGGACGTGCAGGGTGCAGAGTTCGCCGCAGACCACGAGCACGACGGCGTCCGGGTCCTGGTCGACGAACGCCGCGGCGATCCGGAGCGCGGGGAACGCGGCGCAGCACCCCATGAAGCCGATGTGGTGCCGGAAGACGCCACCGGGGAGCCCGAGCTGCTCGACGACGTCGATGTCGGGCCCGGGCTGCGTGAACCCGGTGCACGACACGGTCACCAGGTGTGTGACGGCCTCCGGCGCGATGCCGGCACGTTCCACGGCGTCGCGGGCGGCGGCGACGAACAGCGGCGGTGCGAGTTCGCGGTACCGGTCGTTGCGCGAACCGGTGGACGGCGAGCGCAGGGTGCCGTCGTCGTCACGGAAGGCCCCACCGGCACGCGCGGAGTCGAGTTCCTCGAGGACGGTGTGCCGCTGGTCGACCGCCGACCCGTCGAAGGCGGCGGGGACGAGCCGTTTGCCGAGCCGCCCGAGGTCGGGTTGGGCGGAGAACAGGTCACGCACCCGGGGCTGGTCGAGGGTCGTCTCGGGGACGGCGGTTCCGATGGCGCGGATCGTTGCGGACACGACTCATCCTGTCACCCGATCGCTGACGTGTCCCCAGGATGCCCACGGCGACCGGGACCCACGGAGGGCACGGCACCGACCGGTGCCGTGCCCTCCGTGGTGGGACTGCCTACGACTGCTGTGCGCGCTCCAGCACGAGTTCCCGCACGCGGGCGGCGTCGGCCTGGCCCTTCATGGCCTTCATGACCGCACCGATGATCGCGCCGGCTGCCTGGACCTTGCCGTCCTGGATCTTCGCCAGCACGTCGGGCTGCGCCGCGAGTGCTTCGTCGACCGCGGCCGTCAGGGCGGAGTCGTCCGAGACGACCTTGAGCCCGCGGGCCTCGACGACCTGCGCCGGCGAGCCCTCGCCCGCGATGACGCCCTCGAGCACCTGGCGCGCGAGGCGGTCGGTCAGGTCGCCGGACTCGACGAGCGCGATGACCTCGGCGACGTGCTTCGGCGACACCAGGTCACCGGGGGCGGCGTCCTGCGCGTTGGCGACGCGGCTGATCTCACCGGTCCACCACTTGCGGGCGGCCTGGGGTGCGGCGCCGGCGGCGACGGTGCCCTCGACCTCGTCGAGCAGGCCGCCGTTGACGACGTCCTGGAACTCCAGGTCGGCGAAGCCCCAGTCACCCTTCAGGCGACGGCGACGTGCGACCGGTGCCTCGGGCAGCGAGGCACGGAGCTCCGCGATGACGGCCGGGTCCGGCACGACGGGCAGCAGGTCGGGCTCCGGGAAGTACCGGTAGTCGTCGGCGTCCGACTTCGGACGACCGGCCGAGGTGCGACCGGTGTCCTCGTGCCAGTGGCGGGTCTCCTGCGTGATCGTGCCACCGGCGGCGAGGATCGCGGCCTGGCGCTGGATCTCGTAGCGGATCGCACGCTCGACGGCGCGGAACGAGTTGACGTTCTTGGTCTCGGTGCGGGTGCCGAGCTTCTCCTGCCCGCGAGGGCGCAGCGAGATGTTCGCGTCGCACCGCAGGTTGCCGCGCTCCATGCGGGCTTCGGAGACACCGAGCGCCCGGACGAGGTCGCGAATCACCTGCACGTAGGCGGCTCCGAGCTCGGGGGCACGGTGCTCGGCGCCGAAGATCGGCTTCGTGACGATCTCGACCAGGGGCACACCGGCACGGTTGTAGTCGACGAGCGAGTACTCAGCACCCTGGATGCGGCCGGTGGCACCGCCGACGTGCGTCAGCTTGCCGGCGTCCTCTTCCATGTGGGCGCGCTCGATCGGGATGTTGTAGATCGTCCCGTCGGCGAGCTCGACCTCGACCTCGCCCTCGTAGGCGATGGGCTCGTCGTACTGCGAGACCTGGTAGTTCTTCGGGTTGTCCGGGTAGAAGTAGTTCTTCCGGGCGAACCGCGAGGACTCGGCGATCGAGCAGCCGAGCGCGAGCCCGAGCTGGATCGAGTACCGCACGGCCTGCGCGTTCACGACCGGCAGCGAGCCGGGCAGCCCGAGGTCGACCGGGGTGACGTTCGTGTTGGGCTCGCCGCCGAAGAAGTTCGGGGCGTCCGAGAACATCTTGGTCTTCGTCGCGAGTTCGACGTGGACCTCGAAGCCGAGCACCGGCTCGTAGCGCTCGAGCGCCTCGTCGAAGTCCATCAGCGCGTCCTTCTGCGCCATCAGATCACACCTTCCTGCGCAGCGGACTGCTGACTCTGGTCGAGGTCCGGGACGGACGCGATGAGCGGCGCGCCCCACTGCTGTTCGAGCAGACGCTCGAGGGCGGCACCGTAGCGGTACAGCCGGGCGTCCTCACGCTGGGGCGCCATCAGCTGCACACCGACGGGCAGGCCGTCCTCGGGCGCGAGGCCGTTCGGGATGCTCATGCCGGGAACGCCGGCGAGGTTCGCCGGGATCGTGGTGAGGTCGTTGAGGTACATCGCCAGCGGGTCGTCGATGCGCTCACCGATCGGGAACGCGGTCGTCGGGGCCGACGGGCTGACGAGCAGGTCGACCTGCTCGAAGGCGGCCTGGAAGTCCCGCTGCACGAGCGTGCGGACCTTCTGCGCCGAGCCGTAGTAGGCGTCGTAGTAGCCGGCGCTCAGGGCGTAGGTGCCGAGGATGATGCGCCGCTTGACCTCGGGCCCGAAGCCGGCTTCACGCGTGGCGGCCATGACGTCCTCGACGGTGGCACCGTTCTCGGGTGTGACCCGGAGGCCGAAGCGCACCGAGTCGAACTTGGCGAGGTTCGACGATGCCTCGGCCGGGAGGATCAGGTAGTACGCGCTGATCGCGTACGCGAACGACGGGGCGTCGATCTCGACGACGACCGCGCCGGCCGACTCGAGCAGCGCGACCGTCTCCTGGAAGCGCTGGGTGACCCCGGCCTGGAACCCGTCGCCCCCGGCGAGTTCCTTCACCACGCCGACGCGCAGGCCGCGGAGGGTGTCCGCCTGCAGCCCTTCGCGTGCGGCGGCGGCCATCGAGGGCCAGGCGTCCGGGATGGACGTGGAGTCCTTCGGGTCGTGCCCGCCGATGACGTCGTGCAGGAGCGCGGCGTCGAGGACGGTGCGGGACACCGGGCCGATCTGGTCGAGGCTGGACGCCAGGGCGATGGCGCCGTAGCGGCTCACCCCGCCGTAGGTCGGCTTCACACCGACCGTGCCCGTCACCGCACCCGGCTGACGGATGGAGCCACCCGTGTCCGAACCGAGGGCGAAGGGTGCTTCGTGCGCGGCGACCGCAGCGGCCGAGCCACCGCCGGAGCCGCCGGGGATCCGGTCGAGGTCCCACGGGTTGCGGGTCGGACCGTACGCCGAGAACTCGGTGGTCGAGCCCATCGCGAACTCGTCCATGTTGGTCTTGCCGAGCGGCACGAGGCCGGCGGCGCGGAGCTTCGCGACGGGGGTGGCATCGTACGGCGGCACCCAGCCCTCGAGGATCCTGGACCCGGCGGTCGTGGGCATGTCCTGCGTGCACAGGACGTCCTTGACGGCGATCGGCACACCGGCGAGCGGTCCGAGGTCGTCGCCCGCGGCGCGGCGGGAGTCGATCGACTTCGCCACCGCCAGGGCGTTCTGGTTGACGTGCAGGAACGCGTGCACGTCGCCGTCGACGGCGGCGATCCGGTCGAGGTGGGCCTGGGTGGCCTCGACGCTCGAGACGTCGCGTGCCACGAGGGCGTCGGCGAGCGCCGCGGCGCTCAGCTTCGTGATGTCGTCAGTCACTGTTCTTCGCCCTACTGTTCTTCGCCGAGGATGGCGGTCACGCGGAACCGTTCGCCGTCGGAGTCGGGTGCCCCGGAGAGCGCCTGCTCCTGCGTCAGCGTCGTGCCGACCACGTCGGGTCGGGTGACGTTGCCGAGCGGCACGGGGTGGCTCGTCGCCGGGACGTCGTCGGTCGCGACCTCGGCGACCTTGGCGACGCTCTCGACGATGTGCGACAGCTCCCCGGTCAGCTTCTCGATCTCGTCGGGCGTGAGTGCGATACGTGCGAGGTTCGCCAGGTGTGCGACCTGCTCGCTCGTGATGTCAGGCATGGTGCTCCGTCGATCGGTTCGTGGAATGCCCCACAGTCTATTGGCTGCGTCGAGCGCGCAGGCGCGGCTGTGGACAACCCCTTGGAGGCCCGGTGCCGGTCCGCCGGACCGGCACCGGGCCTCCAGGGCGTCGAGGGTCACTTCCCGCTCTGGCCCCTCGCAGCCGGTGCCGCCGGGGCCACCGTGGCGGCGGGCGCTGGCGCAGCCGGAGCAGCGGGTGCAGCCGGAGCAGCAGGCGCAGCCGGCGCAGCCGGAGCAGCCGTCGGCGTCGTCTGGTCGTCCTGCGCCGTCCCCTGCCCGGACGAGGACCCCGACGACGACGAAGACGACTTGCTCGCCTGCCCGATCATCGCCTGGCTCGGCGCCGGCAGCGCTCCCCCGCCGACGGTCTGGTCGAGGTACGCCATCATCGACTTCCCGACCCCGAACTTCGCGCTGTACCCGGTGGTGCCCTGCAGGAACGGCCAGTTCGCCAGGCTCACGCTCCCCTGCACGTTGCCGACCCAGGTGGCGTTCGTGTACTTCGTCGACGACGCGACCAGCCAGTTCTGCACGTCGCCGTCGGTGGTGCCGGTCTTCGCGAACTTCGCCACGCTGTCCCCGGGGTTCGCACTCGCCGCGGTGCCCGAACCGGACAGGACGCCCTGCAGCGCGTAGTCGACCGTGCCCGCGACGTCCGCGGAGACGCCCTGCGTGCAGGACGACGGCGTCGGGGTGATCTTCGTGCCGTCCGCCTCGGTCACCGAGTCGATCGCGGTGGGCGTGCACACGATGCCACCGTTGGCGAAGCCCGCGTAGGCCTCGGCCAGGTCGATCGGCGACAGCTCGTTCACGCCGAGGATCGAGGACGGCGTCTGGCCGAGGGCAGCCCCGTCGGCACGGTGGATCCCCATCGCCTGCGCGAGCTGGGCGATCTTGCACAGGTCGAGCTGCTTGCCCATCGCGCCGAAGGCCGTGTTGATCGACTCGACGGTCGCGGCCTGCACGGTCATCGACGCCGGCACGGACTCCGCGTTCGCGACGGGCCAGACCCCGCCGCTGACGTTCTGGCAGGAGTTCGTGAACTCGGAGTTCTGGAACGTGTGCTCGGTGGTGGAGACGGACTCGGACAGGGTGTGCCCGCTGGCGAGCCACTCGGCCAGGGTGAACACCTTGTAGGTCGAGCCGGTCTGGAACCCACCGGAGTTGCCATACCCGGAGTCGGCGCTGTAGTTCACCGCCGTGGCCCCGGCGGCGGCGTTGTCCCCCTGCGTGTACGTGGTGTTCTGGACCATCGACATGATCCGGCCGGTGCCGGGCTCCACGGTGACGTTCGAGCCGCCGACGTCGACGCCGGCCATCGTGGCCGGCACGTAGGTGGACAGGGCGGACTGTGCCTGGCCCTGCAGGTCGAGGTCGAGCGAGGTGTGGATCTGCAGGCCCTTGGTGTCGAGTGTGGCGATGCGTGCCGCCGCGGTCTTGCCGAACGCGGGGTCCTGCAGCACCTGGTCGCGGACGTAGTCGCAGAAGTACCCGGCGTCGTAGTGCGTCGCGGCGGTCGAGCACCCGTTGGCGGTCTCGGTGATCTTCGGCGTGACCGGCGTCGCGATCGCCTTCGTCATCTGTGCCTTCGTGATCGACTTGTGCGCCTGCATCCGGCGGAGCACGTAGTCGCGGCGCTCCTTCGTCAGCTCGTACCCGTTGGCCTTGCCGTTGTCCTTGTCGCTCGGCACGTCGATGCGCAGGTTCGACGGGTTGTTGAGGATCGCGACGAGCGTGGCCGACTGCACGAGCGACAGGTCCTTCGCGTGCACGCCGAAGTAGTACTCGGCCCCGGCCTCGGCCCCGTAGACCCGCCCGCCGAGCCCGACGATGTTGAGGTACCCGGTCAGGATCTCGTCCTTCGAGTACTTCTTGTTCACCGCGATCGCGTACCGCATCTCCTGCAGCTTGCGCTGCGGCGTGACGCCGGCCGCGTCCTCGTAGCAGGCTTCGACCTTCTTCTCGGTGGCGGCCTGGTCCTTGCCCGTGAGCTCCTCGCACTGCTGCACCAGGACGTTCTTGACGTACTGCTGCGTGATGCTCGAGCCGCCCTGCACGTCCCCGCCGACGACGGTCGCGGCGACCCCGCGGAGCGTCCCGAGCACGTCGATGCCGCCCTCGTCGTAGTAGCGCGGGTCCTCGGTGTCGATCGCCGCCTGCTTGAGCGAGTCCGCCATCTGGTCCGCCGTCACGTTCGTGCGGTTCTCGGCGTAGAACGAGGCGATCTTGACCTGCTTCCCGCCCTGCTCCGCGTACACGGACGACACCTGCTGCGGGGTCTGCACGTCGAGGTACGTCGGCAGGTCCTCGAAGAACGAGACCGCCCCGGAGGTCCCCTCACCCGCGACGGCGACCGCCGGGGTCACGGCGACGGCGACGAGCATGCCGGCGAGCACGGACATCACCACGAACATCAGGAGAGCACCAGGCCATCGCACCACACGCATGACGGCACCGTAGGCAGCAGGGCTGTACTGGTTCTGCCCTGGAACGAGTGCAGGCTGCGGTCGCGCTCAGGTTGCCACCCAGGCGGTTCCGAGGACGCGTCGCGATCCGCGCGGGCGCACCGATCCGGCCGGGAGGCCCGCATCGGCTCCGCCACGTCGGCCGCCGGTCACGATCGGGTCACGTCCACCGCGTCGCCACGACCGGCGGGTCCGCCCGGTCGGTCAGGGCCGGCCGCCCACCGCCCGTCGGTCACGGCCCGTCAGTCACGGGGCTGCAGGTCCTGCGGGCGCACGAGGTACATGTCCGGCGAGGCGCCGACGATGCCGTCACCACCCGACTTGCCGCGTCGGACCTGCTCGCGCACCAGGTCGCCGCGTCCGATGCCGATCAGGGCGACGTCGTGCAGCGATGCCGTGCCCGGCTTGAGGTAGTCGTTGTGGCCCACGGGGCGGCGGAACATGTCACCGGCCGACAGCGCATCGGCGCCCCCGGCCAGGTCGAGCACGGTCGACCCGAACGACGCCCCGCCCGGGTCGGTGCCGAAGTACCCGGAGCCCGCGATGGGGTCGCTGTGCGCACCGCCGACGAAGACCTGCCCGGTGGCGACGGCGAGGTCGTCCGCCGTCCGGACGTCGCTGCCCGGCGACCCGAGCACGGTCAGGGTGTCGGCGGTCATCCGCCCCGACGCCAGGGCCGTCATCGCCGTGGTCGACCCGTACGAGTGCGCGACGATGTTCACGCGCGGTTGGTCGCCCGCCCGGATCACGCGAAGCCCTGCGACGGTCCGTTCGAGCCGCTCGGCCCCGGTCCGTGCGAGCCCGAGCGACAGGATGTTGGACAGGTCCGGCGTGCGGTACCCCATCCATGCGACGACGGCGGCTCCCGACCCGTTGCCCGCGGCGGCGAGCGGCGCCAGGGTGGCCTGCTCACGGGACAGGTCGTTGGCGGTGTTCGTGAAGTCGGTCATCTGCCCGGTGACCGTGAAGAACATGCCCGGCACCACGACGGTGACGTCGGCCGCGGTGTCGAGGTCGCCGATGCTGATCGCCGCACGCCCCGACCCCCGGGTGTCGAGCGCCACCAGGAAGCGCCGCGGGTCGCCGGGTTGCTGCACCAGGGAGTCCCGGACCTGCCCGAGCATCGCGGCCCGGGCTGCTCCGAGGTCGGCGTCGGCGAGGCCGGACGTCAGCGTCGCGCGGTTGGCCTGGTCACGGACCGCGTACGGCACGCCCTCGAGGTTCCCGACCAGGGCGGGCGCGTGCACGAGGAGGCGGTCCTGCTCGTCGGCGGGCAGGTGCGACCACCACTGCGCGACGGTCTGCGCGGGCGGCGGGTCGTCCTGCACCGTCGCCACGACGCCGCGGTCGGTGGCCGCGCTCCGCAGGTCTGCGGCACCGAGCGCACCGAGGTCCTCGACGAAGGCGCGTCCGTGCGCGGCGGCGAGGTCGTCGACCCGCACCGCTGTCGTGGACGACGCCGCTGCAGCCACCGGCGTCGCCACGGGAGCCGACACGGATGCCGACGCCGACGCCGACGCCGACGCCGACGAGAGTACGTCGTCGACCGGGACGATGCGGGTCGTGGCGGTGCTGGCGACCGTGACCTGGTGCGCCGGGGGCATGCCTGGGGCCTCGATCACTCCGAGCGAGTGCACCGAGGCGGTGAGCAGAGCCGCAGCGATGAGCAGCATTCGGGTCTCCCCCGGGAAGGCCGTCCCGACGTCCCCCTGCAGACGACGGGTGATGCTCGGTCGAGTCTATGGAGATGTCCGCGGATCATCCATGCGCGATGCAACTTGTCCCCCGAACTGGGCGCGTTCAACGGCGCGCCGCGCTCAGCGGATGCGACCGGGCGTGCTGTGTGCCCCGGTCGGTCCTCAGTCCTCGGTCGTGGGCGCTTCCGGTTCGGCGAGCGCCGCGGGCCCCTCGGTCACGAGCAGGTGGAACTGCTCGGCGTCGATGATCCGGACGCCCAGCTGCTCGGCCTTCGTGAGCTTCGAACCGGCACCCGGACCGGCCGCCACGAAGTCGGTCTTCTTGCTCACGCTCGAGGCAGCCTTGCCACCGGCGGTGATGATCGCCTCCAGCGCACCTTCTCGCGTGTAGCCCTCGAGTGACCCGGTCGCGACGACGGTGACGCCGCTCAGCACGCCGCCCTCGACGTCGGCGCTGCCCGGGCCGGGGTGGCCCGGGGTGGTGAACTGCACGCCGGCCGTGGTCCAGCGGTCGATGATCTCGCGGTGCCAGTCGACGTCGAACCAGGCGAGCAGGGCGTCGGCGATGATCCCGCCGACCCCGTCGACGGCGGCGAGGTCCTCGCGCGATGCCGACCGGATCGCGTCGAGGGACCCGAAGTGGTTCGCCAGGGCCCGGGCGGCGACGGGTCCGACGTGGCGGATGCTCAGGCCGACCAGGATCCGCCACAGGGGCTTCGTCTTCGCCGCGTCGATGTTCGCGAGCATCTCGAACGCGTTCTTCGACGGGTAGCGGCTCGGCTCACCGGTGTAGTCGGCGCCGCGTGCCTCGGGGTCGAACGGCGGGTCGGTCTTCTTGCGCGCCCGGCTGAACGGCGTGACGCGCTTCGGGGTGCCGTCGTCGTCGACCTTCTCCATGCCGGTCTCGGCGTCGCGGACGATGACCTCGATCGGGACGATGTCCTGCATCGTCAGGTCGAACAGGCCTGCCTCGGTGACGAGCGGCGGGGTCTCCGGGCGGAGGGGCTGCGTGAGCGCCGCGGCCGCGACCTCACCGAGCCCCTCGATGTCGAGCGACCCGCGCGAGGCGATGTGCTCGACCCGACCGCGCACCTGCGCCGGGCAGCTCTTCGCGTTCGGGCAGCGCAGGTCGATGTCGCCTTCCTTCGCGGGGGCGAGCTCGGTGCCGCACTCGGGGCAGTTGGTCGGCATCACGAACTCGCGCTCGGAGCCGTCACGGAGCTCGACCACCGGGCCGAGCACCTCGGGGATGACGTCGCCGGCCTTCCGCAGCACGACCGTGTCGCCGATCAGCACGCCCTTCGCCTTGACGACCTGCTGGTTGTGCAATGTGGCCTGGCGGACGACGGACCCGGCGACCTCGGCCGGGGCCATCACCGCGAACGGGGTGGCACGGCCGGTGCGGCCGACGCTGACCACGATGTCGGTGAGCGTCGTGTGCACTTCTTCCGGCGGGTACTTGTAGGCGATCGCCCACCGCGGCGCCCGCGACGTCGACCCGAGTTCCTCGTGCAGGGCGAGGTCGTCGACCTTCACGACGACGCCGTCGATCTGGTGCTCGACCGACGAACGGCGCTCCCCCGTGGTCCGGACGAAGCCGTTGACCTCGTCGATGGTGTCGAACACCCGGTAGTGGCTGCTCGTCGGGAGGCCCCAGGTCTGCAGCAGCTCGTACACCTCGGACTGGCTGCGGACGTCGGTGCCCTGCTCGAGTTCACGGACGGGCCACGCCCCGATGCCGTGCACGAGCATCCGCAGACGCCGCAGCCGGTCGACCATCAGTGCCCGCTTCGCCTCGGACTTGCCCTCTTCCTTCTGGCGGAGGGACCCGGCGGCGGCGTTGCGCGGGTTGGCGAACACGCGCTCCCCCGCCTCGCGCTGGTTGGCGTTGAGCTCGTCGAACTCGGCGACCGGGAAGAAGATCTCGCCCCGGACCTCGACCAGGGGCGGGTGACCGGTGCCGGACAGGCGGTCCGGGATCGTGCCCATCGTGCGGACGTTGCCGGTGACGTCCTCGCCGACCACGCCGTCACCGCGGGTGGCGGCGGAGACGAGCCGACCGTGCTCGTACCGCAGGTTGATGGCCAGGCCGTCGATCTTCAGCTCGGTCAGGAACCGCACCCGCTCGGCACCGGCGTCCCGCTGCACCTTGAGGGCCCACTCGGTGAGCTCGTCGGGGCTGAAGACGTTGTCGAGCGAGAGCATGCGCTCGGCGTGCTCGACCGGTGCGAACTGCGTCGTCTGCGCCTGCCCACCCACGGTCTGCGTCGGGCTGTCAGGCGTCAGGAGTTCCGGGAACCGCCGTTCGATCGCGTCGAGGCGGTGCACCAGGGCGTCGTAGTCGGCGTCCGACAGGGGCGAGGCGTTGCCCTCGTAGTAGTCGTGGCGCAGCTCGGTGACGCGGGCGCGCAACCGGTCGACCTCGCGCGCGGCCTGGGCGGCGTCGAGCCCGTCGGGGTCGATGGTCTCGAACGTCGCGTCGGTCTCGCTCATGGCATCAGTTCTACCGTGCACCACCGACGCGGCGTGCAGCGAGCGTGTGCCCCGGGAGCGGCGGGGTCAGGCGTCGACGGGGACGGCGCTGACCGTGGTGTCGATCGTGCACTGGCCGAGCACCCGTGTGCCGACGTAGACCACGGCCGTCTGCCCGGGAGCGACCCCGTGCAGCGGCTCGTCGACGTCGATCACGAGCACGTCGTCCTGCACCCGGGCGGTCGCGGGCACCGGGTCGGCGTGCGCGCGGATCTGCACGTCGCAGGCGAACGGCGTCGCGGGGTCGGCTGGCGCCGTGCCCGCCCAGGTGAACCGTGAGCCGGACATCGAGGTGACGGCGAGGGCTTCCTTCGGGCCGACGACGACGGTGTTGTCCTTCGGGCGGATCTCGAGCACGAACCGGGGCTTGCCGTCCGGTGCCGGGCGGCCGAGGGCCAGGCCGCGGCGCTGTCCGACGGTGTAGCCGGTGGCGCCCTCGTGCGAGCCGACGACCGTGCCGTCGCGCTCGACGACCTCGCCGGGGGCGGTGCCGACGCGGTCCGCCAGCCAGCCGCGGGTGTCGCCGTCCGGGATGAAGCAGATGTCGTAGGAGTCCGGCTTCTGGGCGACCGTCAGCCCGCGCTCGGCGGCCTCGGCCCGGACCTCGTCCTTCGACGGCGTCGCACCGAGCGGGAACATCGCGTGCTGCAGCTGCTCGGCGGTCAGGACGCCGAGCACGTACGACTGGTCCTTCGCCCACGCGGCCGACCGGTGCAGCTCGCGGGAGCCGTCCGGACCGGTGACGATCGACGCGTAGTGCCCGGTCGCGACGGCGTCGAAGCCCAGGGCCAGTGCCTTCTCGAGCAGCGCCGCGAACTTGATCCGCTCGTTGCAGCGCATGCAGGGGTTCGGGGTGCGGCCGGCCTGGTACTCGGCCACGAAGTCGTCGACGACGTCCTCCTTGAACCGGGCCGAGAAGTCCCACACGTAGTACGGGATCCCGAGGGCCGACGCGGCGCGCTGGGCGTCCATCGAGTCCTCGATGGTGCAGCACCCGCGGCTGCCGGTGCGCAGGGTGCCGGGCATCCGGCTCAGGGCCAGGTGCACACCCACCACGTCGTGGCCGGCGTCGACCGCCCGGGCTGCGGCCACCGCCGAGTCGACACCACCGCTCATCGCCGCAAGAACACGCATGCGTCCAGGGTAACCCGCCGACGAAGCGGTACCGCTGGCGTACCGTTGGTCGGGCGATGGCCACGACGGGGAACGACTCATTCGACTTCCGGTCCGTCCTGCTGTCCGGGTTCCTGCCCGCTGCGCTCTTCGCGATCGGCGAGGGCGCGATCATCCCGATCATCCCGATCGCGGCCGACTCGCTCGGTGCCAGCCTGGCGTTCGCGGGCTTCGTCGCCTCGCTCATCCTGGTCGGCGAGCTCATCGGCGACGTGCCGTCCGGCATCGTCGTCGCCCGCATCGGCGAGCGGAACGCCATGACCGGCGCCGCGCTCGTGTCCGTGGTCGGGCTCGTGGTCGCCACGACGGCCGCGAACGCCTGGGTCCTGGCGCTCGGGGTGTTCCTGGTCGGCGTCTCCACCGCGGTGTTCGCCCTCGCCCGGCACGCCTACATGACCACCGCGATCCCCCTGCGGATCCGGGCCCGGGCACTGTCGAGCCTCGGCGGCGTCTTCCGCTTCGGCTACTTCGTCGGCCCGTTCATCGCCGCCGGCGTCATCCACCTGACCGGCACCACCAGCAGCGCCTTCTGGATCCACGTCGTCTGCTGCCTGGCGGCGGCGACCGTGCTCCTGGTGCTGCGCGACCCCGCGACGGGCACACGCGGCCTGCGGTTGCCGCCACGGGCCTCCCGGCTGTCGGCCGACCACGCGACGGACGCGAGCGACCACGCGACCGAACCGCCCGTCGACACGGGCGCGCAGTTCGTCCAGCAGGAGGCGCAGGGCCTCTTCCGCACCATCCGCGCGAACGGGGCGGTCCTGCTGCGGCTCGGCAGCGGCGCCGGCCTGATCGGTGCGATGCGCGCCGGGCGGCAGGTGATCCTGCCGCTCTGGGCGGTGAGCGTCGGTCTCGACGACTCGACCGCGGCCCTCGTGATCGGCATCGCCGGAGCCGTCGACTTCGCGCTGTTCTACACGAGCGGGCAGATCATGGACCGGTGGGGACGGCTCGCGAGCGCCCTGCCCTGCATGCTCGGCCTGAGCATCAGCTACTTCCTGCTCGCCTGGAGCGGCCACCTGGACGCCCGGATCGGCTGGTTCGTTGCGATCGCGATGGGCATGTCCCTGGCGAACGGGGTCGGTTCCGGCATCCTCATGACGCTCGGCGCGGACCTCGCCCCGCGCGACGCCCCGGCACCGTTCCTGGGGGCGTGGCGGTTCACCGGCGACTTCGGGTCGGCGGCCGCACCGCTCCTCATCTCCGGCGTGACCGCCGTCGCGTCCATCGCCGTCGCGAGCGGAGTGATGGGCGTGCTCGGCCTGGTCGGCGCGGGCATCCTGCTCCGGTACGTGCCCCGGTACCTGCCGCGCCCGCTGCGCTGACGCGCTGCCGCGCTGGCGCACCGTGCGCGCTCCTCCGCTCCGTGCGCGGTTGACCGCACCGTGCACACCCACAGCGCCGCACCCAGCCGCCGAGCTCGCACCGGGTCACGTCCCACGCACGGTGCGTCCCACGGCCTGGAGGCCCGGCGCACGTCCGCCCCGCACCCCGCGCTCGGTAGACTGCCGCTGCTCGCGGGAGTGGTGGAATCGGTAGACACGCAGGATTTAGGTTCCTGTGCCCCAGGCGTGAGGGTTCGAGTCCCTCCTTCCGCACCGAGTCACCCCTGGCGCACCGTTGCGGTCATCCGCACGCCTCGAGCAGGTCAACCCTGCGAGGGATGGCCCGGTCACTTCCGGGCGGTACCCTCATCCCGCGGGAGTCCTCCCCGTGACTCCCGCTCCACGACCGGAAGAACCATGCACTCCGTCGCACTCGCCCTGATCCCGTGGCTCGATCCGCAGTACATCCTCGACCACTTCGGGGCCATCGCCGTGCTCGTGGTCTGCGCGATCGTGTTCGCCGAGACCGGTCTGCTCATCGGCTTCATCTTCCCGGGCGACAGCCTGCTGGTCATCACCGGCCTGTTCGCCTTCGACCGCGGTGGCGAGATCGGCGGCATCCCGATCTGGGTCGCGGCGCTGATGATCGGCGCCGCCGCGTTCCTCGGCGGTGAGCTCGGGTACTACATCGGCAAGAAGGCCGGGCCACCGATCTTCGAGCGGAAGGACAGCGGGCTCTTCTCGAAGGCGAACGTCGAGCGCACCAACGCGTTCTTCCACCGCTTCGGCCCGCTGGCCGTGATCCTGGCGCGCTTCGTGCCGGTCGTCCGCACCTTCGCCCCGATCGCCGCGGGCGTCGGCCGGATGGACTACAAGAAGTACTCGCTCTACAACGCGATCGGCGCCGTGGTCTGGGGCGTCGGCGTGACGTTCCTCGGGTACTTCATCGGGCACATCCCGTTCGTGGCGCACATCGTCCGCGAGTACATCGACATCATCCTGCTCGCCGCGGTCGTCGTGACCGTCGTGCCGATGGCGCTGACGTACCTGCGCAACGCCCGCAAGGCGAAGCACACGAACGAGGCCGAGGCCACCACGGCCCCGACCGTCGACCCGACGCTCTAGCGCCCTGCACGACCGAAGTCGCCCCGAACCACGTGATCACGTGGTTCGGGGCGACTTCGGTCGTGCGGGACGGAACGAGCGCGGGCGCTCAGACGCCGAAGTGCTCCCGCACGATCGGCGCGATGCCCCGGAACGCCTTGCTGCGGTGCGACAGGGCGTTCTTCTCATCGCGGGTGAGCTCCGCCGACGAGCGGTCGGCGTCGTCCGGCCGGAACACCGGGTCGTAGCCGTGGCCGCCGTCACCGACGGGTTCGGTCAGCACCTCGCCGTTCCAGACCGCCTCGACGACGTGCTCCTGACCGTCGGGCGTCACGAAGGCGGCAGCGCACACGAACGCGGCGGTCCGCTCGACGACACCCTGCAGGTTCGTGAGCAGCAGCGCGATGTTGTCCGCGTCCGAGCGGGTACCGGCGTAGCGGGCCGAGTGGATGCCCGGTGCCCCGCCGAGGGCGTCGACGGCGATCCCGGAGTCGTCGGCGAGCGCCGGCAGCCCCGTGTGCGCGACGGCGGCACGCGCCTTGATCAGGGCGTTCGCGGCGTAGCTGTCGCCGTCCTCGACCGGCTCGGGGCCGTCGTACCCGACGAGTTCGACACCCTCGCCCAGCGCCGACCCGAGGATCTCGCGCAGCTCGACGACCTTGCCCTGGTTGTGGGTGGCCAGCACCACCTCGCGGGACGTCACGCCAGACCCAGGACCGAACGCTGGATCGCCGCGAGCGACTGGTTGCCGACCAGGCCGAGGTCGAGCAGGACGTTCAGCTCGTCCCGGTCGAACGGCGCGTGCTCGGCGGTGCCCTGCACCTCGATGAACTTGCCCGACCCCGTCGTGACGATGTTCATGTCGGTGTCCGCAGCGGAGTCCTCGGTGTAGGCGAGGTCGAGCATCGGCTCCCCCTTGACGATGCCGACCGAGATCGCCTGCACGCTGTCGGTGAGCGGGGTGGCCTTCTTCGCGATGAAGCCCTTGGCGCGGCCCCACTCGATCGCGTCGGCCATCGCCACGTACGCGCCCGTGATCGACGCCGTGCGGGTGCCGCCGTCGGCCTGCAGCACGTCGCAGTCGATGACCAGGGTGTTCTCACCCAGGGCCTTCGTGTCGACGACCGCGCGGAGCGAACGACCGATCAGGCGGGAGATCTCGTGGGTGCGGCCGCCGACCTTGCCCTTGATGGACTCGCGCTGCATGCGCTCGTTGGTCGACCGCGGCAGCATCGAGTACTCGGCGGTGACCCACCCGGTGCCCTTGCCGGCGAGCCAGCGGGGCACGCCGTTGGTGAACGACGCGGTGCAGAGCACCTTGGTGTTGCCGAAGGAGATGAGCGCGCTGCCCTCGGCCTGCGTGCTCCACCCCCGCTCGATGGTGACGGGACGGTGGTCGGTGGCGGTGCGGCCGTCGACGCGGAGGGTGTCGGTCATGGGGTCCTTTCGGTGCGGGGCAGCGTGATGGCCCCCGTCTGGAGGTGGCCGACGCTCGAGACCTCGGGACCGAGGAAGCGCCGGGCGAGCCGGATGAAGCCGTTCTTGTCGTCGCCCGTCGCCTCGAACGAGTAGGTCGGGGCGGTGGTCGCGGTGCGCTCGAGCCCGTGCTCCACGAGCCGGCGGTAGACGTCGTTCGCGGTCTCCTCGGCGCTGGAGACGAGCGTGACCTCCGGACCCATGACGAACTGGATCGCGGCGGACATGAGCGGGTAGTGGGTGCAGCCGAGCACGAGGGTGTCGACGTCGGCGGCACGGATCGGGTCGAGGTAGCCGGCCGCGATCTCGCGCAGCGACGGCGACGAGGTGTCCCCGGCCTCGACGAACTCGACGAACCGGGGGCACGCGGCGGTGGTCAGCGTGACGTCGGCGGCGACCGCGAAGGCGTCCTCGTAGGCGCGCGACGCGATGGTGCCGACGGTGCCGATGACCCCGATGCGGCCGGTGCGGGTCTGCTTGACGGCGGCGCGGGCCGCGGGCTGGATGACCTCGACCACGGGGATGCCGTACGCCTGCTCGTACCGTTCGCGGGCGTCGCGGAGCACGGCGGACGAAGCGGTGTTGCACGCGATCACGAGCGCCTTCACGCCCTGCTCGACCAGGTCGTCCATGACCTCGAGCGCGTAGCGGCGGACGTCGGCGATGGGCTTCGGGCCGTAGGGCGAGTGCACGGTGTCGCCGACGTACCGGATGCTCTCGCGCGGGAGCTGGTCGATGATGGCGCGGGCCACGGTGAGGCCGCCGACCCCGCTGTCGAAGACTCCGATCGGTGCATCCGTCACGGCACCAGCGTACCGACGCAGGCCGACCAGCACCGACGCGACCACGCGCGCCACGCAGGCCGGGCGCACGGGGTGATCCGGGCCTCCCCACCGGTACGTCACTAGTGTCGGAGACGTGACCAGCGCGCTCCTCACCGACCAGTACGAGCTCACCATGGTGGACGCCGCCCTGAAGGACGGCACCGCCGACCGCCGATGCGTCTTCGAGGTGTTCGCCCGGCGGCTGCCGGACGGCCGCCGCTACGGCGTCGCGGCCGGGCTCGGACGCTTCCTCACCGCCCTCGGCGACTTCCGCTTCGGCGACGAGGAGATCGGGTTCCTGCGCGACCGCGGCGTCATCGACGCCGGCACCGCCTCGTGGCTCGCCGACTACCGGTTCAGCGGTGACGTCCGCGCGTACCGGGAGGGCGAGGTCTACTTCCCGAACTCCCCCATCCTGCAGATCGAGGGCACCTTCGCCGAGGCCGTCGTGCTCGAGACCCTCGCCCTGAGCATCTTCAACGCGGACTCCGCGATCGCCTCGGCCGCGGCCCGGATGGTGTCCGCCGCCGACGGCCGCCCGCTCGCCGAGATGGGCTCGCGCCGCACCGGCGAGTGGAACGCCGTCGCCGCCGCCCGTGCCGCGTACATCGCCGGCTTCGGTGCGACGAGCAACCTCGAGGCCGGGCGCACCTGGGGGATCCCCACGATGGGCACCGCCGCGCACGCCTTCACGCTGCTGCACGACTCCGAGGAGCAGGCGTTCCGGTCGCAGCTCGACGCGCTCGGCAGCGGCACGACCCTGCTCGTCGACACCTACGACATCGAGGCCGCGGTCGAGACGGCCGTCCGGCTCACCGACGGCAAGCTCGGCGGCGTCCGCATCGACAGCGGCGACCTGCCGTCCGTCGTCGCCGCCGTGCGTGCGCAGCTCGACCGCCTCGGCGCGACGGGCACGAAGATCACGGTGACGAACGACCTCGACGAGTACACGATCGCCGCGCTCCGAGCCGCCCCGGTCGACTCGTACGGCGTCGGCACCTCGGTCGTCTCCGGCTCAGGGCACCCGGCCGCCGGCATGGTGTTCAAGCTCGTCGCGCACCGGGACGCGGACGGCGGCGACTGGGTCCCCGTCGCCAAGAAGTCGGCCGACAAGGCGTCGATCGGCGGCCGGAAGGAAGCGGGCCGACGACTCCGCAACGGCGTCGCCACCGCCGAGATCGTGCTCACGGGTGCGCAGGTCGGGCCGGACGAGCGGCCACTGCTGGTCCCCGTGGTCACCGGCGGCGAGGTCGACCCGGCGTTCCTCGGCACGCAGGGCGTCGAGGCCGCACGCGCGCACCACAAGCGCGCGAAGGCGGAGCTGCCCGCCGACGCGTCGCGCATCGGGCGCGGCGACCCCGCCATCCCCACCCTGGTGATCTAGGGCACGCGCGCGCGTCGCGCGTCACGTCGCGTCGCGCGACGCCGCTTCGTGAGCAGCAATGGCCGGGTCTGCGTGACGGACCCGACCATTGCTGCTCACGAAGCGACTGAATGACGGACGGGAGGCCCGTGGCGGCGTCGCCACGGGCCTCCCGTCCGTCTGTTGGTCGCGTCTACTCGGCCTTCATCTTCTCGTAGATGGCCTTGCAGTCCCGGCAGACCGGGAACTTCTCCGGGTCGCGACCCGGGATCCACTTCTTGCCGCACAGGGCCTTGACCGGCTTGCCGGACAGGGCCGACTGCAGGATCTTGTCCTTCTTGACGTAGTGCGAGAACCGCTCGTGGTCACCGGGTTCGATCGCTTCGTCTTCGAGGAGCTTCTCGAGCTCCCGGTCCATCACGTCGAGGCCGCCGCCTGGTTCCGTCATGCTCATGGGTCCAGGGTACGACGGTCCGCCCTCGGGCGCGCCGCTCGTCCGCGCTGGGCGATCGTCGCGCGGATTCGCTCGGTGCTCGATGCGCTGCGCCGCTCGTTGCGCTGCGCCGCTCGTTGCGCTGTGTGGCTAGTTGCGCTGTGCCGCGGCGAGCAGGTCGGGTCCGCGGCGGTCGAACAGGCGTCCGCCGGCGGAGACACCGATCACGAGCACGACGGCACCGACCCCGATGCCCACCAGGAGCGTCAGCACCGACCAGGGCTCCGGACCCTGCACGACGGCGAGCACCGCGAGGCAGGCTGCGGGGACCGTGCAGAGCACGATGCCGATCACCATGGACGCCTGCGCGACGGTGGCGGTGACGCCGGCGGCCTGGGGCTGCTGGAACGGGTGGTCGCCCGGGCGCACCGTCGGGTATGGCATGAGCACGGACAGGACGCTCGACAACCCGAGCCCGGACAGCAGCGCGCTCGCACTCACGCCGATGAGCAGCGGGAACGCCGCCCAGTCTCCGAACAGCCGGGCGGACAGTGCGGCCCCGGCGACGATCGCGGGCGCCCCCACGACCAGCACGGGCACGACGCGGCCGAGCCGGTCGCTCCACCCGGGCGCACCCGATGCGACGTGCAGCCACACGGCGGTGTTGTCGTACGAGACGTCGTTGTGCGGCAGGAACCCGGCGATCAGCGCCATCAGCGGCAGGGGCACGAGCGCGGTCCACTGCCACGGCACCCCGGCGACACCGAGCGGGATGACGACGATCGGCACGAGCAGGATGATCAGGTACGACGTGCGGTACCGCGGGTCGCGGACCCAGTAGGTGAGCGCCCGGGCGGCGACGGCCGACACCGGGGCCGAACCGAACCGGTCGAACCAGCCCAGGCCCTGGTAGCGGCGGGTGCGGGCACGGTCGTCGACGGTCTCGAGCGCACGGCCGACGAGTGCCCACCACGCCCAGGCGAGGAGCGCGACGACGGCGACCGCGACGAGGAGCTTCAGGACACCGGCGCCGACGTGGCCGCTCGCGACCTCGGCGGGCACGGCCCACGCGGCACCCCACGGGGTCCACCCGGCGACGTCCGCGACGCGCTGCATCTCGGCGCCCTGCGGGTCGAGCCAGTCGACGCGCAGCAGCAGCGCCACCGTCGGGATCGAGAGCGCGATGATGACGAGCGCCACCAGCCACCCGGCGTCGCGGGAGCGGTCCGGCCCGATCAACCGGGAGCCGACGGTGCAGCAGACCCGGATCAGGAGCGCGCACGTGGCGACGCCGAGCAGCCCGCCGAGCACCGCGAGCAGCCCGAGACCGGGGTCGCGGGCCCAGGCGACGACCTGGCCGACCGCGACGACGACCACACCGATCACCGGGATGCCGACGAGGCCGGCGACGACGAGTCCGATCGCCAGGCGACGGCGCTCGATGCCGAACACCGCGAAGCGCCGCGGGTGGAGCTGGTCACTCCGGCCGACGACGAGCGGCACGACCGTGAACCCGAAGGTGATCAGGGTGCCGACGGGCACGATGACGGCACGTGCGACGTCCGGGTCGGCGTCACCGAGGGCGATGGTCTGCGACGCGACGAACACGGCGGCGAGGAGCCCGGCGAGGCTCCCGAGCACGACGGCGACGGACCGGCGGGCGGTGCCGCGGACCTCGCCCGCGAGCAGGTCCGCCCTCAGCCGGAGAAGCTGTGCAACCATTCCATGCTCTCCGCGACGACACGACCGCCGGCGAGTTCGACGAACTTGTCCTCGAGGCTCTTGCGCCCGCGGACCTGGGCCATGGTGCCGGACGCCAGGACCTTGCCGCCGACGATGATGGCGACCGAGTCACAGGTGCGCTGCACGAGCTCCATCGAGTGGCTGGACAGCACGACCGTGCCGCCACCCCGGGTGTACCGGCGCAGGATGTCCGTGATCGTCGCCGCACTCACCGGGTCGACCGACTCGAACGGCTCGTCGAGCACGAGCACCCGCGGCGAGTGGATCAGGGTCGCGGCCAGGGCGATCTTCTTCGCCATGCCGACGGAGTAGTCGGCGACCTGGCGGCCGAGCGCCTCGCCCAGCCCGAAGGCCTCGGCGAGGTCGGCGCTGCGCTTCCGGGCGGTGGCACCGTCGAGCCCACGGAGTGTGGCCGAGTAGTAGAGGAGCTGCGCGCCGGTCAGCCGGTCGAACAGGCGGAGCCGGTCCGGCAGCACACCGAGACTGCGCTTCGCCGCCGTCGGGTCGGCCCAGACGTCGTGGTCGAGCACCGTCACCGAGCCGGCGTCGGGGCGCAGCAGTCCGGTGATCATGGAGAGGGTCGTCGTCTTGCCGGCGCCGTTCGGGCCGACCACGCCGAAGATGGAGCCCTGCCGGATCTCGAGGTCGACCTCGTCGACGGCCAGGGTCTGCCCGTACCGCTTGACCAGGCCGCTCGCTGCGAGCACCACGGGCTGGAGCGTCTGCGGCTGCTTCGGGGCGGCGGTGCGGGGCGCACGCTTCTTCGCCGCGGGCGCGGCGGTGCTCGCCCGGTCGGCGACGTCCGTCGCGTCGTCCGCGTCGGTCGGGACGGGAGGCGCGGCGTCGGTCCGCGGGGCGGCCTTCGTCGGGCGCTTGGTGCGTCCCTTGCCGTTGCGCGCCTTCGCGGGGCGGGGCGCTGCGGCCGTCGCGTCGTCGGTGCGGTTGTCCGTCGTCGTGTCGTCGGTGCGGGCCTCGGTCGTCGCGTCGGTGCCGGTCGTCGCGTCGTCCGGGTGGTTCTCCGTCGTCGCGTCGGTGCGGACCGCCGTCCCGTCGGTCATCGCGTCATCAGTGGCGGCGTCGTCCGCATCAGTGTCCCCCGTGTCGTCGTCGGCTGCGTCGTCCTCAGCAGCCGCGGCGGTGTCCGCGTCGTCGGCGTCCCCCGCCTCGGTCATCCAGGCAGCGTCGGCCGTGGCGTACACGTCCTCATTCTCTGCTCGCGCTGGCATCGACCCACCGTACCAACGCTCTCCGACCGTCGGGAACCGTCGCGGCCAGGGTCACGAATTGAGTACGAAGCACGCAGACCCGTACCCCACGAGGGGGTGTTTCCGTATCATTCACCAGGGCACGAAGGAGTGTTCACCACTTGGAAACCTGCTCCAGCAGGCGATCCCGGCAGCCTCCTCGCTGCGACGACCACGTCGACGCGACCGGTTCTCGGGCAACTCGGACGTTGGAAGCGCAGACTCGACGAGGCCCGCCCGTACCCCAGGGTGCGCGGGCGGACACCAGAAGGGACCAGCATGACCACGCAGATCGTGATCCTCGCAGCGGGGATGGGCAGCCGTCTCGGCCGCAGCCTGCCGAAGCCGCTCACGGAGCTCAGTGACGGCCGCACCATCATGCAGCAGCAGTTCGACAACATCCGCGCCGCGTTCGGTTCGAGCGCCCGCGTGACGATCGTCGTCGGCTACAAGTCGGAGCACATCGTCGAGGCGTTCCCCGACGCGAACTTCGTCTACAACGAGTCCTACGACTCCACCAACACCTCGAAGAGCCTGCTGCGTGCCCTCAAGGCCACCGGCAAGAGCGGTGTCCTCTGGATGAACGGCGACGTGGTCTTCGACCCGATGGCGCTCGTCCGTGCGGCCGACATGATCGACGAGGGCCGTTCCTTCGTCAGCGTCAACACCGACAAGGTCTCCGACGAAGAGGTCAAGTACACCGTCGACGCCGAGGGCTTCATCCACAAGCTCTCCAAGCAGGTCGTCGGGGGTCTCGGCGAAGCCGTCGGCATCAACTACGTCTCCGCCGCCGACAAGCAGGCCCTCATCCGCCAGCTCGGGCGCGTCGACGACCAGGAGTACTTCGAGGGCGGCATCGAGGCTGCCATCGCCGAGGACGGGCTACGCTGGACGCCGATCGACATCTCCGACCTGTACGCGGTCGAGATCGACTTCGCCGAGGACCTCGAGCGCGCGAACAACCTGTTCGCCTGAACCACCGTCAGGACCCCCTCGGCGGTTCCGCCCGAAGGGAAACCGTGACCACAGCGAGTGCGCCGACCGCGCCCGTGGCTCCCGCACCCGCGAAGGCCCGGAGCGCCGTTCGGCGCTATCGTCAGGCCCTGTGGTTGCTGACCGTCCGCGACCTCCGGGTCCGCTACTCGACGTCGGCGCTCGGCTACGTGTGGTCGATCCTCGACCCGCTCGTGATGTCGGGGATCTACTGGTTCGTCTTCACGCAGGTCTTCCACCGCGGCTCGGTCGGTGAAGATCCGTACATCGTGTTCCTGCTGTCCGCGCTGCTGCCGTGGATGTGGTTCACCGGCGGCGTCTCGGACTCCACCCGGGCGTTCATCAAGGAATCGAAGCTCATCCGCTCGACCACCATCCCCCGCACCATCTGGGTGGCACGGATCATCGCGTCGAAGGGCATCGAGTTCCTGCTGAGCCTGCCGGTCCTGGCTGCCTTCGCGATCGCGACGGGCGCCCACCTGCACTGGCAGGTCGTGTTCTTCCCGCTGGCGATCGTGCTGCAGTGCGCGCTGGTCTACGGTCTGGGCCTCATCGTCGCACCGCTCGTGGTCTTCTTCCGTGACCTCGAGCGCGCCACCAAGCTCGTGCTGCGGTTCCTGTTCTACGCGTCCCCGATCATCTACGGCACGCACGCGCTGCCCTCCGCCCTGCGCGACATCGCCGCGATCAACCCGCTCACCGGCATCTTCGGCATGTACCGCGCGGCGTTCTTCCCCGGCCAGCTCGACTGGCTCGAGGTCGGCGCCTCGGTGGTCGTGACCGGCATCGTCCTGGTGATCGGCTTCGCGGTGTTCCGCCGCAGCGAGCACCGCGTGCTGAAGGAGCTGTGATGACCGCGACCGACCAGACCCGTCGCACCGAGACCGTCGCACCGGTCATCTCGGTGCGCGACGCCGGCATCTGCTTCAAGCGCAACCGCCGCGCGAACCGGAACTTCAAGGACCTGTTCGCCGGACGCGGGCGCCGCAAGCGTGCCGATGAGTTCTGGGCGCTCCGCAACGTTTCGTTCGACGTCCGCCCGGGCGAGGCGATCGGCGTCGTGGGGCGGAACGGGCAGGGCAAGTCGACCCTGCTGAAGCTCGTGGCCCAGGTCATGCTGCCCGACGAGGGCCGCGTCGACGTGGGTGCCGGTGTCGCCCCCCTCATCGAGATCACCGGTGGCTTCGTCGGAGACCTCACGGTGCGCGACAACGTGTACCTGACGGCGGGCCTGCACGGCATGTCACGGGCCGAGATCCGCGACGCCTTCGACGAGATCATCGACTTCGCCGAGATCGCGGACTTCGTGGACACCCCGTACAAGCACCTGTCGAGCGGCATGAAGGTCCGCATCGCGTTCGCGGTGATCTCGCGGCTCGACGAACCGGTCATCCTGGTCGACGAGGTGCTGGCGGTGGGCGACAAGGCCTTCCGCGAGAAGTGCTACAAGCGGATCGAGCAGCTCCTGGCCGGCGGACGGACGCTGTTCTTCGTCTCCCACAGCGACAAGGACCTCCGTCGTTTCTGCGACCGGGGCCTGTACCTCGACAAGGGTCGTCTGCAGCTCGACGGCACCATCGAGGCCGCGCTGGCCCGGTACGCGGCCGACTACGGCTCCTGACCGGCCGGGGTACTCCCCCTGCACCAACACCGGTATCGCTGGCTCCCTCCACAGCCCCGGCCCTCGTGCGCGCCCCCGGGGTCCCGCCGTCGGACCCTCCCCCTAACGTTCCACCCATGCACCACCCACCAACCGCGTACGCCGTCCCGTTCGCCGTCGACCGATCGCACGCACCGCGTCGGTACGACCTCGTCAACACCGGCCCCGAGCCGGTCGACGGGCTCTCCCTCACCCATCTGGGCAACGGCTACTGCCCGCCGCTCGCGGTGCGCCGCCTCGACCCGGGCAGGTCGTTGTCGCTGGCGGTGTTCGGCGCCGACCCCGAGGACACGGGGGTCGTCATCGTGCGGTGGCGTCGGCCCGACCGGTCCGAGTACCTCTGGCGGATGTCACTCGTCGGGCCGGGGCTCCAGCCGTGACCCTGCGCCGACCTGCGCCACGGAGCACCCGGGGTGACGACCGGCCGTCAGCGCCCGTCGCGTTCGGCCGCGACGGTCCGCCACCGCTCGAGCAGCCACTCCACTGCCTCGTGGAACCGCTCCGTGGCGGCACCCGGGGTCGTGTCGCCGAAGTACCGTGCGACCCAGTGCTGCAGGCGTGCGAGCTCCTCGGCGTCGCTCGCGGCCGCGTCGACCCGGGCGAGCACCGACGGGGCGTCAGCCGCGGTCAGCCAGTTCGCGTCGCTCAGGTAGCCCCGCTCGTCGACGTCGGCCTCCGGCGAGACCGGTCGCGTGACGATGAGCGGCTTGCCGACCGCCAGCCGGTCGTAGATCATCGCGCTGATGTCCGTGATCGCCACGTCGGCGTCCGCCAGCTGCCAGCCGAGGTCACCGCCGTCGTCGTACAGGTGGTGCGCGGCGGGGTCGGCGGCGTTGGCCGCACTGATCGCCGCGACGATCCGCTCGTGCGCCGCGCGGTACGCCGGGTCGAGCACACCGCTGCGCGGGTGCGGGCGGTAGACCAGGCGGTGGCGAGGCGACGCCAGCACCTGCTCGGCGATGACCGTGCCGTGCGACGCGATCGACCCGTACGCCGCTGCACCGCGGTCGCCCTCCCACGTCGGGGCGTAGAGCACGACGGTCCGGTCGTCGTCCGGGTACGGGGCCGCTCCGGCGAAGTGGTCGGCCTGGGGGCGTCCGATCGCGATGGTCCGGGCGTCCAGGTCGTAGTCCCACAGCGCCTCCGCCAGACGATCGCGTGCTGCGTCCCCCGCGATGAGGGCGTAGTCGTACGCCTTGAACTGGTTCGTGGTCATGTACATCTTGTCGCTCTCGCCGTGGTTGACGAAGACGTGCCACATCCGCCCGTACCGCATCATCTGGAAGTTGCGGGCGTTCTGGTTGACGTACAGCACCACCTTCGGCGCCTGGGTGTCGACGAAGTGCTCGAGGTCGATCACCTGCCGGGCGTAGACCGCGGGCACGGGCGACTCGTCGAGCAGGGTCAGCATGGTGCCCGGACTCCGCGAGACGATCGCCACCGGGTGCGTCTTCGCGAGTTCGGCCAGCGGCGCGTACCACTGGCGCACCTGGTACATGTTGACCGGACCGTCGGCGAAGTACACGGCGATCTCGACCGAACCGGGCGTCGGCTTCGTCGCGGACGGCAGTCGCTGTGCGAGCTGCCGCCGGCTCCGCCGCGACGTCAGGAGTCGCTCGACGAGCCGCAGTGCGGTCCGCAGGTCGCTGATGATCGACATGGTCCTTCTCCGGGTCTGCTCGGGCGGTACGGGGCGGGCGGGTCAGACGACCGGCGGCCGCCCTGCGATGGTCATCCGTGCGACTGTGAGCCAGCCCATCGGGCGGACCGGACCGCAGTCGGTCGTCCATCCTTCACGGATCCCACCGAACCAGGTGGCCAGTCGGCGGGGGTGACGCCACCAGCGCGCGATCTGGATCGCGGCCCACGACCCCACGTACAGCGGTCGCAGCACCGCCGGCAGGTTGCGCCGAGCGAGCCACACCCGGTTCCGGGCGTTCAACCGGTAGTACTCGGTGTGCCGGGCCGGGTCGATCGCGGGGTGGTGCGCGACGAGGTCCCCGGCGTACCAGGTCCGACGGCCGGCGTCCCAGACGCGCCAGGCGAGCTCGATGCCCTCGTGGGCGTAGAAGTACTCGGCACCCCAGCCACCGACCGCCCGGTACACGTCCATCGGCAGCACGACGGCGCCTTCCCAGACCGAGAAGACCGGCGACGAGTGGTCCGGCTCGCCCTTCCGGATCCGCGGGACCCACCGGCGGGGGTTCGCGGCGCCAGTGGGGTCGACGACCCGCGGCTGCACGAGGCCGAGCGACGGATCGTGCTCGAACACCGCGATCGCGTCGCGCAGGAACGTCGGCGACGGCACCGACGCATCGTCGTCGAGGAAGAACACGTAGTCGCCGTCGACGACCTCGGCCCCGGCGTTGCGCCCGGCCGGGATCCCGACGTTCTCGGGCAGGGCGAGCGCCCGAACGCCGTCCGGCAGCCCGGTCGGCGCCCAGCCGTTGCCGACGCAGACGACGTCGAGCTCGACGTCCTGCTGCGCGAGCACGCTGTCCAGCCCGCGGCGCAGGTCGTCCGGCCGGGTGCCCTGCGACAGGCTCACGACGGCGACGCGCGGTCGTCCGCGGTGCACCACCGCGTGGCGGCGCAGCGTTCCGGGCACGGTCGTGTCCTCGGTCACGCCTTGACCCGCTTCGAGGCGATGATCGCCAGGAAGTGCCCGACCGTCGCGAGCACCGCGAGCGGCAACAGCGCACCGACCAGGATCCGGCTGGCGAGCGGGTCGCCGATCACCAGGGCGAGCAGGGCGAAGACGAACGCGAGCATGCTCAGCTCGACCGAGTGGTACAGCCGGTGGAACGGCAGGAACTTCGCCAGACGGCGGAGCGATGCGAGCTTCCGACCCGACGGCGCGGTTGAGGCGTCCCGCCGGTCGACGAGCTTGTCGAGCCCGGCGTTCGCGCGGGCCACGTGCACCATGTCGTTGAGGGCCTTGTTCAGCACGATGACCAGGCCGAGTGCGCAGCCGATCGTGGTCCACATCCAGTCGGCGTCGTGGATCGGCCAGGTGGCTGCCCGGATGCCGAGCGCGACCGGGATCAGGCCCTCGGTCGTGTAGTGCCCCACCTTGTCGAGGAACACCCCGGCGGGCGACTTCGTGCCGCGCCACCGGGCGACCTCGCCGTCGGAGCAGTCGACGAGCATCTGCAGCTGGCCGAGCACGAGCGCCAGCGCGGCACCCCAGATGCCGGGGATGAGCAGGGCGGCGGCGACGCTCCAGCCCACCAGGATCATCAGGCCGGTGACCTGGTTCGCGCTGACACGGGTCTTCAGGAGCACCCAGGTCAGGTACGGCGAGACGTCGCGCAGGTACAGCGAGGCCGTCCAGTGCTCGGCGTTGGCGCGGGCACGGACCTCGTCCGGCTGGGCGACGGCCCGGAGCTCGGCGATCGAGGTCGGCCGTGCGGATCCGCGGCCGGTCGTGGGCTGGTCGGTCATTCGGTCACCGTCCCGTGTGGGTGGTCAGCTCGGACGTGCGGGTCAGGAACCCGATGATGAACCCGAGCCCCCAGCCCACGTGGATGCAGGGCAGCACGACGAGCAGCCAGAGGAGCGTCGGCAACCCGGAGCGGCACGCCACGGCGATCGACCCCAGGACGACGAAGAGCAGGTAGACGACGGGCACCACGAACCCGAGCAGCGCCCAGGCGAGCGGCGTGCCGAGCACGGCGCCGACGATGCCGACGAGCCCGGCGACGATGCCCAGCGCCATCGCCACCACCATGGCCGGCGGCACGAAGTAGCGCAGGCCGTTGTTCGCCGGGAACCGACGGGCGAGCTCGCCGCGCCACAGCCCGGTGGCGACGAACTGCCGCACCAGGCGCTTCAGGCTCGGCCGCGGGCGGTACGTGACGACGAGTTCGGGCGTGAACCAGACGGTCCCACCGGTCTGGCGCAGCCGCCGGTTGAGTTCCCAGTCCTGTCCGCGCTTGATGCCCTCGTCGAAGAGTCCGACGTCGAACAGCCGCTCGCGTCGGAACACGCCGAGGTAGGCGGTCTCGGCCGGGCCCGCGGTGCCGCCGACGTGGTGCGGCGTGCCACCCAGCCCGACACGGCTGCCGTAGGCCAGGGCGACGGCCCGCTCGAAGGGGGTGCGGCCCTCGGCGCGCATGATGCCGCCGACGTTGTCTGCACCGGACTCGAGGAGCGTGCGCACCGCGATGCGCGTGTAGTCGGTGGGCAGGACCGAGTGCGCGTCGACCCGGATGACGACGGGGTGCACGGACGCACGGATCGCGACGTTCAGCCCGGCGGGCGTCGACCCGACAGGGTTGTCGATCGCGCGGATCCGGGGGTCGGCAGCGCTCATCTCGGCGACGAGCTCGTTCGTGCCGTCGATCGACGGCCCGAGCGCGAGGATGACCTCGAACGGGCCGGTGTAGTCCTGGTCGAGCAGGCTGCCGACGGCGGCCCGGACCTCGGTGACCTCGTTGAGCACGGGCATCACGTACGAGACGCCCGGCAGGGGCTGTCCGTCTGACTGCATGCGTACCTCGGGGTGCTGGCTGGCGGCACGGGACGCACCGGGGCGGTGCCGCCCCGCAGAGCGACCATGAGCCTATCAAGAGGCCGAACCGCCCACCTGCGTCGACGCGGGACGCGCCCCGTGACGGACTGGAGGCCCGGCGCACGTCGTGCCCCGGGCCTCCTGTCCGTCGTGTGGTGGCGTCAGCCCTTGCTGTCGAACGTCCCCAGCTTCACGTCGGCCTGGCGGGTCTGGCCGTCGCGGACGAAGCTGATCGTCGTCGAGGCGCCACCCGCGAAGAAGCGCACCTGCGCGGTCAGGTCGGTGGCGTCGGAGACCGACGCCGAACCGATCTTCGTGACGACGTCGCCCTTCTGCAGACCGGCCTTCGCCGCGGCACCGCCGTTGGACACCGACTTGATGAGGGCGCCGACCTGGGTGGCGCTGGCGTCCTCGGTGGCGTCGCCGACCGTCGCGCCGAGGAGACCGTGGGTCGCCGAGCCGTTGTCCTTGATCTCGTTCGCGACCCGCTTGACCAGGTTGGCCGGGATCGAGAAGCCGACGCCGATGCTGCCGGCGGCCGACTCCGACGACGACGAGCTGCCGGCCGAGGCGATCGCCACGTTGATGCCGATCAGTCGGCCCTTCGAGTCGAGCAGCGCACCGCCGGAGTTGCCCGGGTTGATCGATGCGTCGGTCTGGATGACCGGGAGCGAGACGGTGGTGTTCGCGGACGAGCTGCTGCCGTTGTCCCCGTTGCCCCAGAAGTCGAAGGGACCCGAGCCGCCGTTGCCGCCCTCGTTCGAGTCGCCGCCCTCGCTGGGCGCGCTCGAGGTGACCTGGATGCTGCGGTTCAGCGTCGAGACGATGCCGTCGGTGACGGTGTTCGACAGGCCCAGGGGCGCGCCGATCGCGACCGCGGTGTCGCCCACGTTGAGCTTGGACGAGTCCGCGAACTCCATCGGCTTGAGGTCCGTCGCATCGATCTTGATGACCGCGAGGTCGACCGTCGGGTCGGTACCGATCAGCTTGCCCGCGTAGATCTTGCCGTTCGAGGTCGTGACGGTGATCCGGCCGTTCGAGCTGTCGCCGTCGAGGGTGACCACGTGGGTGTTCGTGACGATGTAGCCGTCCTTGCTCATCACCACGCCGGAACCGGTGCCGGCCTCGTTGCTCGCGGACACGTTGATGGTGACGACGGACGGGGTCGCCTGTGCCGCGACGGCCGTGACCACGGTGGCGGAGTCGTAGTCGTTGACGGTCAGGTTGCCGCCCTGCGACGAACCGGAGGACACCACGCCGCCACCGTCGTTGCCCGAGGAGACGGCCCAACCGGCACCGCCGCCGACCAGACCACCGGCGATGACCGCGGCGATGACCGGCAGGAGCAGCCGGTTGCGGCCCGAGCGGTCCTTGGTCGTCGTGGTCGCCGCGGCGCCCGAGGCGTCGTCGCTGAAGTAGTGACCGTTGCGCTGGTTCGCGCCGTCGACGTCACCGAACGCGCTCGTGGCTGACTGCGGAGCCTGCGCGGACGGGTTCGCGTACTCGGAGGACGAGCTCGGAGCGGTCGAGGACGTCGGCTGGGCGTACTCGCCGTAGCGGGGGCGTTCGCCGCCCGACTGGCCGTACTGGGACTGCTGGCCGGACGGGTTCTGGGGCTGCTGGCCGTACTGGCTCTGCTGCCCGTAGGGGTTCTGGGGCTGCTGGCGGTACTGGCTCTGCTGGCCGTACGGGTTCTGGGCCTGCGGCGTCTGCTGGCCGTACTGCGACTGCTGGCCGTACGGGTTCTGGGCCTGCGGCGTCTGCTGGCCGTACTGCGACTGCTGGCCGTACGGGTTCTGGCTCTGCTGGGACTGCTGGCCGTACGGCGACGTCTGCTGGCCGTAGCCGCCCTGCTGCGCCCCCGAGGAGTCGCCGGAGACGGCGGGGTACGGCGCGGTGTAGCGGTCGGTCGGGTGGTCCGTCGACGACGGGATCACGTCCGTGTGGTCCGGGGTCGTCTCGTCGTTCTGGTTCTGGTTCTGGTTCTGGTTCTGGTTCGGGCGAGGGGTCTCGTCCGGCTGGTCGGAGTCGTTCGGCATCGACGTGTTCCCTCTCGTGGCCGCTGCTGCGGCGTCCTCACTGGCGGCAGGCGGAGCCGCATCGTCCGGACGGCGGTCGTCGCCCTGCCCGCTGGGCGTGGTGTCGGTCATGCTGGACGTGCTCCTTTCAAGCTGGTGCAGTCTGTCGCAAGCACCTGAGCGGTCCTTCTGGCGAGGCTGCGAGCCACCCCTGGCGATCTTATGCGTGCGCTGTACACGGTGGCCCGGTCCGCCGCGGGACGGACAGCTAGGTTGGGGTCCGTTCAGCGCGACACGTCGTCGCCCGCACGGGAGGGAACCACATGCGCCAGGCAGGACCGTGGCTGCGAGCCGCCGACGGAGCGATGCTGCTGGGACCGGACGGGGTCCCCGCACCGACGGTGTTCGCCGAGATGAGCGCCCTCGCCGCCAGCACCGGCGCGGTCAACCTGGGGCAGGGCTTCCCCGACGAGGACGGGCCGGCCGAGGTGCTCGAGGCCGCGGTGCAGGCGATCCGCGACGGCGTGAACCAGTACCCGCCGGGCCGGGGCACCCCTGACCTGCGGTCGACGATCGCCGAGCACCAGCAGCGGTGGTACGGGCTCGAGGTGGACCCCGACCGCGAGGTCCTCGTCACCGCCGGCGCCACCGAGGGGCTGGCCGCCACGATCCTCGCGCTGGTCGAACCCGGTGACGAGGTGATCACCTTCGAGCCGTTCTACGACGCCTACGGCGCGCTCATCCGGCTGGCCGGCGGCGTGCACGTCACGGTCCCGCTCACCGCGCCCGACTTCCTGCCCGACGACCGCACGCTCCGCGCGGCCTTCACCGACCGCACCCGCGCCGTGCTCGTGAACACCCCGCACAACCCGACCGGGCGGGTCCTGCCCACCGAGGTGCTGCAGACGATCGTCGACCTGGCCACCGAGCGCGACGCGGTGATCATCACGGACGAGGTCTACGAACACCTGACGTTCGACGTCCCGCACACGCCCATCGCGACCCTGCCCGGTGCCGCCGAGCGGACGGTGTCGGTGTCGAGCGCCGGCAAGACCTTCAACACGACCGGGTGGAAGGTCGGCTGGCTCACCGCTCCCCCGGCGCTCGTCGACGCGATCACGACGGTGAAGCAGTACCTGACGTTCGTGAACGGCGCGCCCTTCCAACCGGCCGTCGCCGTGGGACTCCGCCTGCCCGACGCGGTCTTCACCGGCATCGCCGCCGACCTGCGCGCGAAGCACGAACTGCTCGCCGACGGACTGACGGCGGCGGGCTTCGACGTGATGCGGCCCGACGGCGGGTACTTCGTGCTCGCCGACGCCGCGCCGCTCGGGTACGACGACGCCCGTGCCTTCTGCCTCGAACTGCCCGCGTTGGCCGGAGTCGCGGGCGTGCCGGTCTCGGCGTTCGTCCGCCCAGACCGGGTCTCCGGCTACCGGTCCCTGGTGCGCTTCGCGTTCTGCAAGCGTCGGAGTGTCCTGGAGGACGCCGCCGCACGCCTGGCGACCCTCGGAGCGCGCCCCGGCGCCTGAGACGCGACCGCGTCGGGGACGCGACCGACGCGTCAGGGCTGCCCCGGGCCTCCAGGCAGGGTGCGCAGTGCGACGTCGTAGCGCCGCAGCGACAGCGACGGGTTCACCCGACGGACGGAGTCCGTGACGGCGGTGTCGATCGTGGCGGTGAGCGTGCCCGGCGAGGCACCCGCCGAGGCGACCGCGACGCCGGACGGGTCGAGGACGACCGAGCCACCGATCCCGATGGGCGGTGTCTGCCCGACCCCGACGACCCAGACGGTGTTCTCGATCGCGCGGGCGGTGAGGAGCGTGCGCCAGTGGTGCTCCTTGCCGGGGCCGCGCACCCACTCCGCCGGGAGGACGACGACGTCGGCCGCGCCGGTCTCGGGAGCGGCGAGGCGCCGGGTGACCTCGGGGAAGCGCAGGTCGTAGCAGGTCTCGAGCCCGACGCGGACTCCGCCGAGCTCGAAGACCGGCAGCTGCTCCGGGTCGCCGGACTCGATGCGGTCCGACTCCCGCGAGCCGAAGGCGTCGTAGAGGTGGACCTTCCGGTACGTCGCCGCCAGGTCGCCCGACGGGAGCACCGCGACCAGGGTGTTCCGGAAGCGCTCCGGCGTGTCCGCCGACTCGGCGACCCCGACGATCAGGGCGATGCCCGTCTCGCGGGCGATTTCACGCAGGCCGGAGACGAACGGACCGTCCAGGGGCTGCGCGGCCGCCACGAACCGATCGTCGATGTCGGCGGCGAAGTACGAGGTGTACTCCGGCGTGATGAGGAGATCGGCGCCACGGGCCGCCGCGTCGACGGCGGCGGTGCGCACGGTGTCGAGGTTGGCGACGGGGTCGTCCACGGGGGCGAACTGCGCCGCCGCGATCGTGAGGGTGGCCATGGGGTGAGCGTACCCGGGGGTCTGCGGCGGGCGGGCCTGCGGCGGGGGGTCCTGCGCCGGGGGGGTCCTGCGCCGGGCGTCCTGCGCCGGGCGTCCTGCGCCGGGCGTCCTGCGCCGGGCGTCCTGCGCCGGGCGTCTCGCGTCGGGGACACGAAGAAGGCCCCGGTCCTGTTGGACCGGGGCCTTCGTGTGACGCTTGGTTGCGGGGGCAGGATTTGAACCTACGACCTCTGGGTTATGAGCCCAGCGAGCTACCGAACTGCTCCACCCCGCGGCACGTTTAGAAGCCTACACGGGGCCGTGGCGGGACACAAATCGAGTGCCCCGCCACGGTGTGTCAGTTGCCGTTCTCGGCTGCCGTGGCGGCCTCGATCGCGTCCTGGAGGCGCTGATCGGCTTCCGCCGCGGCCACCAGGTCGTTGTCGGCGTAGGCCTCCTGGCGGTCCTGCAGGGCTGCCTTGGCGTCGGCCAGGGCTTCTTGCAGAGCGTCGTTGTCGGTCGAGCCGGAACCCGTCGAGCCGGTCGAGCCGGTCGAGCCGGAGCCCGAGGAACCCGTGTCGGAACCGGACCCCGTGTCGGAACCGGATCCACTGTCGGAACCGGAACCGGAACCGCTGTCGCTGCCGCTTGCGCCGGAGTCGCCGGCCGCCGCACCGGAGTCGCCGCCGAACAGCGAGTTCAGCGCTTCGTCGAGGGTGTCCTCGAACGCGATCTTGTCGCCGAAGGCCACGAGGACCTTCTGCAGCAACGGGTACGAACCACTCGAGGTCGACTGGACGTAGACGGGCTGCACGTAGAGGAACCCACCGCCGACCGGCAGCGTGAGCAGGTTGCCCTGCTTCACGGTCGAGTTGCCCCGCTTCAGGATGTTCAGCTCCTGCGACACGGTCGAGTCACCGTTGAAGAGGCTCTGCACCTGCCCGGGGCCCGGGATGTTGTCGGTCTTCGGCATCGTCAACAGCGTGAGTTTGCCGTAGCCCGACGCCTTCTCGCCCTTGCCGGCACCACCCGCGTCGGAGTTCACCGCCAGGTAGCCGGTCAGCACGTTGCGGTTGTTCGCCCCGGCCGACTGCTGCGGGATGTAGGTCGTGTACAGCGAGTACGCCGTCCCCTGCCCCGGCACCTTCATCGTCAGGTAGTACGGGTCCTGCAGGTTCGCCCTGTTGGCGGTCGTCGTCGTCTGCGCGCCGAGCGCGTTCGTCGACGTCGCCGCGGTGTCGGCGTCACTGTCCGACGTCGCCGTGCTGGTCGGTTCCTGCGGGGTGTTCCACGCGTCGTCACCCGAGTAGAACGAGTTGGCGTTGGTCACGTGGTACGTACCGAGGATCGAGCGCTGCACCTTGAACAGGTCCGTCGGGTACCGCACGTGGTCGAGGAGTTCGGCGCTCATGCTCGACACCGGCTTCATCGACGTCGGGAAGATCTTCTTCCACGTCTTCAGGACCGGGTCCTTCGTGTCCCACGTGTACAGCGTCACCTTGCCCGTGTAGGCGTCGACGGTGGCCTTCACCGAGTTCCGGATGTAGTTCACCTGGTCGGTGCGGTACGTCGAGGACTCGGCGCCAGCGATGCTGTCCGACAGGCTCTGGCTCTGCGAGTACGGGTACGCGTCGCTCGTGGTGTATCCGTCCACCACCCACTGGATGCGGTGGTCGACGATCGCCGGGTAGGCGTCGCTGTCGACGGTCAGGTACGGCGCCGCCTTCTGCACGCGGGTGATCGGGTCGCGGTCGTAGAGGATCTGCGAGTCCTTATTCACCGCGTTCGAGAGCAGGATCTGCTCCGACTGGAACTTCGCGGCGTAGACGAGCCGGTTGAAGAAGTTGCCGAGGCTCGGACCGCCGTCGCCGGCGTAGGTGGTGGTCGCGTTGCCGCCGTTGTCGTCGTCGGAACCGGACGGGTAGTCGAGCTCCACGTCCTTCGTGCCCTTCGGCGCACCGACGATCGAGTAGGGCGGCGAGGTCTCACCGAAGTACACGCGCTGCTGGAAGTCGCCCAGTGCACCGTTCGACGGGATGCCGGACTCGAGGAACACCGGCTTGCCGTCGCTCGCGCGCTGGTTGCCGTAGGCCGCGGTGACGCCGTAGCCGTGGGTGTAGACGAACGCCCGGTTGTACTGGGTGTTCGCGGCCGAGCTGAGCCCGGCGAGGTCGATGTCGCGGACCGCGATGACGGTGTCCTCGGTCTCGCCCTTGACGTCGTAGCGGTCGACGTCAAGCTCCTTCGGGAACTGGTAGTACTGCCGGTACTGCTGCAGCTGGCTGAACGTGTCGGAGACGATCTTCGGGTCGATGAGACGGATGTTGGCCGTGGTCTGCGCGTCCTTCGCGAGCGCACCCGAGCTCGTCTCGGTCGTGGCGTCGTAGTTCTGTTCCTCGACACCGGCGACACCGTAGGCGTCTCGCGTGGCCTTGATGTTCCGCTCGATGTAGGCGGACTCGAAGGTGCGCTCCGAGGGCTTCACCTGCAGACGCTGGACGACCCACGGGTAGATGCCGCCGACGACGATCGCGGCGACGAGCAGCAGGCCCGTCCCGACGATCGAGATGCGCCAGCGGCCGATGACCGCCGTGACGATGAAGAGCAGCGCGACGATCGCCGCGATGCCCGCCATGATCTCGCGGCCCGGGATCACTGCGTTGACGTCGGTGTACTGGGCACCGGTGATAAGCGAGTTCGACTTCGTCAGCGCCGCGTACTGGTCGAGCCAGAGGCTGACGGCCTGCAGCGCGATGTAGAGCGCCGCCGTGACCGCCAGCTGGATTCGCGCAGCACGGGAGATCCGGACCTCGCGACCACCGAAGCGGAGCGCGCCGTAGAGGTAGCTCGCAGCGAGCGCGGCGAGGCCGGCGATGAGGACGACGGCCGACGAGTAGGCCACGATCGAGCGCCAGAACGGCAGCTCGAACACGTAGAACCCGATGTCCAGTCCGAACTGCGGGTCGGTCTTGCCGAACGGCGTGCGGTTGAAGTACTCGAGGACCATGCTCCAGCGACCCGCGGTCGAGAGCCCCGCGAAGATGCCGAGGACCACGGGGATGCCGATCATCACGGCGCGCCGCAGCGGCTCGATGACCTGCTGGTAGCGGTCGAGCTGCGAGTTGAGCTTCGCGTAGACCGGCCGGAACCGGAACGCGAGCGCGATGCTCACGAAGACCGGGACCGCCATGCCGAGGAAGCCCGCCAGGAACATCAGGGTCCCGGCGATCCACCGGGTGGTGAGGACCTGCTGGAACCCGAGCTGCGCGAACCACGCGTAGTCGGTGTACAGGCTGGCGAAGATGAAGAAGGCGATCACCAGTGCGGCCAGCACGATGATCGTGACCACGATGGGGACCCGCGGCGAACGCCGCCCCGAGGTGGACGAGGTTGTCGTCACTTGATGTGCTCCAGACGTGTCGGACCGGCGGGCCCGGCTCGCGGCGGGCCGTCAGTGACACTGATCCTATGGGACCGGACCGAGCGTGAACCTGTACGGGGACTCAGGACCGGGTCAGGACCCGCAGCGGGCGAGCTTCGCGGTGCTCCCGCCGTCGGCGATCGTCTGCAGGTCGGTGACGGCCTGGTCGAGCGTGGAGACGCTGTAGACGTCGAGCCCGTCCGGCACGTGCCCGACGACCTCGTCGCAGTTGTCCGCGGGGGCGAGGAACACCGTGGCGCCCGCGTCCGCGGCGCCGTAGAGCTTCTGCCGGATCCCGCCGATGGGCCCGACCTCGCCGTCTGCCGTGATCGTGCCGGTGCCCGCGACGTGCTTGCCGCCGTTGAGCTTGCCCGGCGTGATCTCGTCGATGATCCCGAGCGCGAACATCATGCCGGCGGACGGACCGCCGACGTCCTGCAGGCGGATCGACACCTTGAAGGGGAACTCGTAGCGCTCGGTGACGCCGACCCCGAGCAGCGCCGTGCCCTGCTCGCTGCGCGGCGTCACCCGGACGTCCTTCGTCGCGCCGTCCCGTTCGACGGTGACGGTCGCGGGGCTCGAGGTGCCGTGCTGCGCGACGGCTTCACGCAGGCTCACCGCGTCGGCGTTGGTCGTGAGCGACTTGCCGTCGAACGCCGTGATGACGTCGCCCTTCTCGATCGCGCCGTCGGCCGCTGAGCCCTCCTGCACGGCGCTGACCTCGAGTTCGGTGGGCAGGTCGTTCCCCTGCTGGATGAGCGCGGCGGCAACGGCCGACTGCTGCGACGCCTGCATGTCGGCGGAGTCCCGCTCGTTCACCTGCTCGGTCGTGGTGCCGCTCGGGTAGATCGACTCGACCGGGATCACCGCCTGCGACCTGGTGAAGATCGCGCGGATCACGCTGGTCCACGACGGGCGGTTCGTGGCGTCGCCCTGGATGCCGACGGTGAGCATGTCGAGGGCGCCGGCCGTCGGGTACGTCTCGTGGCCGGACACCTGGATGAGCTTGACGTCCTTCGCGTCCTTGCCCGTCCCCTGCTCCTGCGTGCCGATGGTGTTGTAGACCGGCCCGGGGACCTCGATGAGGTACGGGCTCGGCAGCAGGCTCGCCAGCAGTCCCAGCACGACCGCGCCGATCAGGAAGGCCCACCCGACGGTCCGGGCACGCGAGCGACGACGGGGCGCGGGGGCGAAGAGGGTCACGCGGAGTCCTTCCGAGGTGGGCACCCGCGCCTGGCGGCAGGGTGGTCGCCCACGTCTCGCGACGGGGCTGTTCGCCCTGGGCGCAGCGCTTCGGGCGTTCCCACGGGGGCATCCCAGGTGCGGCCCCGTGAGCAGCGATTAGCGTAGTCGGCATGCCTGATGAACCACAGCCGGGGCCGGACGACGACTTCCAGGAGATGCTGCGCAAGCTGCTCTCGGGCGAGGGGCAGATCGACCCGTCGCAGCTCGCCGGTGCCGCCGGTCTGCCGAACGACCCGGCCTCCGTGGCGAACCTGATGAGCCAGCTCCAGCGTGCCGCGCAGTCCGGCGGTGACGGCATCGACTTCTCGGCCACCGCCGAACGCGCCACCGCGATCGCTCGGGACGGCGGCCACCCCGTCGACCCGGCCACCTCGCAGGCGGCAGACCAGGCCTTCCAGGTCGCTGCACTGTGGCTCGACGAGGTCACGACGGTCGCCGAGCTGACCGCGACCCCGAGCCTCTACACGCGTGAGCAGTGGGCCAAGGCGACCGTCCCGGTGTGGACGCAGATCGCCGAGCCGGTGGCCTTCAGCATCGCCGATGCCCTGACCGAGGCGATCGACCAGCGTGCTCCCGAGCAGCTCAAGGCGATGCTCGGAGACGTCTCGAAGGCGATGCGCGGCATCGGCGGGGCACTGTTCGCGATCCAGCTCGGCCAGGTCGTCGGGCAGCTGTCGAAGGAGGTCGTCTCCGGCGGTGACGTCGGCGTGCCGCTCCTCGACGAGCAGGTCGCAGCGCTCCTGCCCCAGAACGTCGCCGAGTTCGCCGAGGGCCTCGACGTCTCCGAGGACGAGGTCCGCATCTACCTCGCGGTCCGCGAACTCGCCCACGCCCGGCTCTTCCGGTCGGCACGGTGGCTCCGGCTGCACATCATCTCGTCCATCACGGACTACGCGCGGGGCATCCACATCCCCTTCGACCGCGTCGAGGAACTCGCGGCCGACATCGACCCGACCAACCAGGAGCAGCTGCGCGACGCACTCGCCTCGGGTGCCCTCATCCCGCCGCGGACCGCCGAGCAGGACGCCGCGCTCGCCCGGCTCGAGACGATGCTCGCCCTGGTCGAGGGCTGGGTGGACACGGTCACCGCCGCGGCCACCGTCCGTCTCCCCAAGGCCGGAGCGATCGCCGAGATGGTGCGCCGTCGCCGTGCGGCCGGCGGCCCGGCCGAGTCGGCGTTCGCGACACTCGTCGGCCTCGAGCTGCGTCCGCGTCGTCTACGTGAAGCCGCCGCGATGTGGCAGCGGGTGACCGACGAGCTCGGCGCCGAAGAGCGTGACGCCCTCTGGTCGCACTTCGACCTGGTGCCGACCTCGGACGACGTCGACGCACCCGACGCCCTCGTCGCACGGCTGCGGAACCCGTCCCAGACCGACGAGGACGACGCGTTCGACAAGGCCCTCGAGGACCTGCTGAACGACTCGACCGGTGCGCGTCCGCACGAGGACGAATCCGGCCGCGTGGCCGACGACCCCGAGGGTGGAGCGGGCGACGAGCCCGGGAACGACACGGGCGATCAGCCCCGCTGAGTTCTCCACAGATCCCCCTGGTGACCCCACGCGTGCCGCGTACTCCGGCACCGTGGGGTCATGGGCATCCGCATCGATCCGACGCTCGAGTTCGTCTGGCGTGACCCCGCCACGGTCCAGCTCGGGGTCGATCCTCCACGCGCCGTCGTCGCGGTGCCCACCACGGGGGAAGAACGGTTCCTCAACGGTCTGCGACGCGAGACCGGCCACGACGTGCTGGCAGGCCTGGCGGCCGCGTCGGGGTGCTCGCCGGAACGTGCTGCCGGTGTGCTCGGTGCCGCGTCGCCCGCGGTGGTCGAGGTCCTGCCCGAGCCGCTCGAACGCATCGAGGTGCACGGCGCCGGTGTCCTCGCCGACACCGTGGCGACGTTCCTGTCCGGCGAGGGCGTGACGGTCAGCCGCACCACCGCGCCCGCCGGGGGCCCGATCGTACTGCCCGAGCCCGAACCGCGCCTCGCCGTGGTGGTGGCCGACCACGTCGTCGACCCGGCGCTCCGCGCCGTGTGGACCCGCCGGGGCGTGCCGCACCTGGCGGTCGTCGTCGGCGACGGACGCGTCCGTCTCGGTCCGTTCGTCGTGCCGGGGGCCGGGCCGTGCCTCCAGTGTGCTGAGTACGCACGCGTCGACGACGACCCGGCCTGGCCGGCCATCGCCGCTCAGGTGTGGGGGCGGCACCCGGCACCGCTGTCACCGTGGCGGGCGGCGGCGGTGGCCGCCGCCACGACGCGGATGCTGCTGGAACGGCTCCCGCTCCGGACGCAACGAGCCGAGCCCGACCAGCTCGTCTTCGAGCGCGACGACCTGTCGGTCAGCCGTTCGCCGGTCCGGCCCCATCCGCGGTGCGCGTGCCGAGCGCTGCCAGGAACCGACTCGGAGCCCGGGCTCCCCCACGCGTGGAGCCCTGTTGCGACCACGTGATCGTGACCGAACGGCGGGCGCGCGTCAGCCCGACGTAGAACAGGCGTCGTTCCTCGTCCACCTCGGTGTCGGTCGACGCGTGCGAGATCGGCAGGAGCCCCTCGGCGGCGCCGGCGATGACCACGTGCGGCCACTCCAGACCCTTCGACGAGTGCAGCGTCGCGAGCGTGACGGCATCGACCTCGGGCTCGTGGTGCGTCGCCGCACGGTCCACCAGGTCCTGGGTGAACTGCTGCATCGTCGTGCCGGCGGGGGCGTCCTCGGCCAGGCCCATGATCGCCTGCAGCGCTTCCCACTGCTCACGGACTGCGCCGGTGCCCTCCGGCGGCGTCTCCGTCCAGCCGCTGACCTGCAGCACCAGCCGGACCCGTCGGGTCAGCTCGTCGTCGGTCTGCCGGATCGCCTCGCCGCGCATGTGGTGGACGGCGAGCTTGACCTCCGGGCGGTTGAAGAACCGGGTCCCGCCCTGCACGCGGTAGGGGATGCCGTTCCGGCCGAGCGCGGACTCGAGCGCAGCGGACTGCGCTCCGACGCGGAAGAGCACGGCGCAGTCCCCGTAGGACGCTCCGGCCCCGACGAGCTCGGCGATGCGCCGGGCGATGGTCTGTGCCTCGTCACCGTCGTGGACGCAGGCCAGCACCACCGGTTCCGGGCCCGGTTCCTGGCTCTGGGCCACCAGGTCGAGCGCGCCGGGCTGGCCGCGCATCAGCGTGTTGGCCGCGGACACGACCTCGCGGGTGGAGCGGTAGTTCCGCTCGAGGCGCAAGACCGACCCGCGCGGGAACTCCGACCCGAACCCGAGCAGGTAGTCGCTCGAGGCGCCGGCGAACGAGTAGATGGTCTGACTGGCGTCGCCGACGACGCACAGGTCGTCACGGCCGCCCAGCCAGGCCCGCAGCAGGTCGTGCTGCACGGGCGAGACGTCCTGGTACTCGTCGACGACGAAGAACCGGTACTGCTGCCGCACGTACGACGCCACGCGGGGCTCGGACTCGACCATGCCGAGGGTCGCCAGCAGGACGTCCTCGAAGTCCAACTGCCGCCGGTCGTCCTTCAGTCGCTCGTACGCCTTCATCAGGTCGATGACCCGGCGCGGCGTGGTGTCGCGCGGCATCGCCCGGTCGGCGGCGGCGGCCTCGTACTCGTCGAGCGAGAGCATCTGCACCTTGCGCCACTCGACCTCGGCGGCCAGGTCGCGGAGCACCGGGGTGTCGACGTTCATGCCGACCGTGTCCGCGGCGTGGGCGATCATCCGCCCCTTGGACTCGACGATCTTGGGGGCGTGCCCGCCGACGGTGTCCGGCCAGAAGTAGCTGAGCTGCGCCATCGCGGCGGCGTGGAAGGTGCGCGCCTGGACCGTCCCGGCCCCGAGCGCGCGCAGGCGCGACCGCAGTTCGCCGGCGGCACGGGTCGTGAACGTCAGCGCGAGGACGTGGTTCGGCGCGTAGGTCCCGGTGGCGACGCCGTAGGCGATCCGGTGCGTGATCGCGCGGGTCTTTCCCGTCCCGGCGCCGGCGAGCACCGCGACCGGACCGAGCAGGGTGCGGGCGACCGTCCGCTGCTCGGCGTCGAGCGCGGCGAGCAGTTCGTCGGGCGAGGGCGGCCGGGGTTCGACTGCCCCGGCACCCGGTGCACCGCGCGGACCGGTGACGCTCACGGCAGGTCCAGCGGCCCGCCGTACCACTCCTCGATGATGGCGCGGGCGATCGAGGTGCGTCCCGGCAGCAGCAGGGTGTCGCCGGCGCGCTCGCGGATCTCGTCGCGCGAGAACCACCGGACGTCCAGGATCTCCACGCCGTCGGGGCGGGCGGTCGTCGGGTCACCGCCGGCTGCGCGGGCGCGGAAGCCCACCATCAGCGACGCGGGGAACGGCCACGGCTGCGAGCCGAGGTACTCGGGCTCCTCGACACGGACGCCGGACTCTTCCCAGACCTCGCGGCGGACGGCGTCCTCGAGCGACTCCCCCGGCTCGACGAACCCGGCCAGCAGCGAGTACCGGTCGGCGTCCCACGCGGCGTTGGAACCGAGCAGGATCCGGTCGTCGGCGTCGACGACCCCGACGATGATCGCCGCGTCCGTACGCGGGAAGAGGTCGTGTCCCTCGGGGTCGCGGCGGACCCATCCGCCGCTCACAACGGCAGTGGGTGAGCCGGTGCGCGGCGAGAAGCCGTGCACGGCGTGCCAGTTGGCCATCGCGACGGCTTCGACCGCCAGGCCCTGGTCGCGCGGCGAGAGCTCGGTGCCGAACATCCGGAGGCTCTGCCAGGCGTCGTCGTCGGGTTCGATCGCGGTCGCCGTCGCGCTGTCGATCAGGGCGGCGACGAAGCGGGTACCCGCCGGGGCATCGACGGCGTCCGACACCGCACGGCCGAGGTACAGGGTCACGGTGTCGACCGGGATCTCCGTCGCGGTCACGAAGCGCAGGGTGCCGTCGGCGTTCCGGAGCATCTCGGCACCACGCACCGGCAGGTACCGGGTGCGCTCGTCCTCGCGCAGGACACGCTCGACGTCGTCGGTCGTGCGGAACTCGGCGTCGCGGTCGAGTTCGTTGCGGGACAGCGGGAGCCGGGCGGCGAACTCGACGGTCACGGCGGGAGAGCTCCTCGGATCGGGTGCGGACGTGCAGGAGACGTGCGGTGGGCGTGCGGGCCGCCGAACAGCGTGGCGTGCAGCCGTGCACGCGACACGCGCCTACCCTGAGGGGCATGGCGGGATCCCAGTTCACTCTAGCCGCGTTGGCGACGACGGCCGTTCCAGGTCTCCTCGTCACGGGCACGCGCACGCTCGGCTCGGCCGCGGCCGGCGACTACGAGTCGGCGCTCCTCCGCGACGCCGACGGCACCGAGATCGTCATCCGCCGCCCCCGGAACCAGCGCGCCGAGGCGCGGCAGTCGGCCGACCTCGTCGCCATCCGCGCGCTGAGCGCCGGCATCCGCACACGCCTGCCGTTCGGCGTCGCCGAGTACCGCGGCCAGGCGCCGATCGGGTCGACGCGCGCCATCGTCACGACGCGGCTGGCCGGAGCTCACCCGACCCTCGCGTCGCTCGTCGAGCGCCCCGACCTCGCCACCAGCGTCGGCCGTGCCCTCGCCTCGATCCACCAGCTGCCGACGAGCTTCGTCTCCGACGCCGGCCTGCCGTCGCTCACGCCGTTCGAGGTGCTCCGGTCCGCCGTCTCGGTGATGGACCGCGCCGTGGCGACCAAGCTCGTCCCCGCCGCGCTCGTCGAACGCTGGGAGGGTGCCGCCCGCGACCAGCAGCTCTGGCAGTTCACGCCGACCGTCGTGCACGGTTCGCTCGGCACCGGCGCCCTGCTCGTCGACGGCGACGCGGTGACCGGGATCCTCGACTGGGGCGAGCTGCGGCTCGGCGACCCGGCGAAGGACCTCGCCTGGGTGCTCGCCGGCCGCCGCGATGCCTTCGACACCGTCCTCAGCGCCTACGAGGCGAACGGCGGCGGACGCGACCGCCAGCTCGCACAGCGTGCACGCGTGCACCACGAACTCGAGACGGCGCACTGGCTGCTGCACGGCGTCCAGGCGAAGAGCACCGAGGTCGTCGACGACGCCGTCGCGATGATGCACCGCCTGGTCGACGCGGTGCACGCCCCGAGTGCGGAACCACTGCAGTCCGTGTCACCCGAGACGATGGAGATCGGCGAGGTGGAGCAGCTGTTGTCCTCCACCGAACGCCGCCACGGCTGACGCTTCGTGAGCAGGAATGGTCGGGTCGCTGCGGCGCACCCGACCATTTCTGCTCACCAAGGTGCGGCAGGAGTCGTGGACGCGACCGCCAGGAGGCCCGGCGCGGGTCCGGCGGACCGGCACCGGGCCTCCAGGGCTGAGCGCGACACGGGCGCGGAGCACGACACGGGGGCGGAGTACGACACGGGCGCAGCGCGCCCGTAGGACGTCAGCCGACGGCCTCGGACCACGCGCGCTCGAGTCCGGCGCGGTCGAGCAGCTCGGTCGGACGGACCTCCAAGTCGTCGGCGACGAAGTAGAACACCGCGTCGACCTGGTCGAGCGGCCGCCCGGTGAACTCGGCGTAGGCGACGCGGTACAACGCGAGCTGCAGGGTGCGGCGGGCCAGGTCGTCCGCCCCCGACGGCGCCTTGCCCGTCTTCCAGTCGACTACCTCGGCGCGCCCCTCGATCTCGTACACGGCGTCGAGCTTGCAGACGACGCTGTGCCCGAGGAACGGGATGTGGATCTCGCGCTCGACCTCGATCGGAGTCAGCCCGGCCCACCGTGAGCGCGCGAACGTCGCCTGGAAGTCCGCGAGTCGACGGGCGTCGTCGTCGGTGACCACGGCGTCCGGCGACGAATCGGCGAGGTCGTCGGCATCGAGGTCGAGCTCGCCGTCCCACACGTCGAGCGTCTCGAGCGCGCCGCCGCTCCGTGCCCGCTGTTCCACCCACTGGTGGAACAGCGTGCCGAGCCGGGTGGCCCGGTACGGGCGCTCCGGCATCGGCCGGCGGAGCCGCTCGGCCACGGAGTCGGGTTCGGTCAGGTAGTCCTTGAAGCCCGACGCCGGGACCCGGTGCGGGACGGCGACCGCGTGCTTCGCGTTCCGGGTGGCGTGCCGTTCGGCGAGCAGCAGGTCGATGTCGGCGGCGAAGCGCCCCGCAGCACCGGGATTCGCGTTCCGCACCCGCTCGGCGGCAGCCAGGACCCGCGGCGCACGCTGCCCGAACGGCACGTGCGGCCAGGTCTGGGTCGCGCCGCTCTCCCCCATCGGGTTCTCGTCGTGCACCGTCGTCTCCGGGATCGCCGCACCGTCGATGACGCCGGCGTCCACCAGGTCGCGCAGGTAGCGGCTCGGCTCGGTGGGTCGGACCCCGCCGGCCCAGAACGAGCCGGACACCAGCAGGTCGTGCTTGGCACGGGTCAGGGCGACGTAGGTCAGCCGGCGTTCCTCGTCCTCGTTGCGCGCCTTCACCTGTTCCTTGAAGGCGTCGATCGCCGTGGTGACGTCCTTCTGGGTCTCCTGCCCGCGCCATGCGAGTCGCGGCAGCTCGGCGGCGTCTCCACGGAACTCGTACGGCAGTCGGCCGAACCCGAGCCAACCCGACGAGCCCTCCTGCGGACGCGCCGGCAGGCCGCCCTCGACCATCCGGGGCACTGCGACGGCGTCCCACTCGAGCCCCTTGGACCCGTGGATCGTCAGGATCTGCACGGTGCCGGCCTCAGGCTCCTCGGACCGCGGGCCCATGTCGTCCCGTCGGGCTGCAGCGTCGATCCACCCGAGGAACGAACCGAGGTCGGCGCGGTCGTCGGTCGACACGAAACCGGCGAGCTCGTCGATGAAGGCGTCGAGGTACGCGCCGCTGCCCTGTTCGTGCGCGGCGACCTCGATGTCGAGTCGCATCTCCTGCACGACGAGCGTCACGAAGTCGACCAGGTCGCTCCCCGCGCGTGAGCGGAGCATCGCGAGCTGCCCGCCGAGCGCACGCATCCGGCTGCGACCCGCGGGGGTGATGCCCTCGAGCGCGCCGTGCTCGTCGGGTGCGGTCGCGACGAAGTCGAGCGCGTCGACGATCGACCCGTGCTCCCCGGCGGCCACCGAGGCCCGGAAGGCCGCGGTCAGGTCGTCGTCGAGGCGTTGCTGGGTGTGATCACGCTGGAACAGCCACCGGGCGAGCTGGTGCAGGGCGACGATGTCCGCCGCCCCGACCCGCCACCGTGCACCCGCGAGCAGCCGGATCAGGTCGTTGCCGGCCGCCGGGTCGTGCAGGACGCGCAGGCACGCCACCAGGTCGACGATCTCCGGACGCTGGAGCAGTCCGCCCGTGCCGAGCACGTGGTACGGCACCCCACGGGCACCGAGCGCCGCCGTGAACGCCGCGAGGTCCTTCCGGGCCCGCAGCAGCAGCGCCATCGAGCCCGCCGGGTTCTGCCTGCGGTGGTCCTGGAACCACGCCGCGACCTCGTCGGCCTCTTCCGGCAGGGTCTCGGGGAACACCACCCGCACGGTGCCGGCGTCCGCACCCGGCCGGGGCGAGAGCCGTTCGACGTCGACCTCGGACGCCTCGGACAGCGGTGACACGATCGCGTTCGCCCCCGCGAGCACGTCCACCGGGTTCCGCCAGCTGGTCGACAGCGCGAAGGTGACGGGTTCGGCCACGCCGGGTTCGTCGCCGCCGAAGTCGTGCGGGAACCGGGCGAGGTTCGCGGCGCTCGCACCACGGAACCCGTAGATCGACTGGTGCGGGTCGCCGACCGCCATCACCGAGTGCCCGCGGAACAGCCGCGCGAGGAACCGGGTCTGCACGACCGAGGTGTCCTGGTACTCGTCGAGGAGCACCACCCCGTACCGGCTCCGCAGGTCCGAGACGACACGAGGGGCCGACTCGGCCGCGGCGAGCGCGAGGGCGATCTGGTCGGAGAACTCCACGAACCCGCGGTCGACCTTCTGTCGTCGGAACTCGGCGACCAGGTCGGCCAGGGGTTCGAGGGCGCCGATCGCGGCGACCGCGTCCGTGATCGCCTTGTACGGCTTGCCGCGGTTGCCGGGGAGTTCGAGCAGCTCCGAGAACTCGATCGCGAACCGGCGCAGGTCCTCTGGCTCGACGAGGTGTTCCGAGGTGGCACCGGCGAGCGCGACCACGGCTGCGGTCAGGGTGTCGACGTCGCGGTCGAGTCCGGCGAGCCGGTCGTCGCGGGCGGCCACCACGACCCGACGGGCGAGCTGCCAGGCCGACGGTTCGGTCAGCACCTGGGACTCGCCGTCACGCCCGACGAGCAGGGCGTTCTCGCGGAAGACCGCGTTGGCGAAGGCGTTGTACGTCGAGACCGTGGGTGCCTCGAAGGCGTCACCGGGGGTGATCAACCCCACGTCCTCGAGCGCGCGGATGCGGTCGTTGATGCGGACGGACAGCTCGCCGGCGGCCTTGCGGGTGAAGGTCAGGCCGAGGACCTCGTCGGGGCGGACGAGTCCGTTGGCCAGCAGCCAGACGACGCGCGAGGCCATTGTCTCGGTCTTCCCGCTGCCGGCACCGGCGACGACCAGCGCCGGCACGAGCGGTGACTCGATGACGGCGCGCTGCTGGGCGGTGGGACGAGGGCGGCCGAGAGCGTCGGCGATGGCGTCGGCGCCGTGCCGGATGACGGGCGGTGCAGCGGCAGCCGTGTCGTCCGCAGCAGCAGCAGCCGTGCCGGTCGCGTCGGTCGTGTCCGCCGTGTCGGTCGTGTCCGTCGTGTCGCTCACCAGGTCACCTCTGCCACCACGTGGATCCGGCACTCGACCCCGGTCCGGGCCTTCTCGCAGTGGTCGTCCACGTTCGCCACGAAGGTCCGGCCGGCCATGCCCCGCGCCACCCCGTGCAACCGCTCGCGGTAGGCCTCGCGCGCCTCGGCGTCGAACGCGTGCTGGGTCCGCTCGGAGTACGCCTGTCCGCCGCGGGGGTTCTGGACGAAGACCAGCCGGGCGTCGGTCATCGGAGACCCCGCCGGCACGCCCTCGACCGCGCCGTCCTCGACCGCGAGTTGATAGGCCCCGAGCTGCGGGTGTTCCGGCATGTCGTTCTTCTCGCTGGGCATCGAACGGCCGGTCTTCAGGTCGACGACGCTCACCCGCCCCTCGGGGTCGACCTCGATGCGGTCGATGCTCCCCCGGATCCGGGCGGGCCCGGTCACGAGCGCGAACGAGGTCTCGGCGCCGAGCAGTCGACGGCCGGCGCTGGCGAAGGTGCGGAGGTAGTCGCTCAGCCCCTCGATCATCCGCCGGGTCCGGGCACGTTCGCGGTCGGCGACCCAGGGCGACTCGAACGTGAGCTCGTCCCACCGCGCCTCGACCCGCTCCCACAGCGACTCGACGTCGATCTCGGTGGCGTGCTCCATCGCTTCGTGCACGATCGTGCCGATGCCCATCGCCGGGCTCGGGGCACCGCCGCCGAAGGTCTGCGCGAACCAGTGCACCGGGCACTCCTCGAAGGTGCCGATCCGCGACGGCGACACCGACACGGCCGGGGAGACGGGCTCGCCGCCCTCGACCTCGGGCGCGGGCTCGGCGTCGAGGTCGACCAGGGGGTCGTCCGTGGTCGGTTCGGCGAGCCCGTACCACTCGTCCGGAGCCGCCCCGGGGACCTCGGCCTCGGCCAGGCGGGCCAGGGCGGACGCGGCCTCGTGGTCGCCGGAGCCCACCACCCGGCGGCGCAGCGAGCCGGCGAGCCCACGCAGGGACAGTGGGTGGACGGTCGGCTGACGGTCAGGCGGCACCGGGACGAGCCGGACGAAGGGTGACGGCGACTCGTCGTCGTTCGCGACCGTGCCGATGACGACCTGGGTGGTGGCGCGCGAGACGGCCCGGGCGAACAGCCGGAGTTCGTCGGCGACCACGGCGGCACGGTCGTCGATGGGCGAACGCTCGACCCCGGCGGCAGCGCGGACCAGGCCGTCCGGGTCGAGCAGACTGCCGCGCACCCGGGTGTTGGGCCAGACGCCGTCCTGCAGACCGAGCACGACGACCACGTCGCACTCGAGCCCGATCGTCGCCGACGGCGTCAGGACCCGCACCCGGCCGGCGGTCCGGTCGGGGCCGATCGAGTCCTCTGGCAGGTCGGCGCCGAGCAGGTCGTCGACGAAGACCCGCGCGGGGGCGTCCGGCGTGCGCTCGACGAAGCGCTTGGCGGCGGTGAACAGGCCGACGACGGCATCCAGGTGCCGGTCGGCTTCCCCGGCGCCGACCCCACCGGCGGCGGACTGGGCGCCCCACGACTTTGCAAGACCGCTGCGTTCCCAGAGGCCCCAGAGGATCTCCTCGATGCTCGATCCAGCCTGGGCGTCGGCACGCGCCTGCACTAGGCTCCGGGCCAGCCGGGTCGCCCGGCGCGCGAACCCGGCGTCCACCGTCACCAGGCGCTCCGGTGCGCCCAGGACATCGACCAGCAGTTCGTCGGCGGTGCGGCTGCCGTCGCCCGCGAGTTCCTCACGCCGCAGGGCGAGCCGGAGCCGACGCATCGCCAGGGTGTCGAGGCCCCCGAGGGGCCCGGTGGCGAACGCGGTGGCCAGGGCGGCGTCGAGCGGCAGGACGTCGAGCGCCACCGCAGCCGCGTCGAGCAGCGCCCGCGCCGCGGAGTCGTCGCGCGGGCGGACGGGCGCGGCACCGGCGGTCGCCGGGACCTCGGCCACGGAGAGTGCCCGGACGAGTTCGGGGATGGCAGCACCGCTCCGGGTGACCACGGCCATCCGGTGCCATGGCACGCCGTCGAGCAGGCGGTGTTCGCGGAGTCGACGGGCGATCGCCACGACGAGCGCGGACCGGCTGGCGGCCTCGAGGTGCACGACGGCGTCGGGCCGCGCATCCTGGTCGCCCGCCGACGCGCTGCGCTGCCGACCGGCCGCCGCGGTGCCGATGCGACCCGTGACGCCGGTGACCAGGGCACGGATCGGCGCGGGGTGCCGGTGCACCGCGCCGAGGAACAGCTCGTCGACGCGGTCCACCCCGAGGCGCACGGCCAGCCGACCGAGCACGTCCGGTTCGGCGCCGCGGAACGCCGAGGCGGCGATGTCCGGGTCGCCGAAGGCCACGACCTGCACGCCGGAGCGCGCGAGTGCCCCGAGCAGCGCGATCTCACCCTCCACCAGTTCCTGCGTGTCGTCGACCACGACCAGGCGCAGGGCGGCGATGCTCGCGGGGAGCTCGTGCCGCAGCACCGCGGCGGTGGCGTACGCCACGAGTTCGCCGGAGTCGAGCCCGGTCGGCCGGAACGCGGTGACCGATGCCCGGTAGTCGTCCACGAAGTCCCCGACGGCCCGCCACTCGGGCCGTCCGAGCTCGTCGCCGAGTTCCCGCATGTCGTCGGGCTCGACGCCGGCCGCCACCGCACGCATCATGACGTCGCGCAGGGCGGTTCGGAACCCCGCTCGCTCCCGGACGACGGCGGTGATGGGGTCGGGCCAGGTCGGACCAGCTCCGTCGAGTTCGTGCCCGGCGAGCAGGTCGGCGATGATCCGGTCCTGCTCCCCGCCGGTCAGCAGCGTCGGGGGTTCCTGCCCCTGCACCGACGCCGCGTGGGTGACGATCTGGAACGCCAGCGAGTTCACGGTGCGTGCGAGGGCACCCGGCACGACCCGGTCGACCGCCCGAGCGAGCCGGTCACGCAGCGCCGTCGCGGCCGTCCGCGCCGAGGTCAGGGCGAGCACCGTCGCGTGGCCGTCGGGGGTGATCGCGTCGGGTCGGGTCAGCCGGTCGGCGACGAGCCGCGCGAGCGTGGTCGTCTTGCCGCTGCCCGGCGCACCGATCACCGCGGCGTGACGGCCGTCCGGCAACGCGAGCACCGCGGCGTGCGAGGGGTCGTCGACCAGTGCGCGCGCGAACCCGGTGTCGTCGGGAGCGGGCATCAGCATGGTCTGCGGCACGCTCGTACGGTACCCAGGACCGCCGACAGCACCGCTGCGGACGCGCGGGGCACCGGTCGTCACGCCGTCGAGTGCGCCCGCGGCGAACGCCCGATGCCGCACGGGACCGCTCGGATACGCTGTGCTCGTGGACATCAAGATCGGCATCATCAACAGCCCCCGCGAGATCGCCTTCGAGACCGCCCAGACCGCGGACGAGGTCGAGAAGGCCGTGTCCGAGGCGCTCACCGCCAAGTCGACGCACCTGTCGCTCCAGGACGACAAGGGCCGTCGCTTCATCGTCCCCGTCTCGGCCCTGGCGTACGTCGAGGTCGGCGCGGAAGAGGCACGGCGCATCGGCTTCGTCGCCTGACGACGTGGAACTGCTCTTCGCCGTCCTCGGCGGCGTCATCATCGGTGCGGTCGCGCACGTGATCCTGCCGTGGCGGTCGAACCGTGGCGTGCTCGTCGGCCCAGCGGTCGGCGGCATCGCCGCAGCAGTGCTCTGGGAAGCGCTGACCTGGGCCGGGTGGCGGTACGACGGCACCTGGATCTGGGTCGTGGCCCTCGTGGGCTCCGGCGTGGTAGTCCTCGTCGTCGAGTGGCTCCTCGGCACGCAGCGCGACAAGCGCGACGCCGAGTACTACGAGCAGCTCAAGACGCGCGGCGCCTGACGCTCGAGCAACTCAGACGCGCGGCGCCTGACGCTCGACCGCTCAGGCCGTCAGCCCGAGCGCGTCCATGCGTCGGGTGTGCGCGGCGATGAGCTCGGTCCAGACCGGCTCGAGCCGCTCCTGGTCCTCTCGGGCGTGCGACGCCAGCGCCGACCGTGCGACGAGCAGGGTGTCGCCCACCAGACGTCGTCCCCACATCGCCAGACGCGAACCGATCTGCGGGTCGTCCTCGATGTGAGCCGTCAGCTCCTCGACGACCGCCGCTTCCTCGCGCGCGTCGAACACCGACCGCAGCCGCTGCCGCACGTCGAGCGGCAGCGAGCGGAGCAGGTTGCCGAACAGATCGTTCAGGATGCCGGCCGTCACGTAGCCGGTCAGCATCGACTCGTACCAGTCGGCGCCGCTCGTCCGTTCGAGGAACAGGTCGATCGCCTCGCGGTGCGGGGCCATCAGCGCCGCCGGATCGCCACCGCTGCGCTCGATCTCGGCCACGATCGTGCGGTGCCGCTCGAGCGCCGTGGTCGCGAGGACCCCGGTGACCAGACGGCCGGAGAGCGTCGGGGCCGAAGCACCGGCTCGTCCCATCGTCTCGTAGACGGAGAGCTGCAGGTACGCGGCCTGCCCGAGGTAGACGTCGAGCTCCGGGGTGACGTCGTCGAGCGCGAGGCGCTTGACCTGCGCGGCTCCGCGCGGGTTCCGCGACGCGAGCCAAGCGGCAGCGAGCTGCGCCGCGCGCTTCCGGTTCCACCACGAGACCACCCGACCAGCATAGAGGGCGAGTCCCGTGGCACCCGCCGGTCGCCCGCCCGGACGCCTCGACGCACCCCTGAGCACCCCGGAGCACCCCGGACCACTCGCCCGTCGGTAGACTGGCCCGGACTTCCACCAGAACTAAGGTGATTCTTTGACTTTCTCAGACCTCAACATCGACCAGGACATCGTCGATGCACTGGCCGGCAAGGGCATCATCGAGCCCTTCCCGATCCAGGAACAGACCATCCCGCTCGGCCTGACCGGCCAGGACATCATCGGCCAGGCCAAGACGGGTACCGGCAAGACGCTCGGCTTCGGCCTGCCGCTGATCCAGCGACTCGGCGCCGACCCGGCGCACGGCGTGAAGGCGCTCGTCGTCGTCCCGACCCGTGAACTCGCGGTCCAGGTCACCGAGGACCTCGAGCTCGCGGCCTCGAACCGCCCGACCACGGTCGTCTCGATCTACGGCGGCAAGGCCTACGAGGGCCAGGTGGAGCAGCTCAAGGCCGGTGCCCAGATCGTCGTCGGCACGCCCGGGCGGCTCATCGACCTGCAGCGGCAGCGCCTGCTCGACCTCTCCCACGTGCAAGAGGTGGTGCTCGACGAGGCCGACCGCATGCTCGACCTCGGGTTCCTGTCGGACATCGAGCGCATCTTCCAGGCCGTCCCCGAGGTGCGGCACACGATGCTGTTCTCGGCGACGATGCCCGCGCCGATCGTCGCCCTCGCCCGCCGGTTCATGAGCCGTCCGGTGCACATCCGGGCGACCGACCCGGACGAGGGCCTCATGCAGGCCAACATCAAGCACCTCATCTACCGTGCGCACTCCCTGGACAAGGACGAGGTCATCGCCCGCATCCTCCAGGCCGAGGGCCGCGGCAAGACCGTGATCTTCACCCGCACCAAGCGTGCCGCGGCGAAGCTCGTCGAGGAACTGAAGGACCGCGGGTTCAACGCCGCAGCGGTGCACGGCGACCTCAACCAGGAGCAGCGCGAGCGCGCGATGGCGGCGTTCAAGGCCGGCAAGCGCGACGTGCTCATCGCCACCGACGTCGCCGCCCGCGGCATCGACGTGGACGACGTCACGCACGTGATCAACCACACGATCCCGGACGACCCGGACACGTACCTGCACCGCGCCGGCCGCACGGGCCGCGCCGGCAAGACCGGTATCGCGGTCACGTTCGTCGACTGGGACGACCTGCACAAGTGGACGCTGATCGACAAGGCCCTCGAGTTCGGCATCCCCGAGCCCGTCGAGACCTACTCGTCGTCGCCCCACCTGTTCGAGGAACTCGACATCCCCAAGGGCACCAAGGGCCGTCTGCCCGGCTCGTCGTCGCACGCCGCCTCGGCTGGCGCCCCCGTCGAGAAGCGCAGCAGCGACCGCCCGGCCTCGGGTTCGGGTTCGCGTGACGCGTCGCGTTCGCGGTCGCGCAGCCGCACCCGGTCAGGAGGCTCGGAGCAGTCCGCCCCGCAGGCTCCAGCCACCGAGTCGGTCGCCCCCACCACCGCGGCGGGCACCGAGGACGGCTCGGCCGCCGAGGGTGGTTCCACCGACGGCGCCGCGAAGCGTCGCCGTCGTCGCCGCCGTCGCGGAGCCGGCACCGGCGATGCCTCGGCGACCGCCTCGGCACCGCAGGGAACGTCGGACGGCGAGTAGCGCCTCCAGACCGAAGGGCCCGTCGCTGACGCGACGGGCCCTTCGTCGTCCCCGCCCGCCGACTGCCCCGCGAGGGCGACAGATCGCCGCCAACTGTCAGCGGGGATCTGTCGCTTTCGCGGATGGGTCAAGCCGCGCCGACCGAGATCTGTCGCTTCGGTGGGACGACGCGACGCGTCAGGACAGGCGCGAGCCGGGTCCGACGACGGGAGCGCTGCCCGTCGCCTCGGACACGATCGCGTCGAACGAGACGCGTGCGGTGCGGTGCTCCCCCAGCCGGTTCGGCTTGCCGGTGCCGTGGTAGTCGCTCGAACCGGTGACGAACAGGCCGTAGCGCGTCGCCCAGTCGAGCAGGGTGCGCTTGCCGTGTGCCAGGTTCTCGCGGTGGTCGACCTCGAGCCCGCCGAGCCCGGCGTCGACCAGGTCGCGGAGCATCGGCTCGTCGATGACGATCCCGCGCGAGGACGCCGCGGGGTGCGCGATGACGGGCACGCCGCCGGCCTGCCGGATGAGTTCGACGCCACGCAGGGGCGAGGGTGCCTCGTGGGGTTCGTAGTAGCCGGACGCCGGGTGCAGGATGCCGCGGAACGCCGCGGACCGGTCGGACTCGAGCCCGCGGGCGACCAGGGCGTCGGCGATGTGCGGACGGCCGATCGTGGCACCGGGGCTGGACTGGGCCAGGACGTCCGCCCAGGTGATCGGGTGGTCCTCGGCGATGCGGTCGACCATGCGGTGCGCGCGGGAGAGTCGGCCGTCGCGGATGCGGGTCGTCTCCTCGACCAGTCCGGGGTGCTCGGGGTCCACCAGGTAGCCGAGCACGTGCACGCTGCGGTAGCCGATGCGGGTGCTCAGCTCGAGGCCCGGCAGCAGGGTCAGGGGCAGCTCGTGCGCCGTGGCCGTGGCGTCCGCCCACCCCGCGGTCGTGTCGTGGTCGGTCAGCGCGACGGCGTCGAGTCCGGCGGCCGCGGCCGCTCGGACGAGCTCCGCGGGCCGCTCGGTGCCGTCGGAGACACTGGAGTGCGCGTGCAGGTCGATGAACGGGTCTGGCACGTGGCCAATGCTATCCACAGGTGAGCGGCCGCACAGGCCGGGTGTCGCCCGGCGGTGCGATGATGGACGCATGGCCGACACGACTCCCCGCGCGACGAGCAACCGATCCACGACCCCCGGGTCCTCGACCTTCAAGGACTTCATCGGGTCGCAGTGGGCCGAGCGCTCGGAAGCGCAGCCCGAGCCCCGCGAGCAGGCCGTGTTCGCCGCCGAGCGTCGCGCGCGCATCTCCGAGCTGCACCCGGGCCGCACGATCGTGGTGCCGGCCGGGCAGGCCAAGGTCCGCTCGAACGACTGCGACTACCCGTTCCGCCCGCACTCCACCTTCGCGCACCTGACCGGCTGGGGCACCGACACCGTCGTCGGATCCGTGCTCGTGATGACGCCGAACGGCTCCGGCCACGACGCCACGCTGTACTTCCGTGCCACCGCGGGCCGCGACTCGGAAGAGTTCTACGCCAACCCCGAGATCGGGGAGTTCTGGGTCGGACCGCGCCCCTCGCTCGACGCCGTCGCCGCCGACCTCGGGCTGGCCACCGCCGACCTCGGGGCGTTCACGGCCGTCGCCGATGCACTCGACGCGTCGGCGCTGCTCGTGCGTGAAGCCGACGACGACCTGACCCGTTCCCTCGACGCCCGCATCGGCGCGGCCATCGGTGGCGCGGACGAGACCGAGGGGTCGCCGGCCACCGACGACCTGCTCGCCCGCGACCTGTCCGAGCTGCGACTGGTCAAGGACGCGTACGAGGTCCGTGAGCTCCGCAAGGCCGTCGACGCCACGAAGCACGGGTTCGACGACGTCATCGGCGACTTCGACGCCGTGCTCGCGCACCCGCGCGGTGAGCGCATCGTCGAGGGCACGTTCAACCGCCGGGCGCGCGCCGACGGCAACACCGTGGGCTACGACACCATCGCCGCCTCCGGCCACCACGCCTGCATCCTGCACTGGACCCGCAACGACGGCGCCGTGCAGCCGGGCGACCTCATCCTCATCGACGCCGGGGTCGAGGTCGACTCGTTCTACACCGCCGACATCACCCGCACGCTCCCGGTGAGCGGCACGTTCTCCCCCGTGCAGCGGATGGTCTACGAAGCCGTGCTCGAGGCCGCCGACGCCGCGTTCGCGATCGTCAAGCCGGGCATCACGTTCCGCCAGGTGCACGCCACCGCGATGGAGGTCATCGCGCGCAAGACCGCCGAGTGGGGCTTCCTGCCGGTCTCGGCCGCCGAGTCGCTCGAGCCGGACAACCAGTTCCACCGCCGCTACATGGTGCACGGCACGAGCCACCACCTCGGGCTCGACGTGCACGACTGCGCGAAGGCCCGTCGTGAGATGTACCTTGACGGCACCGTGCAGGCCGGCATGGTCTTCACGATCGAGCCCGGGCTGTACTTCCAGCAGGACGACCTGACCGTGCCGGAGGAGTTCCGCGGCATCGGTGTCCGCATCGAGGACGACATCCTGGTGACCGAGGACGGCGCCGAGAACCTGTCGGTCGGCATCCCCCGGACCCCCTCGGAAGTGGAGGGGTGGATCGCCCGCTCTGGCCGCTAGCCTGATCGGGTGACCATGCCCGAGGCCTCCCCGAACACCATCTCGATCGAGGTCGAGCACTTCGACTCCCCCGACGCCCAGCGACTCCGCGCCGCCCAGCGCCTGGAGATCGACCGGGCGCACGGCGGCGACACCGAACCGGGTGAGAAGCCGACCGCCGAGTCGATCGCGGTGTTCTTCGTCGCACGCGACGAGTCCGGGACTCCACTCGGGTGCGGGGGCCTGCGCATCGTCGACGACGGCATCGCCGAGATCAAGCGGATGTACGTCCGACCGGAGTCCCGCGGCTCCGGCGCCGCGGCTGCGTTGCTGCGCCGGCTGGAAGAAGCGGCGCTCGACCTTGGGTCCCCGGCGCTCGTCCTCGAGACGGGCACGGAGCAGCAGCGCGCCGTCGGGTTCTACCAGCGCGAGGGGTTCCGGCGGATCGCGAACTTCGGGCCCTACGTCGGGGCGCCCCTGTCGGTCTGCTTCTCGAAGGTCCTCTAGCCCGCCCGAGCCTGCCCGGACCGCGCCGCGCGCAAGCCCGGCTCGCGCGCGCCCGAGCCCGCTCGGCTCTCGGTCACGACGTGCCGTCTGCCCGAGGTCGAGCGGTCACGAACCGTCGTCTGGGCCGGCGCCGAACGACGATCTCCGACCGCTCGAGGCCGTGCGCGCGGGGTGTTGCGACCGCCCGGACCACCCGGACGCCGCCGAGGTCGCACGAAGTGCCGCCCGCGCAGCTCGGCGGCGACAGTTCGTGCGACCTCGGCGAACGCGAACGGCGTGTCGAGCGATCTCGCACGACCCGATCTCGCGCGACCCGATCTCGCGCGACCCGATCTCGCGCGACCCGATCTCGCACGACCCGAGGACGAAGCCCGATCGCGCCGGCCGGAGCCCGGCTAGCGGCGGTCGCTGTCCCCGTCGCCGTCGCGCTGGGCGTCCGGCGAGGACGAGGGCTCCGGCGGCGTGGCACCGGCGACCCGCTCGCCGTAGCGCGGCGGCTCCTCGGGCCGACGCTCCGGCACCGGCGGAGCCGCGGGGGCGGCGGCCGTCTCGGGGGTCTCCCCGTACCGGGGTCCGTCGTTCGTGCCGTAGCGCGGCGGGCCCGAAGGCGCACCCGTCTGCGCGCCGGGGGCCGACGTACCGGGGTGGTGCGGGCCTCCCGGCTGCTGGTGCGGTGTGGCGTGCCCGCCGTACGGCGACTGCTGCTGCGGCGGGACCCCACCGGGGCCCGGACGCCACTGCTGCTGCTGCTGCTGCTGCTGCTGCTGGGGAGCGTCGTTCCAGTGCGTGGACGGGGTCGCCCCGTGCTCGCCGAGGATCCGCTGCGCCTGCCCGGTCAGCTGCGGGTTGACGACGATCTGGTAGGTCGTGGCGAGCACCTGGTGCACGCTCGTGAAGTCGCGCTGCCGCTTCGTGATCGCGAACGAGACGATGCCGTAGAGCATGCCGAACGCGGCACCGATGACGGCCGCGGCGAAGAACAGCCCACCTGCTTGCGGTGAGAACAGCGTGAGCACGATGCCGAAGAAGAACCCGAGCCACAGGCCGGACAGCGCACCGGCGATCGCGGCACGGCCGTAGGTCATCTTGCCGGTGACCCGCTCGACCGTCTTCAGGTCGTTGCCGACGATCGAGAGCTGGTTGACGGGGAAGTCGGCCTCGGCCAGCTTCGCCACCACGCGCTGCGCGTCGGGGTAGCTGTCGTACGTTCCCAGGACGTCGCCCTTGGGCAGCGTCGGGAACGCCTGGGCGGTCCTGCCGGCGAAGGGGCTCTGATTGCTCACACAGCCATCATTCACCGCACACCTTGCAATCGCACGTGCACTCTCAGGGAAGCAGCCGATCGCAAGCCGTCGACCGGTGCCGTCGGCGGCGCGAGCGAACGCGCACACCCGAGCGACTACGCTGGGTCGGGTGAGCGCCACGAAGGTCTTCGTCGCCCGCCTCGCCGGGTGCTCCGTCTTCGACCCCGCGGGCGACCGCGTCGGCAGAGTTCGGGACGTCCTGGTCGTCTACCGCCGGGCCGATCCCCCGCACGTCGTCGGGCTCATCGTCGAGGTGCCCGGCAAGCGCCGCATCTTCGTGAGCATCGGCCGCATCACCTCCATCGGTGCCGGGCAGGTCATCACGACCGGCCTCGTGAACATGCGCCGCTTCGAGCAGCGTGGCGGCGAGGTCCGCGTCATCGCCGAGATGCTCGGCCGCAAGGTGCTCATCAAGAACCAGCGGATCCGCGCCACCATCGAGGACGTCGCGATCGAGGACCGCGGGCAGGGCGACTGGGAGGTGGCGCAGCTCTTCCTCCGCAAGCCGAAGACGACGCCGTCGCCGTTCGGCAAGGGCCCGACGACGTTCGCGACCTGGAACGAGGTCACCGAGGACGAGCTCCCCGGCGAGGCCCAGTCCGCCGAGCACGTCATCGCGGCCTACTCCGACCTGCTGCCCGCCGACCTCGCGTCGACGCTGCTCGACCTGCCCGCTGAGCGCCGGTTCGAGGTCGCCGAGGAGCTTCCCGACGACCGCCTGGCCGACGTGCTCGAGGAGATGCCCGACCAGGAGCGCATCGAGATCCTCACCCGACTGGTGGACGCCCGCGCCGCCGACGTCCTCGACCAGATGCAGCCGGACGACGCGGCCGACGTCCTCGCCCAGTTCTCCGACGAGCGGAGCGAGGCCCTCCTGCAGCTCATGGAGCCGGAGGAGGCGCAGGACGTCCGCATGCTCCTGGAGTACGAGCCGGACACCGCCGGTGGTCTGATGACCACCGAACCGGTGATCGTCTCGGCCGACGCCACCGTGGCCGAGGGCCTGGCGCTGGTCCGCCGCCACGAGCTCGCTCCGGTGCTCGGCGCCGCCGTCTGCGTCACCCTGCCGCCGTACGAGCCGCCGACCGGTCGGTTCCTCGGACTCGTGCACTTCCAGCGGATGCTCCGCTACCCGCCGAACGAGCGGCTCGGCACGCTCATCGACCAGCAGACCGAACCGGTCCGGGTCGACGCGAGCGCCGCCGAGGTCACCCGCATCATGGCGACCTACAACCTGCTGTCCGTCCCCGTGGTCGACGACGCCCACCGTCTCGTCGGGGTGGTGACGATCGACGATGTCCTCGACCACGTCCTGCCGGACGACTGGCGAAGTCAGGGCGAGGGGGAACCCTCACCGCTTCCACGCCAACGCCCGCGCAGGACACCCGTGACGACGGGAAGGAGGACCACCCGTGGCCCGAACGGATGACAACCGTCGCGACCGTGACCGCCAAGAGGTCCGGCTCGACTCCCCGAAGGGCATGCGCACGCGTGTGCTCCCCAGCCGCCGCCGTGGTCGCGGGGACACCTTCGGTCGCGCGACCGAGGGCATCGCCCGCGGCATGGGCACGCCCTGGTTCCTCATCGGGCTCACGCTGTTCTGCGTGGTCTGGATGGGCTACAACACCCTCGCGCCGAAGCCGTGGCAGTTCGACTCGGCGGCCATCGGCTTCACGGCTCTGACGCTCGTGCTCTCGCTGCAGGCCTCGTACGCCGCCCCGCTGATCCTGCTCGCGCAGAACCGGCAGGACGACCGCGACCGCGTGCAGTTCGAGCAGGACCGCCAGCGCGCCGAACGCAACTTGGCCGACACCGAGTACCTGGCCCGCGAGGTCGTGGCCCTGCGCCTGGCGATGCGGGACATGGCGTCGAAGGACTTCATCCGCGCCGAGCTCCGTTCCCTGCTCGAGGAGCTCGACCGCCGCGACGCGGACGAGGCCGGCTACGCGGACGAACACGACAGCTCCACCCGTGGCTGACGCCGTCCCCACCGACGAACAGCTCGGCACGGCGGTCCTCGCTGCGCTCGGCCGCGTCATCGACCCCGAGATCCGCCGCCCCGTCACGGAGCTCGACATGATCCGCGGTGTCGACGTGCAGCCAGGAGGCGCGGTGCGCGTCGACCTGCAGCTCACGATCGTGGGGTGCCCCGCCGCCGACACCATCGAGCGCGACGTCCGCGTCGCCGCCGGGTCCGTCCCGGGGGTCGCCGCCGTCGACGTCGACGTGTCCGTGATGGACCCGGCCACTCGTGCCGCGCTGACCGAGCGGCTGCGAGCCGGCCGCCCCAAGGGCGTCCAGTTCACCGCGGACTCGCTCACGCGCGTCATCGCCGTCACGAGCGGCAAGGGTGGCGTCGGCAAGTCCACCGTCACCGTGAACCTCGCCGTCGCGCTCGCCCGCCGGGGCCTGCGGGTCGGGGTCGTCGACGTCGACGTGCACGGCTTCAGCGTCCCCGGCCTGATGGGTCTGACCGACGAGCACGGGGTCGCACCCCGCCCGACCCGCGTGGACAGCATGATCCTGCCGCCGGTGGCGCACGACGTGAAGGTCGTGTCGATCGGCATGTTCGTCGACGACGTCTCGACCGCGGTGTCGTGGCGCGGACCGATGCTGCACCGCACCGTGAACCAGTTCCTGACGGACGTGTTCTTCGGCGACCTCGACGTCCTGCTGCTCGACCTGCCCCCGGGAACCGGCGACGTCGCGATCTCGGTGGGGCAGCTGCTGCCGCACGCCGAGGTCCTGGTGGTCACGACCCCGCAGGCCGCCGCGGCCGACGTCGCCGAGCGCAGCGGGATCGTCGCCCGGCAGACCGGGCAGCGGGTCATCGGCGTGGTCGAGAACATGGCGGGGCTCGTGCAGCCCGACGGCTCGGTGCTGCACCTGTTCGGCGAGGGTGGTGGCGCCGAGACCGCCGCACGGCTGTCCCGCGGGCAGGACGCCCCCGTCCCGGTGCTCGGCACCGTGCCGCTGTCGGTGCCCCTGCGCGAGGGCGGCGACGCCGGGGTACCCGTGGTGCTCGGCAGCCCGGAGGACCCGGCCGCGGCGGCCCTGACCGCGATCGCCGACCGGATCACCACGATGGGACGCGGGCTCGCCGGCCGGAAGCTCGGGTTGTCGCTGTCCTAGGCTCGGGGCATGAGCACCGATCACGTCGATGTCGACTGGGACCACGCACGCGCCACGAACCGCGCGAACTGGGACGACCGGGTGCCGATCCACGAGGGTGCCTACGCGATCGACGCCCTCGCCGACCCCGGCCACCGTTCCGACGTCGTCCGTGAGGACCTGCCGGCCCTGACACCCTGGTTGCCGAACGGCTCGCTCACGGGCCTCGACGTCTGTCACCTGCAGTGCCACATCGGCACCGACACGGTGTCGCTCGCCCGCGAGGGTGCCCGACTGACCGGTGTCGACTTCTCCCCCGCCGCCCTCGCCTCGGCCGCCGGACTCGCATCGCGCCTCGGGCTCGACGTCACCTGGGTCGAGACCGACGTCCTCGATGCCCGGGCCGCCGTCACCGGTGACTTCGACGTCGTGTACACGAGCATCGGCACGATCTGCTGGCTCCCCGACCTCGACCGCTGGGCTGCGCAGGTCGCCGGCCTGCTCCGCCCCGGCGGGGTGTTCTTCATCCGCGACGGACACCCGGCGCTGTACGCCCTCGACGAGGACGCCGACGAGCTCGTCACCCGGTACCGGTACTTCCCGGACGGCACCGCGCAGCAGTGGGACGACGCCGGCACCTACGCCGGCGACGGCACGGTGGCGAACACGCGCACCTTCGAGTGGCCGCACCCGCTGTCCGAGATCGTGAACGCCCTGCTCGGGGCCGGACTGCGGCTCCGACAGCTCGACGAGGGCCGGACCCTGCCGTGGCGCTTCAGCTCCCGCATGGTCGAGACCGACACCGGCTCGTGGGCCTGGCCGGAACACGACCGCGACCGGATCCCCACGACCTTCACGATCGTCGCCACCCGCGACTGACCTGGTCCGTTCGGCGCATCCTGTGCGTTCGTTCATGGACAGGGCGTTCTACCCCGGCGCATTATGCAAGGGCATTACACAATGCCCTTGCGGAATGTGACGTGAGGGCTCCACCCGCCGGACGACGACGTCCGACCGAGGACAGGAGAACCGTGTGAACCAGAACACCCGCGTGCGATCGGGCCTCGTGGCCACCATCGCCGCCGTCATCGTCGCAGGGGGCTCGCTCACAGCGGCGCCAGCCCTCGCCGCGACGACCTGCGCGACCGCCTGGAGCGCCGGCACCGCCTACAACGGCGGAGCCACCGTCAGCGAGAACGGTTCGAACTACACCGCGAACTGGTGGACCCAGGGCGACGAACCGGCGACCCACTCCGGTGCGACCGGCAGCGGCCAGCCGTGGACGTCGTCCGGCACCTGCACCGGTGGCGGCACCGGCGGCGGGACCACCACCCCTGGCGGCGGTGGGACCACCACGCCCGGCAACGGCAGCACCGGCACCGCGAGCGGTCTGGTCTTCAGCCCGTACAAGGACATCACCGTGAACCTCGACTGGAACACGAACGTCATGAACACCGCGGTCACCGGCACGCGGATCCCGGTCGTCGGGTCGAGCAACAGCCTCGTGTCGACGCGGGAGCCCGGCCTCAAGGCCATCACGCTCGCCTTCGCCACCGGTACCTGCGGCAGCGAGAACTGGGGCGGGGTGGCCGCCGACGCGTTCGCGAGCGCCAACATCGCGAAGCTCGACGCTGCCGGCGTGAACTACATCGTCAGCACCGGTGGCGCCGCAGGCTCGTTCAAGTGTTCCGGCACCGCGCTGCAGTCCTTCATCGCCCGCTACGCTTCGCCGCACATGATCGGCGTCGACTTCGACATCGAGAGCGGGCAATCGGCCGCGGACGTGCAGAACCTGGTGAGCGCAGCGGCCCTGGCGCAGGCGAAGTACCCCGGCCTGCGCTTCTCGTTCACGCTCGCCACGCTGGCGGCGTCCGACGGCTCGTTCGGTGGACTGAACAGCACCGGCGACGCCACCGTCAAGGCGATCAAGGCCTCGGCGCTCACGAACTACACGATCAACCTCATGACGATGGACTTCGGACGCGCGACCACGGCCAACTGCGTGATCGTCGGGTCGACGTGTCAGATGGGGCAGTCCACGATCCAGGCGGTCACGAACCTGCAGCACACCTACGGGATCGCCTCGTCGAAGATCGAGGTCACCCCGATGATCGGCGTCAACGACACCTCTGACGAGGTCTTCACCCTCGCGGATGCCGACACCGTCGCCGCGTACGCCAAGTCCCACGGGCTCGCGGGCGTGCACACCTGGTCGCTCGACCGCGACACCCCCTGCCCGACGGCGCAGAGCACCGCGTCACCCACCTGCAGCTCGGTGGCCGGCACCACGGCCCTCGCCTGGACCGACCGCTTCCTGGCGGGCCTCCAGTCCGTCAGGTGGGGACGTGACGGGCGTCAGGTCGCCTCGGCGTCGAAGGGTGCCGGTTCACCGGCGGCCAGGGGCACGACGGGAGCCGTCGCGCGCACCTTGGAGGCCGTCACCTGCGCGGTCTGGACGGCTGCGGCACTCGTGCCGGAGTCGAGCAGGGCGTCGCGGATGATGCGGCGCGGGTCGTACTGGCGCGGGTCGAGTTTCTGCCACTCGATGTCGTCGAACTCGGGGCCCATCTCGTCGCGCATCCGCTCCTTCGCGGTGTCGGCGAACCGACGGACGGCCTTGACGAACTCGGCCAGCTTCTGGGCGTACATCGGCAGGCGCTGCGGCCCGAGCAAGAGGACGCCGATGACCCCGATGATCAGGATCTTGTCGAGCGGGATGTCCACGCGAGCGAGCCTAACGCGTGCTGCTGCGTTGCACCTCTAGAGTTGTCTCCCGAACGGAGTGTGCGTGTCAGAGAAAGAGTCGAACTGGAAGTTCGCCGAGGACATCGTCTCGGAGACCGAGGCGATCGCCCGTGCTCGTGAGCACTCCCTGGAACTCGGGGTCGAAGCGATCTCGCCCGCGATCGGTGCGCAGATCGGGGTCATCGCCGCAGCCTCGCGAGCCACGAGCATCATCGAGATCGGCACCGGCCTCGGGGTCTCCGGCCTGTACCTGCTCGCCGGCGCCCCGAACGCGACCCTGACCACGATCGACGTCGAGGTCGACCACCAGCAGTTCGCCCGCGACGCCTACATCAGCGCCGGCACCGCCCCCGCACGGATCCGGCTCATCCCCGGTCGAGCGAACCAGGTGCTCCCCCGCATGAACGAGGCCTCGTACGACGTCGTGCTCGTCGACGCCGACCCCGAGCACGTCATCGAGTACGTCGAGCACGGTCTGCGGCTCGCCCGCCTGGGTGGCACCGTCCTGGTGCCGCACGCCCTGTGGCGCGGACGCGTGGCCGACCCGGTGAAGCGCGACCGCGCCACCACGGACTTCCGGCTGCTCCTGACCGAGGTGTCGACCTCGGGTGCGGTGCGCAGCGCGCTGTCGCCCGCCGGTGACGGGCTGCTGCAGTTGACGAAGGTCACCAACTAGCGCTCGACCCGCCGGCGCTCGCGCAGGTCAGTCCAGGTGCCGCAGGTACCGCTCGGGCGACTCGAGGAACGCACGCTCGTTCCGCACCAGGTCGAGGTCGCGCCACTCGGTGCGCCGCAGGCCCCACTCGCCGACCTCGTGGATCTCGGCCCCGGGGAACGCGGCGAGCACAGGTGAGTGGGTCGAGAGCACGACCTGGCCGACACCCGTCTCGACGATGGACTGCAGGAGCCCGATGAGCGCCAGGCACCCCGAGAACGACAGCGCGGACTCCGGCTCGTCGAGGATCCAGAGCCCGGGCCACTGCGACCGGTGGATCACGAAGTCGAGGAACGACTCACCGTGGCTCCGCTCGTGGAACAGGGGCTCGGCTCCCCCGGGGTGCTGTTCGAGGTAGGTGAAGACCCCGTGCATGGTCTCCGCGCGCAGGAAGAAGCCGGACCGCACCGCTCCGGGCTCCCGGTGCAGGGCGATGTGTTCCCAGAGCTGCGATTCGCTCGGGCGGGTGCTGTGCCCGGACTTCGTCGAACCACCCTCGGGCCCCATCCCGAAGGCGAGCGCCATTGCCTCGACCAGGGTGGACTTGCCGGCACCGTTCTCGCCGACCAGCACCGTCACCGGAGCGAGGTCGAGCCCGTCGTCGAGCAGCTGCCGAACGGGCGCGAGCGTGGCCGGCCAGACGCTGCGCGGCATCGGGTCGGGCGCGTACTCCTCGACGCGGCGGATCGGCAGTCTCGTCCTCGGCACGGCCCCATCCTGCCGGAGCCGACCGACACCGCGTGTGGGAGCCCCCTACCGGCGGACAGACGGAAGGCCCGGAGCGTACACGCTCCGGGCCTTCCGTTCTGGTGCTTCGACGTACTAGGCCGAGACGACCTCAGCGAGTGCGTCGTGGAGTTCCTTGGCCTCGGCATCGTTGACCGAGACGACCAGGCGGCCTCCACCTTCGAGCGGAACCCGCACGATGATGAGTCGACCCTCCTTAACAGCCTCCATCGGCCCGTCACCGGTCCTCGGCTTCATGGCTGCCATCAGATGTCCCCTTTCGTGCAGTAAATGCAGCCCCATTATCCCGTATGGAGGGGGCAACTGCGAAACCGCCCAGGTTGGGGGTGTCGGATGCCCCGTCCGGATGCTCCGCAGAACGCGGTTCCACGGGCCTCCGGCGCCCCGCATCGATCACGGCGGGGTCCAGTCGTAGCCGTCGATCCACCACGTGTAGTACAGCCAGACCCACTGCAGCCCGACGAACGCGACGACGACGGCCACGCGGTACACCCGCGACCGCGGCAGCGCCACGATGCCGAGCAGCGGTGCGATCGGCACGAGGATGCGCCAGGTGCTCGACTGCGGGAAGAACACCGCGAGCAGGTACACCAGGTACGCCACGCCCCAGAGTCGGAGCTCGATGCCGATCCGGCGTGCGGCCGGCATGCACACGAACGCGGCGAACCCGACGAGCACGACGACGAGCAGCACCGTGCCGGCCGGCTGCCCGAACCACCACCCGAACCCCTGCACCCACGGCGCGAACGGCACGAGTTCCTTCCACCCGATGTACGACGACCGCCAGGCGAGCTCGGTGTCCGTGTAGGCCTTCGGCGCCCCGGTCACCGCCCACGCGATCGCCGGCCATGCCAGACCGACCAGACCCGACACCGTGGCGACCACCGCGGGTGGGACGAGCCGGCGGAGGGTCAGCGGCTCCGACGAGCGCACCCACGCCGGGCGGATCGCCCAAGCGGCCACGAAGAGGACCACCAGGAACGCGAAGGCGAGCCCCGTCGGTCGGGTCATGCCGAGCAGGAGCACGACGGGCAGCATCGCCCACCACCGTCGATCCACCATGAGCAGCAGCGCGACGAGCAGCAGGAACAGACCCATCGACTCCGCGTAGGCCACCTGGAACATCGCCGACACCGGGGCGACGCAGAACAGCACCGTGGCGAACGTCGCCCGTACGGGATCGAGGAACCGTCCCATGAGCCTGCGGAACACCAGCGCGGCCCCGAGTCCGGCGAGCAACGACACCGAGACCGCGACGAACTCGAACGACGCTCCGGTGAGCAGCGTGAGCGCGCGCACCAGGAACGGGTAGGCGGGCATGAACGCCCACGCGTTCTCGGTCACGTGCCCGGCGGCATCGACCGGCAGCGTCGACGGGTACCCGCCCGTGGCGATCACGCGGTACCAGGCACCGTCCCAGACCGACGCGAACGACAGGTAGCCCGGGCTCTGCACGGTGAACGAGTTCGCCGCCTGCACGCGGGCGAACGCGATCATCATGGCGCCCGTGACGAGCCGCGCCAGCACGTAGACGACCGTGATGCGCACCCACCACGGGACGACCCGGTACCGGGCCCGCCAGCGGTTCCGAGCAGGGGTCCTCCGGGTGGCCCCCGCCGTTGTCAGGCCGTCAGCCACCGACGCAGCCCGGCCTCGACCGCGGTGATCTGCGCGACCGGGACCTGCTCGTCGTCGTGGTGGGCGAAGACCGGCTCGCCGGGGCCGTAGTTGACCGCGGGGACCCCGAGCGCCGAGAAGCGTGCGACGTCGGTCCAGCCGTACTTCGGACGGGGCTCCGGTCCGCCGACGGCCGCGACGAAGTCCTGCGCGAGTGGGGCATCGAGTCCGGGGCGGGCACCGGCGGCGAGGTCGACGATCGTGACCTCGTACCCGTCGAACAGCTCGCGGATGTGGGCGACGGCTTCGTCGGCCGAGCGCGAGGGTGCGAACCGGTAGTTCACGTGCACCATCGCCTCGTCGGGGATGATGTTGCCCGCGATGCCGCCGCTGATGCCGACCGCGTTCAGGCCTTCGCGGTACTCGAGCCCGTCGACCGTGACGGCGCGGGGCTCGTAGGCGGCCAGGGTGGCCAGGATCGGGGCGGTCTTGTGGATCGCGTTGTCGCCGATCCAGCTCCGGGCGCTGTGCGAACGCTTGCCGAACGTGCGGATCTCGGCGCGGAGGTTGCCGTTGCACCCGCCCTCGATCTGCGCCCCGGACGGCTCGCCCAGGATCGCGAAGTCGGCGGTGAGGAGTTCGGGTCGTGTCCGGGCCAGGCGGCCGAGGCCGTTCAGGGCGTCGCTGACCTCCTCGTGGTCGTACCAGACCCAGGTGACGTCGACCGAGGGGGCGACCAGGTCGTACGCGAGCTTGAGCTGCACCGCGCAGCCGGCCTTCATGTCGACGGTGCCGCGGCCCCAGAGGATCTCGGTGCCGTCCTCGGCGGTCCGGAACTCGGTCGGCAGGTTGTCGTTGAGCGGCACCGTGTCGATGTGACCGGCGATGACGACGCGGCGGTCGCGGCCCAGGTTCGTCCGCGCCACGATCGCGTCGCCGTCGCGGATCACCTCGAGGTGCGGCAGCGGTGCGAGCACGGCCTCGATCGCGTCGGCGAGGGCCTGCTCGTTCCCGGACACCGACTCGATGTCGCAGATGGCACGGGTGATGTCGATGGACGAGGCGGTGAGGTCGAGGTGCTCCGGCATGCGGGCAGCCTACCGGCCGCCCCTCGCACCACCCCGGCAGTCCGGACGGTCGGGAACCCCACCGCCCCGGCAGTCCGGACGGTCGGGAACCGCACCGCCCGGGCAGTCCGGACGGACGGTGCCCGCCGACGGCCGCTCGGTACCCTGGAGCCGTGACCGACACGACTGCCACCGACCGCCCGACCCACGCCTGGGGCCACGGCCTCGCGACGATCGCCGCCGACGGCACGACGCTCGACACCTGGTACCCGGAGACGCACCTCGGGGCGCTGCCCGCCGGCGCCGTGTTCCCCGCCGAGCTGCAGGCGCACGTCGGTGACGACCCCCGCCGCGAGGTCCGGATCGAGGCCGTCACCACCGAGATCACGATCGACGCCGCTCCGACGAGCACCCCGGACGCGTACCTCCGCCTGCACCTGCTGAGCCACCTGCACGTCCGCCCGAACGAGGTCTCCCTCGACGGCGTCTTCGGCCACCTGCCGATCGTCGCGTGGACGAACGCCGGCCCGGTGCACCCCGAGTCCCTGACGCGCCTGCGCCCGTCCCTGCAGCGCGCCGGCATCGCCGTGCACGCCATCGACAAGTTCCCGCGCCTGCTCGACTACGTCGTGCCGGACCGCGTCCGCATCGGCGACGCCAACCGCGTCCGCCTCGGCGCACACCTGGCGCCGGGCACCACCGTCATGCACGAGGGCTTCGTCAACTTCAACGCCGGCACCCTCGGTGACGCCATGATCGAGGGCCGCGTCTCGCAGGGCGTCGTCGTCGGCAACGGCACCGACATCGGCGGCGGCGCCTCGATCATGGGCACGCTGTCCGGCGGCGGCACCCACCGTGTCTCGCTCGGCGAACGCGCGCTGCTCGGCGCGAACGCGGGCCTCGGCATCTCGCTCGGTGACGACTCCGTCATCGAGGCCGGTCTCTACGTCACGGCCGGCACGAAGGTGGTGCTGGTCGGCGCAGCCCCGAACCCCGACGGCACCCCGAAGACCGTCAAGGCCGCCGAGCTCTCCGGCACCCCGAACATCCTCTTCCGCCGCAACAGCATCAGCGGCGCCGTCGAGGCACTGCAGCGCAAGGGCGAGGGCATCCAGCTGAACACCGCGCTGCACGCGTAGCGCCCCGCCCCGGCCCGCGCGCCCGGAGGCCCGCCCCGCGAGCGGTCACGACACACCGTCCGCGGGCGCCGAGGGCGAACGAACCGTCGGTTCGACACCCGCCGGACGACAGTTCGCGACCACTCGGCGGAAGCGAGCGGCGCGTCCCGCCGCCCCGCGCCCTGCACGCACGCACGGGAGGCCCGGTGTCGGTCCACGAGACCGGCACCGGGCCTCCAGGTCGTCGCGTCCAGAGCCCGCCCCGCCCCGCGAGCGGTCACGACACACCGTCCGCGCGCGCCGAGGGCGCACGAACCGTCGGTTCGACACCCTCCGAACGACAGTTCGCGACCACTCGGCGGAGGCGACCGGCGCGTCCCGCCGGACGACGGCACGCGGCGCACACGCACGAGCGCCCCGCGCCACGGGACCGTGGGGCGGGGGGCGGGGCGCTCGGAGTCGATCAGCGCTCGGGGACGTCGCGCTCGGGCGCACCCACGTAGAGCTGCTGAGGGCGACCGATCTTGTTGAGCGGGTCGTTGTTCAGCTCGCGCCACTGGGCGATCCAGCCCGGCAGGCGACCGATGGCGAACAGGACGGTGAACATCCGCGGCGGGAAGCCCATCGCCTTGTAGATGATGCCGGTGTAGAAGTCGACGTTCGGGTAGAGCTTGCGGCTGACGAAGTACTCGTCCTCGAGCGCGATCTGCTCGAGTTCCATCGCGATGTCGAGCAGGTCGTCCTGCACGCCGAGGGACTCGAGGACCTCGTGCGCGGACTCCTTGACGAGCTTCGCGCGCGGGTCGTAGTTCTTGTAGACGCGGTGCCCGAAGCCCATGAGCTTGACACCCTGCTCCTTGTTCTTCACCCGCTCGACGAAGCGCGTGACGGGCTCGCCCGAGTCCTTGATCTGCTGGAGCATCTCGAGCACGGCCTCGTTCGCACCGCCGTGCAGCGGGCCGTACAGAGCGTTGATGCCGGCCGAGATCGAGGCGAACATGTTCGCCTTCGTCGAGCCGACCATGCGCACCGTCGAGGTCGAGGCGTTCTGCTCGTGGTCCTCGTGCAGGATGAGGAGCCGCTCGAGCGCCTTCGAGAGCACCGGGTTGGGCTTGTAGGTCTCGGCCATGGTGCCGAAGTTCAGCCGCAGGAAGTTGTCGACGAACGACAGCGAGTTGTCCGGGTACAGGAACGCCTGCCCGATGGCCTTCTTGTGGGCGTACGCCGCGATGACCGGGAGCTTGGCGAGGAGCCGGACGGTCTGCAGCTCGACCTTCTCGGGGTCGTCCACGTCCATGTCGTCCTCGTAGTAGGTGGACAGGGCGCTGACGGCGCTCGAGAGCACGGACATCGGGTGCGCCGAGTGCGGCAGGGCGTCGAACAGGCGGCGGAGGTCTTCGTGCAGCAGGGTGTGCCGACGGATGCGGGCGTCGAACTGCTCGAGCTCGGTGGCGGTCGGCAGCTCGCCGTAGATCAGGAGCCACGCGACCTCGAGGAACGTGCAGTTCCCGGCGATCTGGTCGATCGGGTACCCGCGGTAGCGCAGGATCCCCTGGTCGCCGTCGATGTAGGTGATCGCGCTCTTCGTCGCACCGGTGTTCACGAACCCGTAGTCGAGCGTGTTCATCCCGGTCTGCTTCTTGAAGGTCGAGATGTCGATCGCGGACGCGCCGTCGACGCTCTGCAGGATCGGGAACTCCGCCGTGCCACCCGGGAACGTCAGCGTCGCGGTCGCGCCCTGCTGTTCGGCGGCGGGACTCACGGGGACGGGCGTGGTGGGCGGTGTGGCCGTCTTCTGAGCGTCATTGGCAGTGTCAGTCACGAGGACAGCCTAATCGCGGCACCTGTCGGTCGTGCACACATCCCAGGTGACGATTTGGTGGTTCCCACGGATTGCGGGCACCACCGGAACGACTCGTGTCCGTGCTACGCGGTGCCGAGGCGACGGCTGCTCGCCAGTCGCTGCGACGCTGCGGCGATGCGTTCGTCGGTCGCGGTCAGGGCCACGCGGACGTGCTCGCCCCCTGCCGCACCGTAGAACGTGCCCGGTGCGACGAGGATCCCGCGGTCGGCGAGCCAGGCCACGGTGTCGAGTGCGGGTTCGCCCCGGGTGGCCCAGAGGTAGAGCCCGGCCTCGCTGTGGTCGATCCGGAACCCGGCATCCTCGAGTGCTCGCCGGAGCATGTTCCGTCGCGCGCGGTAGCGGGCCTTCTGCTGCTGCACGTGGGTCTCGTCCTGGAGCGCGACGACCATGGCCTGCTGCACAGGCAGCGGCGGCATGAGCCCGGCGTGCTTCCGGACGGCCAGGACGTCGGCCAGGATCGCGGCGTCACCGGCGACGAAGGCCGCACGGTAGCCGGCGAGGTTCGACTGCTTCGACAGCGAGTACACGCTCAGCACGCCGTCGAGCGAGTCGCCGACGACCCGGGGGTCGAGGATCGTGGGCGTCGGCGTGGTGGCGTACTCCGGCTCCCACCCGAGCTCGGCGTAGCACTCGTCGCCGACGATGACGGCTCCGAGCTCGCGGGCGCGCACCACGGCGGCACGGAGCTCGTCGATCGTCAGCACGCGGCCGTCCGGGTTGCCCGGGGAGTTCAGCCACACCAGCTTCGTGGTCGACGGCCACGCTGCCGGGTCGTCCGAGGCCAGGGCATCGGCGCGGACCAGTGCGGCGCCGAGCTCGTACGTCGGGTACGCGGCTGCCGGGAACACCACGGTGTCACCGGGGCCGATGCCGAGCCAGAGCGCCAGACCCGCGATGAACTCCTTCGAGCCGATCGTCGGCAGCGCGTTCGCCTCGGTCAGGGCGACGCCGTGCCGACGGCCGTACCAGTCCGCGATGGCCTGCCGCAGCGCCGGGGTACCGGCGACCTGCGGGTAGGCGTGCGCGTCGGTCGCGGTGGCCAGGGCGGTGCGGACGACCTCGGGCGTGGGGTCGACGGGCGATCCGACGCTGAGGTCGACGATGCCGCCCTCGTACGCCGCGGCGCGCTGCTTGAACGGGACGAGCTGGTCCCAGGGGAAGTCGGGGAGGTCGAGCGCCACGAGGGGGGTCCGGTCAGCCGCGGACGGGCTCGGCCGCGACGACGGGGTGGTCCTTGTGGATCACGCCGACCTTCGCAGCGCCGCCGGGCGACCCGACCTCGTCGAAGAACTCGACGTTGGCCTTGTAGTAGTCGGCCCACTGGTCGGGCAGGTCGTCCTCGTAGTAGATGGCCTCGACGGGGCAGACCGGCTCACACGCACCGCAGTCGACGCACTCGTCGGGGTGGATGTAGAGCGAGCGGTCACCCTCGTAGATGCAGTCGACCGGGCATTCGTCGATGCAGGCGCGGTCCTTGACGTCGACACAGGGCTGGGCGATCACGTAGGTCACGGTTCGGGTGCTCCCTTCGACGAGCGGGTTCGAGTCTACTCGCGGCCCGGGGCCGTCCGGGACCGCAGCCCCGACAGGTCCGGCCACGCGAGGACCAGGGCGGCGATGACCGCGGGGGCGAAGGTCCAGACGTACCCGGCCGCGTTGGCGAGGACGAGCGGCGAGCTCTCCCCGCCGACCGACACGAGCACCTGCGTCGCGACGAGGATCCCGATGCCGATCGCGGCGACCATCGCCCGCGAGCGGTAGACGAGCCGCACGCCCACGGTCAGGCCGAGCACGATGAGGGTGGTGACGACGAGTCCGACCGGGAACGCGCCGAGCGTCTGCTGGTGCGTGACCGTCCCGAGCCCGCCCGCGAGCAGCCCGAGCAGCAGCGAGACGACGACCGCCGCGGCCTTGCCCTGGCCGGACATCTCGGCGTAGGTCTGCGGGGCCGCCAGCTGCGGGGCCGCGTCGTGCCGGAACGCCTCGACCGCCGGGGCGTGCTGCCGGACGCCGTGCGGCATCACCCACGACAGAGCGCTCGGGTCGGCGGGATCCACGGGGTCGACGTCGACCTGGGAGCGGTACTGCTCGACGGCCGCGCGCACCTTGGCGCGGACCGGCAGGACGTCGACCGTGAGGTCGGCCTGGCCGCTGCCGGGGTCGACGATCATCGAGAAGGGGACCTCTTCGGCACGGGCCGCGTACTGCGCCGCGTGGTGCATCCGCACGTGGTCGGGGTGCCCGTAGCCGCCGTCGTCGGCGTAGCTGATCACGGCGTCGGCACCGGTGGAGCGGATGGCGGCACGGACGTCGTCCACCACCTCGCCCAGGTCCGCTGCGGTGAGCGAGTCGGCCGGGGCGTCGTCCGCGGCGGTGGCCCGCCCGTCCGGGCCCCACTGCATGCCCGAGTCGACGTAGCGACGCTCCGGCAGGTCGGTCGGCCGGGCACCGCGCCCGCCGAGCCACAGGTGCTGCGGACCACCGAGGGCGGCGAGGGCCGCGGCGATCTCGGTCTCCCGGTGCCGTGCCACCCGCGCGGGGTCGCCAGCCAGCGGGGCCAGCTGCTCCGTGAGCATCTCACCGCGCTCGCCCCGGGTCGCGGTGAGCACGGTCACCTCGGCGCCGCGCTCGAGCAGGGTCGCGATGGTCCCGCCCGACGAGAGCGTCTCGTCGTCGGGATGGGCGTGCACGATCAGGACGCGCTCAGGGCGCGTGGCAGGGGCCTTCGACATCGTCCCCAAGGGTACGGGACTAGCGGGGCGTGACGATGTAGGTCGCCGTGACGCCGCCGCTGTCCTTGGTCTCCGAGAAGGTCAGGACGACGCGGTAGGCGTCGCTCCGGAACATGCCGAACGCGCTCGACGAGTCCGCACGCTTGGCCGACTCGGTGTACCCGGCGTCGGTGAGCTGCTGCACGGCGGCCTGGAAGTCGTCGACCGAGGCCGCCCGGACCTGCGCGACCCACCCCGAGCCGTTCGGGCCGGCTCCCCCGCCGAGCACGGTGCCGTCGACGAGCGGGACGTCGGCCGACGGGAACCCGTCCGGCACCTTCCCGTCGGAGGTGACATCGGCACCCTTGAGCGCCGTGTCGAGCGCGCCGTCGATGCCACCGGCGACCGAGGACATGCCGTCCTGGATCGCCTTGCCGTCGATGCCCGCGATCCCGTCGGCGACGTTCGACGCGACGGAGGACCCGAGGTCGGTGGCCTGCTGCACGGCCTGGGTCGAGCAGCCGGTGAGTCCGGCCAGGGCGATGCCGGCAGCGACGGCGGCGATCAGCGGGGTACGGAGGGAACGCATGGCGCGACCGTAACGGACGAGCCGGGAGGCCCGGCGCGAGTTGGCTGTGAACGTGCCGTCCCCGGGGCGGTCACGTGCGCGGCGGGCCGCCCCGGGCCTCCTTCCCGAAGAAGGTGTCAGGCGACGTAGGCGCGCGTCGCCGCGACCAGGGCGTCGACGCCGACCGGGATCGCGGTCTCGGCCTGCGGCGCGTAGAACGGCGAGTGGTTGCTCGGGATCTCCTCGCCGCGGCGGAAGCGCTCCGGGTCGGTGATGCCCGTGAACCAGTACACGAGCGGCGCTCCGGCGGCGGTGGCGAGCTGGCCGACGTCCTCCGACGCCATGGCGAGCCCGATCTCCAGGTCGCGGGCTCCCGGCACCTCGGCGCGGATGGCCTCGAGCACGGTGGCGGCGGCCTCGGCGTCGTTCACGGTGACCTCGGCGCCCGGCGCGCGCACGATCGTCGGCTCGGACAGGCCTCCTGCCGTGCTCTCGGCCCGGACGATGCGCTCGATCGAGGCGATGATGCGCTGGCGGGTCTCCTCGTTGCGGGCCCGGGTCGAGATCTCGATCACGGCCTCGTCGGGGATGATGTTCGCCCGCGTGCCGGCGTGGAAGCTGCCGACGGTGACGACCCCCGCGTCGCTCGGCGAGACCTCGCGGGCGACGACCGTCTGCAGCCGCACGACGGCCGAGGCCGCGGTGACGACCGGGTCGAGCGAGGCCTGCGGCGCAGAACCGTGCGCCCCACGGCCGTTGAAGGTCACCGTCAGCCGGTCGCTCGACGCCATCACGGGGCCGGTGCCGACCGCGACGATGCCGACCGGTGCGGGTGCGGAGTGCTGCCCGAGCACGACGTCCGGCTTCGGGAACCGCTCGACCAGGCCGTCCTCGACCATCGCGCGGGCGCCGGAGATGACCTCTTCAGCAGGCTGGAAGACGGCGACGACCGTGCCGCGCCAGTCCCCCGTGGTGGCGACCAGGCGCTCCAGCGTGCCGAGCAGCCACGTGACGTGGATGTCGTGGCCGCAGGCGTGCATGGTCGGGACCTCGCGGCCCTCGTCGTCGGTGCCGACGTGCTCGCTGGCGTAGGACAGGCCGGTGCGTTCCTGCACGGGCAGGCCGTCCATGTCGGCGCGGAGCCAGACCACCGGTCCCTCGCCGTTCGACACGACACCGACGACGCCGGTGCCGCCGACGCCCGTCGTCACCTCGATCCCGCCGATCTCGGCGAGCTTCGCAGTGATGACACCGGCGGTGCGGTGCTCCTGGAAGCCGAGCTCCGGGTGGGCGTGCAGGTCCTGGTAGATCGAGAGCAGGTCGAGAGTCACGCTGACCACGGTACAACCGCGAACGGCCCGGCCACCTGTTGCAGGTGACCGGGCCGTCGGACGGAGGACGGGCCTCCGCGGGTGTTGCTCGTGCTGGTGCTTACGCGTCCTGGCGCTTGAGACGCGCGTAGGAGCGCTGGCGAGCCGACGCGTCCAGCTCGACCTTGCGGATGCGCACGGCGGCGGGGGTGACCTCGACGCACTCGTCCTCACGGGCGAACTCGAGGCACTCCTCCAACGAGAGCTGACGCGACGGCGTCATCGACTCGAACGTGTCGGCGTTGGCCGACCGCATGTTGGTGAGCTTCTTCTCCTTGGTGATGTTCACGTCCATGTCGTCGGCGCGCGAGTTCTCGCCGATGACCATGCCCTCGTAGACCTCTTCGGTCGGGTTGACGAAGAACGACATCCGCTCCTGGAGGTTCGTGATGGCGAACGGCGTCACCACACCGGAGCGGTCGGAGACGATCGAGCCGTTGATGCGGGTCTGGATCGCGCCGGCCCACTCGTCGTAGCCGTGGAAGATCGCGTTGGCGATGCCGGTGCCGCGGGTCTCGGTGAGGAACGACGTGCGGAAGCCGATCAGACCGCGCGACGGGACGATGAACTCCATGCGAACCCAGCCCGTGCCGTGGTTCGTCATGTTCTCCATGCGGCCCTTGCGAGCGGCCATGAGCTGCGTGATCGCGCCGAGGTACTCCTCCGGCGTGTCGATCGTCATGTGCTCGTACGGCTCCTGCAGCTTGCCGTTCTCGTCACGCTTCGTGACCACCTGCGGCTTGCCGACGGTGAGCTCGAAGCCCTCGCGACGCATCTGCTCGACCAGGATGGCGAGTGCGAGCTCACCACGGCCCTGGACCTCCCACGCGTCGGGGCGGCCGATGTCGAGGACCTTGAGCGAGACGTTGCCGACGAGCTCGCGGTCGAGGCGCTCCTTGACCATGCGGGCGGTCAGCTTGTGGCCCTTGACCTTGCCGACGAGCGGGCTGGTGTTCGTGCCGATCGTCATCGAGATCGCCGGGTCGTCGACCGTGATGGTCGGCAGCGGGCGGACGTCCTCGGGGTCGGTCAGGGTCTCGCCGATGGTGATCGTGTCGAAGCCGGCGACGGCGACGATGTCACCGGGGCCCGCCGACTCGGCCGGGTAGCGGTCGAGCGCCTTCGTGATGAGGAGCTCGGTGATGCGGGCGTTGACGACGGTGCCGTCGTGCTTGACCCACGCGACCGTCTGGCCCTTCTTCATGGTGCCGTGGAAGATGCGCAGGAGCGCCAGGCGACCGAGGAACGGGGAGGCGTCGAGGTTCGTGACGTGCGCCTGCAGCGGGTGCTCGTCGTCGTACTTCGGGGCCGGGACGTGCTGGAGGATCGCTTCGAACAGCGGCTCGAGGTCGTCGTTGTCGGGCAGCTCGCCGTCGTTCGGCTTGTTGCGCGACGCGGCGCCGTTGCGACCCGAGGCGTAGACCACCGGGACGTCGAGGATCGCGTCGAGGTCGAGGTCGTCGACCTCGTCCGACAGGTCGGAGGCGAGGCCGAGGAGCAGGTCCTGGGACTCGGAGACGACCTCGTCGATGCGGGAGTCGGGCCGGTCCGTCTTGTTGACGAGCAGGATCACCGGGAGCTTCGCGGCGAGCGCCTTGCGCAGCACGAAGCGGGTCTGGGGCAGGGGACCTTCGGAGGCGTCGACGAGCAGCACGACACCGTCGACCATGGAGAGGCCGCGCTCGACCTCACCACCGAAGTCGGCGTGACCGGGCGTGTCGATCACGTTGATGGTGATGGGGCCGTCCGCGCCGAACTCGGTCGCGTGCTTGCCGTTGTAGAGCACCGACGTGTTCTTCGCGAGGATCGTGATGCCCTTCTCGCGCTCGAGGTCGTTCGAGTCCATCATGCGGTCTTCGCCCTCGAAGTGGGCGTCGAACGAGTTGGTCTGCGTGAGCATCGCGTCGACGAGGGTGGTCTTGCCGTGGTCGACGTGTGCCACGATGGCGACGTTGCGCAGGTCGGACCGGGTGGCGAGCGCCATACAGGACATCCTTCAATTTCTGGGAGAGTGTCGGGCCAGTGTTTTCACAGCACCGCACCCGTGGGCAGAACGCCCGACACGCCAGTCTACCGGTAGTTCGCAAGCGACAGGAGTACAGCGCATGAGCCGTCGGCGAACGTGGGTCGAGATCACCATCGTCCTGCTGCTCTCGCTCGGTGCCAGCGCCCTCTACTCGATCCTGCAGATCATCGACGACCTGTCCCAGACGACCCCGCTCGGCGAGCAGTCGACGGCGCTGAACACCTCGTCGACGACGGTGCAGTACGTCGACCTCGCCCGGCAGCTCCTCGGCATCGCGGTGGACCTGGCCCCGGTCGCGCTCGTCTGCTACCTGCTGTGGAGCACGTCGCGACCGCACCTGGGCCGGCTCGGGATCGACCGGTTCCGGGCGAAGCCGGACCTGGGCGGCCCGGCGCTCATCGCCCTGTGCATCGGCATCCCGGGGCTCGCGCTGTACTTCGCGGGGCGGGCGCTCGGCATCACGGTCGCGGTCGACCCCGCCGCGCTGAACTCGTACTGGTGGACGGTCCCGGTCCTGCTGCTGTCCGCGATCCGCTCGGGCCTGCAGGAAGAGGTGATCGTGATCGGGTACCTCTACGCCCGTCTCGGCGACCTCGGGTGGGGCCGCTGGCAGATGATCCTGTCGACCGCTCTGCTGCGCGGCAGCTACCACCTGTACCAGGGGTTCGGGGCGTTCATCGGCAACGCGGTGATGGGCATCGTGTTCGGCTGGATCTACACGAGGTGGGGCCGGCTCCTGCCGCTCGTCATCACGCACGCGCTGCTCGACGCGGTGGTCTTCGTCGGGTACCCCTGGGTGGCGCACGCGTTCCCGCAGTTGTTCTCGTAGGCCGCGGCGCGCCGCTGGCAGCTCGTGCACGCGCCGCTGGCAGCTCGCGCACGCACCGCTGGCCGTTCAGCGCGTCGCGGGCGCATCCACAGCCCCCGCACAGCGCGCCGAGGGGCAACCACCGCCGGGCCGCCCTACCGTGAGACCCATGAGCATCCCCGCGATCGGCGAGTCCGCCCCGTCGTTCACCCTGCCGGGGATGGTCGTGCGCGGCGGCGTCCGCTCCGACGACGAGTACGACCTGTCCGCCGAGATCGGCCGCACCGTGGTGCTGGCCTTCTACCCGGGCGACGCGACGGCGGTCTGCACGGCCCAGCTCTGCAGCTACCAGGCCGAACTCGACGAGTTCACCGACCTCGGCGCGACGGTGTGGGGCATCAGCCCGCAGGCACTCGACTCGCACGAGGGGTTCGCCCGCGGGTCCTCGCTCGCGTTCCCGCTGCTCAGCGACACCGCGGGCTCGGTGATCCGCGCCTACGGGGTGCAGGCACCGGGCATCGGCCTGCGCCGGTCGGTCTTCGTGATCGGCCCCGACGGCGTGGTCCGGTGGCGGCACGTCGGCCTGGTCGGTCTGCTGTTTCCGAAGGCCGAGACGATCCGCGAACAGATCGAACTGCTCGTTTCGTAGTCCACGGCGTGGGATTCCCCTGAATGCGTCACGATGGGGTATTGACACCCCAACTGGGGGCGACGACCATTGACGGCACGAGGGTCCGTCCAGGATCTGCCTCCCCGGGGAATCGGGTCGTCCGGAGATACGCGCCGGTGTGTCACACCCGCTCCCCGGGCGTCTCCGGGGAGGCATCTCGTACCCTCGTCCGGTGCCCACCACCATCGTCGCCCCCGGCCTGCGCGCCCTCGCCGTCGTCCTCTGGGTCGTGGCCGTCGTGCTCGTCCCACTGGCGCTGCTCGGCGGCGGCGCCCCCTGGCTCGTGCCGATCCCGAGCATCGCCGTCGCGTTCGTCGCCTGGGCTGCGCTCTGGCGTCCCCGGATCGAGCTGACGCCGGAGCACCTGCGCATCGTGGACGTCCGGCGGACCAGCACCTACACCTGGTCCCGCATCAGCGAGGTGCGCACGAAGTACGGCATCGAGGTGGTCACCAGCGAGGGCGTCCGCCGCGTCTGGATCGCGACCCGCCCGACGGCGCGTCTCGCCGCGCACACCGGTGACCGGCCGGGAGGCCCGGATCGCCTGGACGTCGACGCTGCGGCCGCGCGGATCCTGGCCCACGTGCCCGCCCCGGCCGAGCAGGACGGCCCGCCCCCGTCGACCGTGACGGCTGCGCCGATCACGCACCGCGCCCACGGCTGGACGATCCTGGCGATGGTCGTCCTCGGGGTCGCGGCGTCGCTGGCGGCGGCACGGTTCTAGCGGTCACGACGCAGAACGACACCCCCGACGTCGTGCGACGTCGGGGGTGTCGTTCGTGAACGGGGCGGCGACTACTTCGTGTAGCCGACGTCCTGCCACTTGACCGAGGACTGCTGGAACTGCGCCGGACCGTAGTTCACCAGGTCCTTGCGCACACCCCAGGCGTACGGCTCGGCGAACAGCGGGATGGTGCCGGCGACCGCGACGATCTTCTTGTCGATGGCCTGCGCGTCCTTGATGCGGGCATCCGGGTCGAGCTCGCCGTTCGCCTTGTCCCACGCGGCACCGAGCGAGTCGTCCGTCACGCCGGTGTAGTTCTGGCCGGCGTCGGCGGGGTAGTAGATCGACTTCAGCGACGAGATCGGGAACGGGGTGCCCTGCCACGCGAAGTACGTGGCGTCGAAGTCACGGGTCGTCGTGGTGATGTACTTCGTGAAGAAGTCGTCGGTGGGCACGGTGTCGATGGTCACCTTGAAGCCGGCGAGCTTGGTCTGCTGCTGCACGAGCTGCGCGACGTTCGCCGAGTTCGGGTTGTCCGACGGGATCACGAAGCGGACGTCGAGTTCCTTGCCGCCCTTGGTCGCGTAGCCGTCCGAGCCGATCTTCCAGCCGGCGTCCTCGAGCTTCGACTTCGCCTTGTCGGTGCTGTAGCCGTAGACGCTCGACGCGTCGTCCTCGTAGCCCTGCTGCCCGGGCAGGTAGACGAGGTTGTTGAGCACGTCGCCCGGGCTCTTCACCGGCGACAGGATCGCCTGGGCCACGACCTTGCGGTTGATGGCCTGTGCGAACGCCTGGCGCACGTCCTGGTCCTTGAAGACGTCCGAGGTGCCGTTCAGCGTGATCTGACGCTGCGTGGTGCCGAGCGAGCGCTCGATCTTCGAGTCGGAGCGCGAGTTCGCCGTCTTGAGGTTGTCGGCGCTGCCGTTCAGGTTGAACGCGTCGAGCTCCTTGTTGCCGTACGCCTGGGCGACGCCGTCACGCGAGACCGTCTTGAAGACGATCGTGTCGAGCTTGCCCTCGTCACCCCACCACTTGGAGTTCTTCTCGAAGGTCACGACGCCACCGTTGGTGTCGAAGGACTTCAGGATGTACGGACCACCGGAGACGTAGGTCTTGCCGTCGGCGGCGTACGGCGCCTTGGCCCAGGCCTTGTTGAAGTGGTCCGGGGTGTCGACGGCCCAGTACGGGTAGATGGCGGTCAAGACGCTCGCCCAGTCCGCGTTGGTCTTCGAGAACGTCATGATGACGTCACGCTCGTCGGAGCCCTGCTTGACCGAGTCCACGTCCTCCCACACGTTGGTGGACAGCGGCGCGAAGGCCTTGTCGGAGCCGTTCAGCGCCTTCCAGTTCGCGATGACGTCCTTCGCGCTGATCGGGGTGCCGTCCGACCACACGGCCTTCGGGTTGATCTTGATCTCGACGGTCTGGGGCGAGTCCTTGGTCAGCTCGACGGACGTCGCGTAGTCCTTGTTCGCCTCCCACTCGCCGTTCTCCTTGAACTGGATGAAGCTCGGCAGGTAGGTCTGCGAGATCGTCGTGTCGTCGACGGTCCCCGAGTCCAGGTTGAGCAGCTGCCAGTTCGCCGGAGCGGTGTCGATCGGCAGGGTGATCGACCCGCCGTCCTTGACGTCGGCGCGGTCCGCGACGGTCCAGCCGGTCGACTTCAGCGACGACTCGGCGACCGCGGAGTTGTCGCCGCCCGCTTCTCCGCCGCCGGAGCAGCCTGCCAGCACGACGGCAGCTGCCGCAGCGGTGGCCAGGACGGCGATGCCCTTGATCCTCTTTCGCATGGCGAGGATTCCCTTTCGTTGTGGTTCGCGCAGATCGCGCTGGACCGCGGCGGCCCCCGCCGTCGCGCCTGTTGGTTGAGAACCCTAGCCACATCCGAAGGCGGCACAAGGGTCTGTGCGATGAATCGAAACACGCTCGTAACGAATGTTGCATAGCGTCACTTCCGTTGTCCCACCCAGTCGCTCGAACGGCTAGCCTGTCGCCACCGACAACGCCGTCCGGTCGGACGGCCGCACCCAGAGGTCACGAACCACATGCTCGCCTTCATCGCAAAGCGGATCGTCAACTACATCGTCCTGACGATCGTGGCGACCACGCTCGGGTACATCCTCGCCAGCACGACGCTCAACCCGGCAGCCCGGTTCCTGGGGCGCAACCCGGCCGTGCCGCCGGGCACCATCCAGGCGTCGCTCCGCAAGCTCGGCGCCGATCCGGACACCCCGCTCCTCGTCCGCACCTGGGACTGGTGGGTCGGGCTGGTGACGCACGGCTCGCTCGGCATGAGCACCCGCGGCACCGAGGTGACGGCCGACATCATCGCCCGCTCCGGGACGAGCCTGCGGCTGCTCGTGATCGGCACACTGCTCGGCGCGATCCTCGGGGTGCTCCTCGGCGTCTGGAACGCGGTCCGGCAGTACCGCACCTCCGACCAGGTGTCGACGTACCTGTCGTTCGCTGTGCTCGCCACCCCGACCTTCGTCATCGCGGTCGTGCTGATGATCCTCGCGACCACGCTCAACCAGGGCGTGGGGACGCAGGTGATCCGGTTCACCGGCGAGTACACGCCGGGGGTGACCGGGTTCTTCCCGGTGCTCGGCGACCGGCTCGTGCACCTGTTGTTACCGACGATCTCGCTGACCATCGGCGCCGTCGCCACCTACTCGCGCTACCAGCGCTCGGCGATGCTCGACGTGCTGTCGAACGACTTCATCCGGACCGCACGGTCGAAGGGCCGCACCCGCGGCTCGGCGATCATGCGCCACGGTGTGCGGGTCGCCCTCATCCCGATGTCGACCTTCTTCGCGTACTCGTTCGGACTCATCCTGACCGGCGCGAGCATCACCGAGCTGGTCTTCAGCTGGCACGGCATGGGCGAGTACTTCGTCCAGAGCATCAGCAACAACGACATCAACGCGGCGTCGGGCACGATCCTCTTCACGGCGATCCTCGTGCTCATCGCAGGGACCCTCGCGGACCTGCTGTACGCCGCGCTCGACCCGCGAGTGAGGGTGTGACCCGTGTCTGTTCTCGACCCCACGACCACGACCACCGCCGGTGACCCCGGCGACGGCAACGCCGGGACGCCGGCGCACGTCATCGAGGTGAAGGGCGGCCGCACCCCGCTCTGGCGCAAGGTGTTCGGCACCTGGCGCGCACGCATCGGTGGCAGCGCCCTGCTCCTCATCATCCTCTGGGCGTTCCTCGGCCCGTACCTGTACCACTGGAACGCCGTCGACTCCGACGGGCTGGCGTTCGGCATGCCGCCGAGCGCTGCGCACTGGTTCGGCACGAACGACATCGGCCAGGACATCTACGCGCAGACCCTGGTCGGCCTGCAGAAGTCGCTGCTCATCGGCCTGATCGCCGGACCGGCAGCGACCCTGATCGCCGGCATCGTCGGCGCGATCGCCGGGTACTTCGGCGGCCTCACCGACCGGCTGCTCGTGTGGGTCATCGACCTGCTGCTCGTGATCCCGTCGTTCTACGCGCTCGTGCTGCTCAGCCCGGTGTTCAAGAACCTGACATGGGTTGCCCTCATCGTCGGCCTCGCGGTGTTCAGCTGGATGGTGATGGCCCGGGTGATCCGCGGTCAGACGATGTCGCTCCGCGAACGCGACTACGTCAAGGCCGCCCGGTTCATGGGCGTCCCGGCGTTCACGATCATCCGTCGGCACATCCTGCCGAACGTGGCGTCGCTGCTCATCATCGACGCCACGCTCGGCGTCGGCGCCGCGATCCTGGCGGAGAGCTCGCTGAGCTTCTTCGGCTTCGGCATCCAGATCCCCGACGTGTCGCTCGGCACCCTGCTCGCCGCCGGCAGCCAGTCCGCCGTCACCCGCCCGTGGCTGTTCGTCCTGCCCGCCGCGACGCTCGTCGCGACCGTGCTCTCGACCAGCCTGCTCGGCGACGCCCTGCGCGACGCCATCGACCCCACCTCCGGAGCCAACCGTGACTGAGCCGCTGCTCACCGTGTCCGACCTGTCGGTCACGTTCAACCCGAAGACCAAGCCCGTCTACGCGGTCCGGGGTGTCGACTACTCGGTGGCCCCCGGTGAGTTCCTCGGCATCGTGGGCGAGTCGGGTTCCGGCAAGTCGGTGTCCTCGATGGCCGTGATGGGCCTGCTGCCGTCCTCCGCCCAGGTGCAGGGCAGCATCCGGTTCGACGGGCAGGAGCTCGTCGGCAGGAACGATCGCGAGATGTCGGCGCTGCGCGGCCGGGACATCGCGATGGTGTTCCAGGACCCGCTGTCCGCATTGACGCCGGTGTACACGATCGGCCAGCAGATCATCGAGGGCCTGCGCCTGCACGACCGCTCCCTCACCCAGCACGCCGCACGCACCCGCGCCGAGGAACTCCTGCGCATCGTCGGCATCCCGAACCCGGCTCGACGACTCGACGCGTTCCCGCACGAGTTCTCCGGCGGCATGCGCCAGCGCGCGATGATCGCCATCGCCATCGCGAACGACCCGAAGCTGATCATCGCGGACGAGCCCACCACGGCGCTCGACGTGACGATCCAGGCGCAGATCCTCGACGTGCTGCAGACCGCCAAGGACATGACCGGTGCGGCCGTCGTGCTCATCACGCACGACCTCGGCGTCGTCGCCGGCAACGCCGACCGCGTCGCCGTGATGTACGCCGGCCGGATCGTCGAGACGGCGCCGGTGCTCCCCCTGTTCCGTGAACCGGTGATGCCGTACACGATCGGGCTGCTCCGCTCGATGCCGAACATGACGTCCGCCCGCACCGAGCGGCTCGTCCCGCTCGACGGCCGCCCGCCCCTGCTCACGCAGAAGCCGACCGGCTGCCCGTTCGCCGACCGCTGCCCCGCCGTCATCGACGCCTGCCGCGACGGCGAACCCGCCCTCGTCGCACCGACGGTGCCGCAGAGCGCCGACAACCCGGTCCTGACCGGTGCCGTCCAGACGATCGGCAACGGCACCCTGCTCGACGACCACACCGCCGCGTGCATCCGTCGCGACGAGATCGCCGCGGGCACCCTCGAGCGCTCGGAGATCTTCCCCCGCCCCGAGGACGTCCCCGAGGCAGCGGTCGACCACGGCGACGAGGTCGTGCTCGAGCTGCAGGACGTCGTCAAGACGTTCCCGCTCACCAAGGGCGCGCTCTTCCGCCGGCAGATCGGCGAGGTGCACGCGGTGGACGGCATCTCCCTGACGCTCAAGCGCGGCCAGGTGCTCGGTCTGGTCGGCGAGTCCGGCTGCGGCAAGACGACCACCATCATGGAGATCCTCGAGCTCGCCGGGGCCCAGCACGGCACCATCCGGGTGAACGGCGTCGACACCGCCTCGCTGTCCAAGAAGGACCGTCTGGCACTGCGCCGCGACATCCAGGTCGTTTTCCAGGACCCGATGGCGTCGATCGACCCGCGCCTCGACATCGGCTCGGTGATCGGTGAACCCCTCACCGTGCACGGCGTCGCGAAGGACGAGATCCGCCGGCGGGTGCGCGAGGTCCTCGAGCTGGTCGGGCTCGAGCCGAGCTACATCGACCGGTACCCGCACGAGTTCTCCGGCGGCCAGCGGCAGCGCATCGGCATCGCCCGTGCGCTCATCGTCGAGCCGAAGATCCTGGTGCTCGACGAGCCGGTCTCCGCGCTCGACGTCTCGGTGCAGGCCGGTGTGATCAACCTGCTCGAGGACCTCAAGCACCGCCTCGGGCTGTCCTACCTGTTCGTGGCGCACGACCTGTCCGTCGTCCGGCACATCGCCGACGACGTCGCGGTCATGTACCTCGGCCGCATCGTCGAGTACGGCGACGGCGACGCGGTCTTCTCGGACCCGCAGCACCCGTACACCCGGGCGCTGCTGTCGGCCGTGCCGGTGCCGGACCCCATGGCCGAGGCCGCCCGCGGGCGCATCCTGCTCGACGGCGACCTGCCCTCCCCCACGGAGCGCATCGACGGCTGCCGGTTCCGCACGCGCTGCCCGCTCTACCAGCTCCTCGACGAGGGCCGGCAGGAGCAGTGCCGCACGATCGACCCGGGTCTCGAGCCCGTGCACGGCCGCGGTGTCGCCTGCATCCAGACCGACCAGGAGCACCTGCTCACCGAGCGGGTCGGCGCGGTCGTCTGACGACGCCGGTCACGCCGTGGACGTGACCAACGGACGGACGGGAGGCCCGGTACCAGCTGGTACCGGGCCTCCCGTCCGTCGTGTGGTCGCGATCGCGAGCCGCGTCAGGCCCCCAGCCACAGGCTGAGCAGCGAGGCGGCGAGCAGCGCCAGCGCCGCTGCGCCGACCGCCAGGGCCGGCACGTCCCAGCCGCGCACGGCGTCGCCGGCGCCGGTGCCGTCGCGGTGCTCGGACCAGCGGTCGAGCAGCACCGTCATCTCGTCGGGCTGTCGCAGGACGGCCCGCTCACCGCGCCGGGCCGGTTTCGGCCGCGGCAGCGACGGCCCGCCCCAGCATTGGACCTTCCGGCCGGCGACCGTCTCGATCACGATCTGCCAGCGGAGCCGGACGTCGGCGACGGCCTGCCACGGCACCACGGTGCGGCGGAGCGGGTTGACCACGGTGACCGCGCGCTCGTCGATGACGATGCACGGACGGTAGGTCAGGACCCAGAGCGCCCAGACGAGCACGGCGATCGGGCCGGCGGCACGGAGGACGACGTCCCAGCTCCCCCGGAACGCCGCATCGCCGAGCAGGAACAGGCCCAGGACGGCGACGAGGCCGGACGCCACCGCGCCCCCGCGACCAGCGCGGAGGACGACGGGGCGTCCGGCCTCGTTCGTGTCCAGGTGGATCAGCGTCCGAACTCGAACCCGGCGCCGGGGATGGCGGCCAGGAGGTCCTTCGTGTACTGCTCCTTCGGGGCGGCGAAGACCTCGTCGGTCGTCGCCTTCTCGACGATCTGCCCACGGCGCATGACGCACACGTTGTCCGCGACGAGGCGGACGACCGCGAGGTCGTGCGTGATGAACAGGTACGTCAGGCCGAGCTCGGTCTGCAGCTCGGTGAGCAGGTCGAGGATCTGCCCCTGCACGAGCACGTCGAGCGCGGAGACGGCCTCGTCGAGGACGATGACCTCCGGCTTGAGCGCCAGCGCGCGGGCGACGGCGATGCGCTGTCGCTGGCCACCGGACAGCTCGTTCGGGTAGCGGTTCACCATCGACTTCGGCAGCGCGACCTGGTCGAGCAGCTCCAGCACCCGGGCGCGACGCGAGGCCTTGTCGCCCACCTTGTGCGTGGCGAGCGGCTCGGCGATCGTGTTCCCGACGTTGTACATCGGGTCCAGGGAGCCGTACGGGTCCTGGAACACCGGCTGCACGCGGCGGCGGAAGTCGAAGAGGTCCTTGCCCTTCAGCGCGCCGATGTCGATGCCGTCGAACTGCACGGTGCCGCTCGTGATGCTCTCGAGCTGCAGGACGAGCTTCGCGACGGTCGACTTGCCCGAACCGGACTCGCCGACGAGCGCCGTGGTGGTGCCCTTCTGGATCGAGAACGACACGTCGTCGACGGCCTTGAGCTCGCGGGTGGCGAGGCTCTTGCCGCGCAGCTTGTAGACCTTCTCGAGGTTCTTCACCACGATGAGGTCCTCGGCCGGACGGTGCTCGCGCTCCTGGGCCCGGGCGATCAGCTCGGCGTCGTCGTTGCCGGCGTCGGCGATGTCGACGCGCGCGTGCTGCACCTTCGACTGGATGCGACGGCTGGCCAGCGACGGGGCCGCCGCGACGAGCCGCTGCGTGTACGGGTGCTGCGGGTTGGCCAGGATCTCCTTCGAGGGACCGGCCTCGACGACCTGGCCCTTGTACATCACGACGAGCTTCTCGGCACGCTCGGCGGCGAGGCCGAGGTCGTGCGTGATGAACAGCACCGAGGTGCCGAAGTCGCGGGTCAGGCTCTCGAGGTGGTCGAGGATGACGCGCTGGACGGTGACGTCGAGCGCGCTCGTCGGCTCGTCGGCGATGAGCAGCTGCGGGCGGCTCGACAGACCGATACCGATGAGCACGCGCTGGCGCATGCCGCCGGAGAACTCGTGCGGGTACTGCTTCAGGCGGGTCGAGGCGTCGCCGAGGCCGGCTTCCTGCAGGACCTCGACGGCACGGTCACGGACGGCCTTCTTGCCGGTCGCCATGCCGTTCGCACGGATCGCCTCCTCGACCTGGAAGCCGATCGACCACAGCGGGTTGAGGTTCGACATCGGGTCCTGGGGGACGTAGCCGATCTCCTTCCCGCGGATCTCCGACATCTCCTTGTCGCTCAGCCCGACGAGCTCGCGCCCGTTGAACTTGATCGAGCCGCCGGTGACCTCACCGGTGCCGGGGAGCAGCTTGATGATCGCCTGGGCGCTCGTCGACTTGCCCGAACCGGACTCGCCGACGATGGCCAGGCGCTCGCCCTGCTCGAGGGTGAGGTTGACGCCGCGGACGGCCTGTACGAGGCCGCTCTGGGTCTTGAAGCCGACCTGCAGGTCGGTGATCTCGAGCAGCGGCGCGCCGGAACCACCGGTGCGGCTGCTGTTCGTCTGGGTCAGTGTCTCGCTCATCGGCGGGCCCTCGCCTTCGGGTCGAGCGCGTCGCGCACCACGTCACCGAGGAGCAGGAACGCGAGCACGGTGATGGACAGGGCTGCCGACGGCCAGAAGATCGTCGACGGGTTCGTGCGGATCGATGTCTGGGCGGTGCCGATGTCGAGGCCCCAGCTCAGGGCCGACGGCGGCAGACCGATGCCGAGGAACGACAGCGTCGCCTCGGCGACGATGAACGTGCCGAGCGACACGGTCGCGACCACGATGACCGGAGCCAGCGAGTTCGGGATGACGTGGCGCACGAGCGTCCGGAACCGGTTGACACCCAGGGCCGCCGACGCCATGACGTAGTCGGCCTGCTTGGCGCTCAGCACGGCGCCACGCATGATGCGGGCGATCTGCGGCCACGCGAACGCAGCGAGGACGAGCGCGACGGTGATCGCGTTCCGCGCGGGGATGACCGACATGATCACGATCGCACCGAGGACGGTGGGGATCGAGAAGAAGATGTCACCGATGCGGGACACGATCGTGTCGAGCCAGCCGCCGTAGAAGCCGGCCAGGGAACCGATCACGATGCCGACGATCGACACCAGGATCGTCGCGACGATGCCGACGATGAGCGAGTTCTGGGCGCCCCAGATCACGCGGGCGTAGACGTCCGAGCCCTGACGCGTGAAGCCGAGGATGTGCCCGGCCTCGGGCCCGCCATCGCTGTTGTCGAGGTTCGACGCGCGCGGGTCGACGTGGGCGAAGAGCCCCGGGAAGACCGCGACGACGATGATCAGCAGGATCAGGATCGAGGAGATCCAGAACGTCGGGCGGGTCCGCATGGACTCCCAGGCGTCGGTCCACAGGGAACGGGTCTTCTCGTCCTCGTTGACCTGGTCGACCGCCTGCAGGGGGGTTTCTTCGAGCGGGGCGACGTAGTGCGTCGCCGAGCGGGGTGCGGCGTTACTTGGCATAGCGGATCCTCGGGTCCAGGACGGCGTAGAGCAGGTCCACCAGGAGGTTGGCGAGCATGAAGATGATGACCATCACGGCGACGAAGGAGACCACCGTCGGGCCTTCGCCGAGCTTGACGGCGCGGAACACCGTGCCGCCGACACCGTTGATGTTGAAGATGCCCTCGGTCACGATCGCGCCGACCATCAGGTTGCCGATGTCGACGCCCAGGTAGGTCACCACGGGGATGAGCGAGTTCCGGAAGATGTGCACGCCGACGACACGACGGCGGGGCAGGCCCTTGGCCGTGGCGGTGCGCACGAAGTCGGCGCTCATGTTCTCGGCGACGCTGGCCCGGGTCAGACGCACGATGTACGCGAACGAGACCGAGGCGAGGACGATCGCCGGCAGGACGAGTTCGCTCCACGGCGCCTCGCCGGACACCGTGACGCGGAACAGCCCGAGCTTGATGCCGAAGACGTACTGCAGCACGAACCCGACGACGAAGGTCGGCACCGAGATGAGCAGGAGCGACACGACGAGCGCGGTGGCGTCGAACAGCTTGCCCTTGCGCAGACCCGCGACGACGCCGACGACGATGCCGGCGACGGCCTCGAACACGAGCGCGAGGATCGCCAGGCGCGCGGTGATCGGGAAGGCCGATGCGAGCTGCTGGCTGACCGGCAGACCCGAGTAGGTCACGCCGAGGTCGCCGCGGAACACGCCGCCGATCCAGAGCAGGTACTGCACGATGAACGGCTTGTCGAGGTTGTACTGCTGACGCAGCGTCTCGATGACCTGCGGCGACGGCTGCCGGTCGCCGAACAGCGCGGCGATCGGGTCGCCGGGCAGCGAGAAGACCAGGAAGTAGATGAGGAACGTGGCCCCGAAGAACACGGGGATGAGTTGCAGGAGGCGCTTGCCGAGGTACCAGAGCATCAGATCACTGCCCGGTCCGGAGCGATGTCGATCAGGTTCATTGTGGTGAGGGGTGGACGGTCCGAGGGTCGGCACGGATGTCCGGTGCGGGAGGGCGCCCGCTGTGTGGGGGTGTTGCCACCGTGGTACGGGGGTTCGGGGACCTGTGCGGTCCCCGAACCCCCGTCCGGTGATCGCGAAGCAGGATACCTGCTCGCGCTTCGGTCTCTAGGAGACCTGGATCAGTTCTTGACCTCGATGTCGTAGTACAGCGGCACCGAGTTCCAGCCGAACTTGACGTTCGACACGTTGTCCGCGTTCCAGACACCGGTCACGTTGGAGTACCAGAGCGGGATCTCGGGCAGGTCCTCGAACAGGAGTTCCTGTGCCTGGTCGAAGGACTTGTTGCCCTCTTCGACGGTCGCAGCCGAACGGCCCTTGGCGAGCAGCTCGTTGTACTCCTTGGAGTCGTACCGCGAGTAGTTGTTCGACGAGCCCTCACCCATGGTCGGGCCGAGGAAGTTGTACAGCGACGGGTAGTCGGCCTGCCAACCGGTGCGGCTGCCGCCCGTGAGCTTGTCGTTCGTCTGGAGGTCCAGGGCTTCCTGGAACGTCGGGATCGCGTTGCCCTCGGCCTTGATGCCGAGCGTGTTCGAGATCGAGTTCGTGACCGCGGTCACCCAGGCCTCGTGGCCACCATCGGCGTTGTACGTGATGGTGAGCGTGTCGTCGTACTTCGAGATCTTGTCGGCCTCGGCCCAGAGCTTCTTGGCCTCGGACTCGTCGTAGTCCAGGACGTCCGAACCGTCGAGGTCGTCGTTCCAGCCGGCGATCACCGGGGAGGTGAAGTCCTTGGCCGGGGTGCGGGTGCCGTCGAAGATCTTGTCGGTGATCTGCTTGCGGTTGATCGCCATCGAGACGGCCTCGCGACGCAGCTTGCCCTCTTCACCCTTCCAGTGGTCGAGGTAGTAGGGCAGGTAGATCGCCTGGAAGATCGCGGCGGGCTGGTTGACGTTCGAGTCCGGGAAGTCGGACTTGTAGGTCTTGAATGCGCTGTCCGGCACGGCGTCGAGGACGTCGAGGTTGCCGCCCTGGGCGTCGGAGTACGCGGTGTCCTGCGAGGCGTAGAACGTGATCGTGAGACCACCGTTCTTCGGCTTGCGCTTGCCCTCGTAGTCCTTGTTGGTGACGAGCTTGATGGACTGGTTGTGGGTCCAGGCCTTCTTGCCGTCGAGCTTGTACGGACCGTTGCCGATCGGGTTCTCACCGAAGGCCTTGGTGTCGTCGTAGAACGCCGACGGGAGCGGCACGAACGCCGAGTAGCCGAGCGACAGCGGGAAGTCGGACTGCGCCGACTTCAGCGTGACGGTGAACTCGTCGTCGTCCACGACCTTGAGGCCGGTGAGCTCGGAGTCCTTGTCGGCGTTGTAGCCCTCGATGTTCTCGAAGAAGTAGCTGGCGCCCTGGGCGTTCGACTTCTGGGCTGCCCAGTTCCACGCCTTGGTGAACGACTCGGCCGTGACCTTCTCGCCGTTGGTGAAGGTGTAGCCGGTGTTCAGCGTGATGTCGAACGTCTTCGAGTCATCGGTGTCGATGCTCTTGGCGACCTCGTTGACCGGCTTGCCGTCGGCGTCGTACGAGACGAGGCCCTCGAAGAGCGAGTCGATGATCTTGCCGCCACCGGTCTCGGTGGTGTTCGACGGGATCAGCGGGTTCTGGGGTTCGCTGCCGTTGGTGGTGACGATCCCGGACGCGTTCGCCGAGCCCGAGCCACCCCCGTCGGAGCTGTTGCTGGAGCAGGCGGTCAGGGCGAGTGCTGTGGCCCCGAGCACGGCGAGGGCGGAAAGCCCGGCGCGCTTCTTGATCAAGGTTCCTCCTGGTGCATGGGACGCGCAGGGCACAGCGGTGTCGCCCGGGCGCGTTTGACCTTTGCAGCGTAGGCAAGGTGAACAGCGGCGTCCAAACCCAGGGGCGAACGGTTACACGCCGGTAACCAACTTGCACGATCCTTGCGACAAGATGCAACATTCGCGCGCGTGCCGGTGAAGGGTGCGTTTTTGTTGCATCCGCATGAAATCCATTGCACTCCGTCACACTTCTGTGCAAGTCGGGGGACGGCCGAGCATCGCTCAGGGGTACGGCTCGGGGGCCGCGTCGAGCGGTCAGGACATGCCGTGGGTGGCGCGCCGAGTGGTCACGAACTGTCGGTGGGAGCGGGTCCGGACGACGGTTCGTGACCGCTCGGCGGAACTGAGCGGGGTGTCGTGACCAGCCGGGACACGACCGTGCCCCGTCCGGAGGACCGGACGGGGCACGAGGCGCTCAGCGACTGAGCACAGGGCGACGACGAGGGTGTCGGCGCTGGTCGGGATCAGGCGAACGCCTCGATCGGCGGGCAGGCACACACCAGGTTGCGGTCCCCGTACGCCTGGTCGATGCGACGCACCGGCGGCCAGTACTTCCGGCCGCTGATGCCCGGCAACGGGTAGACGGCCTGCTCGCGGGTGTAGGCGTGCGCCCACTCCCCCGAGATCACCGACGAGGCGGTGTGCGGCGCGTGCACGAGCGGGTTGTCGTCCGCCGGCCACTCCCCGCGCTCGACCGCTGCAGCTTCGGCCCGGATCGCGAGCATGGCGTCGACGAAGCGGTCGAGCTCGGCGAGGTCCTCGCTCTCGGTCGGTTCGACCATGAGCGTGCCCGCCACCGGGAACGACATCGTCGGCGCGTGGAACCCGTAGTCGACCAGGCGCTTCGCGACGTCGTCGACCGTGATGCCGGTGGTGTCGCGCAGCGGGCGGAGGTCGAGGATGCACTCGTGCGCGACCAGTCCGTCGTCGCCCGTGTACAGCACGGGGAACGCATCACGCAGACGGGCCGCGATGTAGTTCGCCCCGAGGACCGCGGCCTCGGTCGCACGGGTGAGGCCCTCGAGCCCCATCATCCGGACGTACGTCCACGTGATCGGTAGGATGCTCGGGCTGCCGTACGGCGCCGCACTGACCGGGCCGCCGGCGTGGGCCAGGCGGTCGTCCGCCTCGGCGGCGGTCGCGCCGGAGCGCCGGTCGGCCTGCTGCGCGAACGGGTGGCCGGGCAGGAACGGTGCCAGGTGTGCCTTCGCGGCGACGGGTCCCACGCCGGGGCCGCCACCGCCGTGCGGGATGCAGAAGGTCTTGTGCAGGTTGAGGTGCGACACGTCGCCCCCGAAGTCGCCGAAGCGGGCGTGGCCGAGCAGCGCGTTGAGGTTCGCGCCGTCGACGTAGACCTGGCCGCCGGCGTCGTGCACGGCGTCGCAGATCTCGCGGATGTCGTGCTCGTAGACGCCGTGGGTGGACGGGTACGTGATCATCAGGGCCGCGAGGGTGTCGGCGTTGGCGGCGACACGGGCCCGGAGGTCCTCGAGGTCGACGTTGCCGTTCTCGTCGCAGGCCACCACGACGACCTTCATGCCGGCGAGCACCGCGGACGCCGCGTTCGTGCCGTGCGCGCTCGACGGGATGAGGCAGACCGTCCGGTCCTCGTCGCCACGAGCCTGGTGGTACCCACGGATGGCCAGCAGGCCGGCGAGCTCACCCTGGCTGCCGGCGTTCGGCTGCAGGGACACGGTGTCGTAGCCGGTGACCTCGGCGAGCCACGACTCGAGGTCGCCGATCATGTCGAGGTACCCCTCGACGTCCTCGCGCGGTGCGAACGGGTGGATGTTCGCGAACTCCGGCCAGGTCACGGCGGCCATCTCGGTCGCCGCGTTGAGCTTCATCGTGCAGCTGCCGAGCGGGATCATGCCGCGGTCGAGCGCGTAGTCCTTGTCGGACAGGTGCTTGAGGTACCGCATCATGCGGGTCTCACTGCGGTGTGCGCTGAACACGGGGTGCGTCAGGTAGTCGCTCTCGCGCTGCAGGGCGGCCGGGAGGCCCGTGGCCGCGTCGCGCACGGCGGTCTCGGTCGCGGGGACGGTCACGTCCACCGCCCCGAGCACGTTCGCCAGCGCCACGACGTCGTCGGGCGTGGTCGTCTCGTCGACGGACAGCTGGAACGTGTCGGCGTCCACGACGTGCAGCAGGTAGCCGGCGTCCTGTGCTGCCGCGACGATCGCCTCGGCGCGACCGACGGCCCGCAGGGTGAGCGTGTCGAAGAAGGCGTCGTGCACGACCTCGACCCCGGCGTCACGCGCCACGGCGGCGAGTGCACCGGTGGTCCGCGCGACCCGACCGGCGATGAACCGCAGGCCCTCGGGCCCGTGGTACACCGCGTACATCGAGGCCATCACGGCGAGCAGGACCTGCGCGGTGCAGATGTTGCTCGTCGCCTTCTCGCGGCGGATGTGCTGCTCGCGGGTCTGCAGGCTGAGGCGGTAGGCCATCTGACCGTCGGCATCGAAGGACACCCCGACCAGGCGACCGGGGAGCTGGCGCTCGAGGCCGGCGCGCACCGCGAGGTAGCCGGCGTGCGGGCCACCGAAGCCGAGCGGGACGCCGAAGCGCTGGCTCGTCCCGACGGCCACGTCGGCACCCAGGTCGCCGGGGCTGGCGAGCAGGGTCATCGCGAGCAGGTCGGCTGCGACGACGGCGATGCCGCCACCGGCGTGGACCCGCTCGATGACGGACGACGGGTCGACGATGCGGCCCGACGCGCCCGGGTACTGCACGATGACACCGAACGCACCGTCGAGCTGGTCGTCGCTCGGGCCGTCGGCAGCGTCGAACGCGCGCAGCGTGATGCCCACGGCGTCGGCACGGTGGTCGAGCAGCGCACGGGTCTGCGGCAGCAGGTCGGCGTCGACGAGGAACGCGTCACCCTTGACCTTGGACGCGCGGCGGGCGAGGAGCATGCCCTCGACCACGGCGGTGCCCTCGTCGAGCATCGAGGCGCCGGCGGTGGCCATGCCGGTCAGGTCGGACACCATCGTCTGGAAGTTGATGAGCGCTTCGAGGCGGCCCTGCGAGATCTCCGGCTGGTAGGGCGTGTACGCCGTGTACCAGCTCGGGTTCTCGAGCACGTTGCGCTGGATCACCGCGGGCGTGTGGGTGCCGTGGTAGCCGAGGCCGATCATGGCGCGACGGACGGTGTTGCGGCCGGCCTTCGCGCGGAGTTCGGCGAGCGCCTCGGTCTCGCCGACGGCGGCCGGGATCACCGAGTCGGCGACGGGGCCGACGTGGATGGCCTCCGGGATCGCGGCACGGACCAGCGCGTCGAGCGACGGCTGTCCGACGACGTCGAGCATGGCCTGCTGGTCGGCCGGGGTGGTGCCGATGTGGCGGTCGGCGAAGGACGTCTGGAGGTTCTCGAACGCGGTCATGCGATGGAGGCCCGGTACGCGTCGTGGTCCATCAGGTCCTCGGGGAACGAGGTGCCGTCGACCTTGATCTTCACGAGCCAGCCGGCGCCGAACGGGTCCTGGTTGACGGTGTCGGGGGTGTCGACGACGGCGTCGTTGACCTCGACGACCTCGCCCTCGATCGGGGCGAAGAGCTCGCCGACGCTCTTGGTCGACTCGATCTCGCCGATCTGGTCGCCAGCGGTGGTGGCGGTGCCGACGGCGGGGAGCTCGACGTAGACGACGTCACCGAGCTGCTCGGCGGCGTGGTCGGTGATGCCGACGGTGACGGTGTCGCCCTCGACGAGCAGCCACTCGTGGTCGGCCGTGTACTGGAGTGCGGTCTGGTCGGTCATGGGGTCAGCCTTTCGAGGCGCGGCGGTAGAAGGGGAACGCGGAGACCGTGCTGGGGACGGCAGTCCCGCGGACGTCGATGTGGAGGACCTGTGCCCCGTCCGACACGGCGGCGAGCGCGGCCGGGTCGACGAAGGCCATCGCGACGGGGTGGCCGAGCGTCGGCGAGAGCGCGCCCGAGGTCACGGTGCCGACGACCGCGCCGTCGAGCACGACGTCGTAGCCGGCGCGGGGAGCACGGCGGCCCTCGGTCACCAGGCCGACGAGCACGCGGGCGTCCGCGGACGGGGTGACGCCGGCAGCACCGACGAACTCGCCGTCCTTCGCGACGACGCGGCCGAGGCCGGCCTGGGCGGGACGGACATCGGTGCCGAGCTCGTGCCCGTAGAGGGGCATGCCGGCCTCGAGTCGCAGGGTGTCGCGCGCGGCGAGCCCGGCGGGGACGACGCCGCGGTCGGCACCGGCCTCGAGCAGGGCGTCCCAGAGCACCGGGGCGGTGCCCGGGTCCGTGTAGACCTCGAAGCCGTCCTCGCCGGTGTACCCGGTCCGCGCGACGAGCACGTCGGCACCGTCGAACACCGCGTGCAGCACGCGGTAGTAGCCGAGTTCGTCGAGCGGGTTCTCGGGCTGCAGGCGGTCGGCGACGACGAGCGCGTCGAGCGTGCCGGCAGCCGCGGGGCCCTGGATCGCGACGAGGGCCGTGGTGTCGGAGTCGTCGGAGACCTCGACGTCGAAGCCGTCGGCCCGGGCGGTGAGCGCGGTGACGGCAACGTCGCGGTTGGACGCGTTCGCGACGACGAGGAAGACGTCGTCGTCGGTCCGGTACACGACCAGGTCGTCGAGGATCCCGCCGTCCTCGGCGAGCAGCAGCGAGTACTTGGCGCGACCGATGGGCATCGTGCCGAAGGAGCCGGCGAGCGCGTGGTCGAGGAAGGCGACGGCGTCGGTGCCGGTCACCCCGATCTCGGCCATGTGCGACAGGTCGAAGACCCCGGCGGCCTGGCGCACGGCGTGGTGCTCGGCGAGGTCTGACGAGTAGCGCACGGGCATGCGGTACCCGGCGAAGTCGGTGAAGGTCGCACCGGCGGCCTCGTGCACGGCTTCGAGCGGCGACGAACGCTGACCCGGCGTGGGCAGTGGGGACGGACTCATGGCGGAGTTCTCCTGGCATCGGCAGGGCCCGGCGACGATCGCCGGGTGGAACTCCCCCTCTGTCATGGGCCTGAGAGTTTCACCGCGGCCCGTGAGGTCCGGCGGCTTTCACCGTGGGCGAGACGACCGAGCGTCTGCTTTTCAGAGTGGCCTGTCCGCTGCGGTGTGGGACCTGAGAGATTGACGGGGGGATTGCTCCTTCGGTGCCGTGCGTGCGCCCGAGGGCACGACGTACCCAGAGGCACGACGTACCCGGAGGTACGTGCACGGCGTCTCCCGCGACGGATGAACGGCCGGTGTGTTCAGTTGTCCGCGACGAGCATACCGAGGCCGCGTTTCGAGCGTGTGTCGCGAGCGAGCCTTCGACATCTCGTAGAATGCGGGGATGGCCGGACAACGATCGCGCCCCCGCGGGCAGCTGGAGCAGGCGGTGCTCGATGCCCTCCGCTCCGCCGACTCCGGGCGCACCGCACGCCAGGTGCTCGACGCGTTCCCGGAGCCCCGCCCCGCGCTGACGACCGTCCTCACCGTGCTCGACCGCCTCGGCCGCAAGGGCCAGGTGGAACGGGAGCAGCACGACGACGCTCCCCTGACGTTCCGCGCCGTGCACAGTCGCGACGAGCAGACCGCGTCGCTGATGTCGAGCGCGCTGGCCGCGTCGTCCGACCGCGAGGCGGCGCTGCTGCAGTTCACCGGCTCGCTCGCCTCGGACGACCTCGAGGCCCTGCGCCGCGCCCTCGACGCCCGCGCCCGCTCCTGACCGGCTGCGCACCGTGGTCGTCGCCGGAATCGCGCTCATCGTCCTCGCACTCGCGGTGGTGGTGTTCGCGCCCCGGGTCCTGACCCGTTCCGCCTGGACGATCGACCGGCCCCGCACCGCGCTGGTCTGCTGGTCGGTCGCGGTCCTGCTCGGCGTCGTCGGCTTCGTGGCCGGCATCACCCTCGTGGTGCTCGCGGACCGTCCGGTCACCGAGCTGTTCGGCGGGGACGGCTCCCCCACGCACGGCTTCAACGTCGGCGTCGCGCTCCTCGCGGTCGTCGCGTTCGTCGTCGCGGTCCGGGTGCGCCCCGGCCCGGAACACGAGGCCGTCCGGCAGGCGATGCGTTCCGGCGTCGCCCCGCACCGCGAGATCGACGGCACCCCCGTCGCCGTCGTCGAGGCCGACCACGCACTGGCGTGCGCCGTGCCGGGTCGGAGCGGTGGCGTCCTCGTCAGCACCGGCTTGGCAGACCGGTTGCGCACCGACGAACTGGAGGCCGTGGTCGCCCACGAACGCGCCCACCTGACCCAGCACCACGCGGCTGCGGTCGCGGTCGCGGAATCGATCGAGCGTGCGGTCCCGTGGGTGCCCGGTGCGCGCGCCATGGCGCGGTCGACGCGTGTGCTCGTGGAGTTCGCCGCGGACGACGCGGCCGCCCGTCGCGTCGGACGCGACGCCCTGCGCCGGGCGGTGCTGGTGGCGGACGGGAGCAGCGCGCTCGGGGCGATCCGCGCCTCCAGACTGTCCTGAACGGGGCGATCCGAGACCGCACCGTCGACCACACGACTGTCGTGACGCACCACGTGTCGGGGGCGAGGCATATGGTGATCGGACCGTGAAGCCACTGACCGAAGCCGACATCCGATCGTCGTTCGTGAACGCCACCCCCGACGAACTCGCACAGCTGCCCATCCCGGGCCTGCACGAGACACTCTGGGACGAACGCGAGTTCCTGGGCTGGCGCGACCCGCAGGCCGCCCGCCGCGGGTACATCGTGTCCTGGATCGACGAGCGCCCCGTGGGCATCGTCGTCCGGTCCGCCGGTGGCTCGCTGCGCCCCGGCATCGCCGCGATGTGCTCGTTCTGCCACTCGCCGCAGCCCGCGACCCAGGTCCGGCTGTTCTCCGCCGCGCGTGCCGGTGAGTCCGGGCGCAACGGCAACACGATCGGCACGTACATCTGCGAAGACCTCGGGTGCCCGATGCTGATCCGCACCGCGCCCCCGCACCTGAACCCGCCCGCGACCATCGCGATGCGTGGTGCCTCCCTGCTGCAGCGCGTGCAGAACTTCACCGCGGACATCACCAAGACGGCGTGAGCCGGTTCGGCACCGCCCGCTGGGCCGTGGTCGAGGAACTCGGCGACGGCCGGTGGCGGCTGACGCTGCGGGACGAGGCCGACGACGAACTCGGCGCGTTCGGTCTGGGCGTCGAGGGGCCGTGGGACCCCGACGTCGAGCCGCACGTCGGGTTCGTGCTCGTCCAGCTCGGCTTGACACTGCGCGGGGCTCGGCCGTGGCGCATCGACGAACTCGGTGACCACCGGGCGCCCGTCCTGTCGCTCGGCTGAGCGAGGACGCCCGGACGGCTTCCTTCGGCGCGCGCGGTCCGCTCGGTCAGTCCGCGGCGACGAAGTTGCGCAGGATCTCGCGGTCGTCGTCGGCGCGCATCGCCCATGCGAGCTCGCTGCGGTGGTCGCTGCCCTCGAGCGGCAGGAGCGCCACCGTGTCGGGTGCGGCGAGCGCGGCACTCTCCGGCACCACCGTGACACCGAGGCCCACCCCGACCAGGTGCAGCACGGTCGCCCAGGTCGTGGCCTCCTGCACGATGACGGGACGGCGACCACCGGCGGTGACCGGTGCGAGGTTGCGCTCGGTCGCCAGAGCCCCCGCGACCGCCGGGAAGAACACGAACGGCTCGTCGACCAGTTCGGTGCCGCGGATGCGTTCGCGGTCCGCCAGACGGTGCCCGCGCGGCACGGCGGCGACGAACGCCTCGGACCGGAACTGCAGCAGCCGCACGGCGGGGTCCGGGTCGGCATCGCGGACGACGGCGAGGTCGAGCTCGCCGCGGACGATCCGGGCGAGCAGGGTCGACGAGTACCCCTCGGTCAGTTCCACCCGGACCAGCGGGTAGCGCTCCCGGAACGCCTGCACGCGTTCGATCGGACCGAGGGGCAGCGCGGAGACGACGAACCCGACGTCGAGCCGACCGACCTCGCCCCGACCGACCCGCACCGTCTCGTCGAGGTCCCGTCGCACCTGCCCGAGCAGCGATCGCGCACGCCCCTGCAGCACCCGGCCGGCGGCGGTCAGGGCCACACTGCGGCTGGTCCGGACGAACAGGTCGACCCCGAGCGCGCGTTCGGTGCGCCGGATCTGCTGGGACAGCGCGGGCTGGGCGATCCGCAGCTGCTCGGCCGCTCGGCCAAAGTGCAACTCGTCGGCGACGGTGAGGAACGCCCGCAGCTGCCGGAGGTCGACGTCCGGTTCTCGATCCATGCACACAGGCTATCGATCAGCGCGAACGAGTATTGGACGTGACTGCATCGTCGATCGAGGATGGATGCATGCCCGAAGCAACCTCCACCGTCACCATCGCCGACCTCGCCACCCCCGCGGACGCCGAGGCGTTCCGCACGCTCAACGAGGCGTGGATCACCCGGTACTTCACCCTCGAGGACGAGGACCGCGTGTTCCTCTCCGATCCCGTCGGCCGCGTCGTGGAACGGGGCGGGGCCGTCCTGGTCGCCCGGCTCGACGACCAGGTCATCGGGTGCATCGGGGTCGTGCCCACCACCCCCGGCGTGTTCGAGCTCGTGAAGATGGCGGTCTCCCCCGACCACCAGGGGCACGGCACCGGGCGGAAGCTCATCACCGCTGCGCTCGACCGGGCGCGCGAACTCGGCGCACGCCGCATCGACCTGGAGAGCAACGCACAGCTCGCCAGCGCCGTGCACCTGTACGAGGCGTTCGGGTTCCGGCACCTGCGCGAGGACGAGGTCGCCCCGAGTCCGTACGTGCGAGCCGACGTGCACATGACCCTCGACCTGCACTGACGTTCGACCTGCGCTGACGTTCGACCTGCACCGCCGTTCGACCTGCACTGACGGCGGCCCGGTCCCGGTACGCTCGCGGCATGGCGACGTACGAGGTGCAGGCGGTCCGCGAGGCCGGCGCGTGGCAGGTCTTCATCGACGGCTTCATGGTGACCGAGGTGTCCCGGTGGCCGTCCGTCGGGTTCGTGGCCCGCGAGCTCCTCGCGATGGACCGTGACGACGACCTGCGCATCCGCGTCGTCGGCCGCAACCAGTACGTGGCCTGACCGCAGCGGAGCGCGATGACCAGGTCGGTCAGCGAGCCGCGGCGACCAGCTGTTGTGCTCGCTGGTGCGAGACGTGGAGCAGTGGTCCGATCTCACGCACCGTGAGCCCGGACTCGTGCAGGACCAACGCCGCGGCGGCCGTCTCCTTTGCCGCCTCGATGCGTGCGCGCTCGGACTCCTCGCGGAGCGCGACCGCCCGATCCAGGTGCGCCTGCGCCGCTTCGGGCATCGCCACCTCGACGACGAGTTCGAAGGACTCCGGATCGCGGTCGTCGTTCATCAGCGAGAGCCAGTCGCGGGCCATCAGCTCGATCTCTCGTTCGCGCTTCGCCTGCGTCCGGATGACGCCGTCGATCCAGATCAACCAGTACTTCCCGTCGCGCTCGGCGCGAACAGTGTGTCGGCTCATTCCCGGCCTTCTCCCCGTCGTTGACTCGGCCGATCGCGTAAACCGGTCCACGAGTTCCGCGCGCTTCACGCTACGCGTCCAATCGGGATTGGGCAAAGCTGTCTACTCGAAGTAGACAAGACCTCTCGGCTGGGTCAGCGGCATGCACTCAGGCGACGTGCCAGACCAGCCCCTCCTGCGCGCTCGACGGGTACGCCGAGGCGATCCGGAACACGGCCTCGCGCAGGGTCTCCGGTGAGCACGCCAGGTTGAGCCGGACGAACCCGCGCCCCTCGGACCCGAACCCCAGCCCGGAGTTGAGCGCGACGTACGCGTTCTCACGCAGCGGCACCGCGGGGTCGTCGCCGAGGCCGATGCCGCGGAAGTCGAGCCACGCCAGGTACCCGGCGCGCGGCCGCGTGTAGACGACCCCGGGCAGGTGCTCGGCGAGCAGCTTGGCGAGCAGCCGGTCGTTCGCCACGATGCGCGCCACGACGTCGTCGAGCCAGTCCGTCGCCAGGGTGAACGCCGCCAGGTTCGCGTGCAGCCCGAGGATGCTCGTGCGGCAGGCGACCTCCTCCCACAGGGTGTCGAGGAGCGCGGCGGTCCGGGGATCGCCGGCGACGATGACCGAGCACTTCACACCGGCGAGGTTCCAGCCCTTGCTCGCCGAGGTCACGCACACGCTCCGGGCACCGAGCGGCTCGGCGACGGCGGCGAACGGGGTGAACTGCACGCCGGGGTGGGTCAGGGGTGCGTGGATCTCGTCGCTGATGACGAGGACGTCGTACTTCGCAGCGAGTTCGGCGATCGCGACGAGGTCGGCCCGGTCGTGCACGAGCCCGACCGGGTTGTGCGGGTTGCAGAGCAGGAAGACGCCGACCCCGCCGGCGAACGCCCGCTCGAGGCCCTCCAGGTCGAGCCGGTACTGCCCCCACTGCTCGAGCAGCGGGACCTCCTCGACCTGACATCGGGCCTCTTCGACGAGCTCGAAGAACGGCGGGTACACCGGCGGTGTGATCGCGACTCGGCCGCCGTCAGGCAGCGCGAGCCGGAGCGACTCGACGATCCCGACGCTGACGTCGGTGGCCAGGTGGATCCGCGACGGATCGATCTGCCAGCCCCAGCGGTCCAGCGCGAACTGCGCGAACGCGGGAGCGAGCGGACCGGGGCCGTCGAGGTACCCGAGGTCGGACTGCGAGACCCGTTCGATCAGGGCCTGCCGGATCGCCGGCGCGACGTCGTGGTCCATCTCGGCGACGAACAGGGGCAGCACGTCGGGCGCGTACCGCGTCCACTTGATGCTCGTCCGGACCCCGCGGAGCGTGCCGACCGGGTCCTGCTCGTCGCTCGCCATGCGTCCCAGCATGCCCCTGCCAGGAGGCCCGGCGCGACTCCCGACGTCATCCCACGTCGTCTTCGGGTGGGGTGACGGCCGGGGGCCGCCCCGTCGGCCTACTGTCGGCAGCATGAGCACGAGCACCGCCGACAAGGCCGTCACCCTGAAGCAGCTGCACGAAGCCCCCGAGATCCTGCGCGTCGTGAACGTGTGGGACGCGATCACCGCCAAGGTCGTCAGCGACCTGCCCGGCACGAAGGCGATCGCCACCGCCGGGCACTCGATCGCCGCCTCGTACGGGTACGAGGACGGCGGCATGCCCCTCGACCTCGCCCTGTCCGGAGCCGCGATCGTCGCCGCAGCCACGGACCTGCCGGTCACCGCCGACCTGGACGACGGCTACGAGGACCCCGCCGAGACGATCCGCCGCGCCATCGGCTCCGGCATCGTGGGTGCCAACGTCGAGGACCGGCTGCGTCCCTTCGACGAGGCGGTCGCCCGCGTCGCCGCGATCACCGCAGCGGCAGAGGCCGAGGGCGTCGACTTCCAGCTGAACGCGCGCACCGACGCGATAGTGCGCGGCGGCGAGCGCCCGGTCGACGAGAGCATCGAGGACGCGATCGCCCGCGGCAAGGCGTTCCTGGACAACGGCGCCGCCCTGGTCTTCGTGCCCGGCGCGGTCGAGCGTTCCGTGGTCGAGCGACTCGTCGCCGGTCTGGGCCGCGGCAAGCTCTCGGTCATCGGCCTGCCCGGCGCCCTGCCCGCCGCCGAGTACGAGGCGCTCGGCGTCGCCCGCATCTCCTACGGCCCGCTCACGCAGCGGGTCGCGCTGCGCGCGCTCCGCGACCTGGCGACCGACCTGTACGCCGACGGCGTCGTGCCGGAGGACACCCCGACCCTGAACTGACGGAGCAGACGGACGGGAGGCCCGTGGCGGTGTCGCCACGGGCCTCCCGTCCGTCCTGTGGTCACGTCACGCGACCCGCTCAGCTCAGCCGAGCGCCGGGTACAGCGCCGGCGCGGTGCGCGCGTGCGTCTCCTGCTCGAAGGCGTAACCGAGGCCGATGACCGTGCTCTCGTCGAACGAGCGGCCGAGGAACTCCAGGTTCACGCCGGCACCGGTGATGGTGTTGTCGGCAGCGGTCGCCTGGCCCATCGGGACGGTGATCGCCGGCATGCCGGTGTTCGGGCTGAGGCGCATGTTCGTCGACTGCGTGCCGTACGGCGTGCCCGACGGGTAGACGAGCGCGTCGAGGTCCTGGTCGTCGAGCATCTGCGTCACGAGCTGCTTGCCGGTGGCGAGCTGCGTCGTGTGCGACCCCGTCGGTCCGGCCCACGCCTGGTACTGCGTGTCGGTGATCAGGTCGCGCGACTGGTAGGTGCTCTTGCGGCTCGGCACGTACTCACCCGAGGCCAGGATGCCCTGCAGGGAACGCGCGGTGACGTCGGGGTCGAGGTGCTTCGCGACGTACTCGTCCAGGTCGTGCTTGAACTCGTTCGTGCTGCCGCTGCCCTCGGACAGGACCCGGTTGAAGGCCGTCGTCGCGGTGATCGGGACGACGGTGGCACCGGCGGCCTCGAGCTTCGCGACGGAGGCGTCGAACAGGCGCTTCGTCGTGGCGTTCGTGCCGACCATGCTCGTCACGTAGCCGATGCGGGCGCCCTGCAGTGAGTCGGCGTCGAGCGACGACGTGTACGACGTCGGCACCTTGCCGGCCTGCGCAGCCGTCGCCGGGTCCGCCGCGTCCACGCCGGTGACGGCGTCGAGCGCGACCGCCGCGTCGGTGACCGAGCGGGTGATCGGGCCGCCGGTGTCCTGCGACAGGGCGAGTGGAATGATCCCGTCACGGCTGGTCAGGCCGACCGTGGGCCGGATGCCGACGAGCTGGTTGTACGTCGACGGCACGCGGATCGACCCGCCGGTGTCGGTGCCGAAGCCGATCCCGGCGAGGTTCGCGGAGATCGCCGCACCGGTGCCGCCGCTCGAGCCACCGGCCGTCTGCGCCGTGTTGTACGGGCTGGCGACCAGGAGCGACGAGCCGGCGGGCTGGTTCGACGAGAACTCGGAGACGAAGCCGAAGGCGAACTCGTCGAGGCTGGCCTTCGCCAGGATCACGGCGCCGGCGTCGCGGAGGCCGGTGACCATGGCGGCGTCGGTGTCGGTCTGGTTGTCGTCCCAGCAGCCGCAGCCACCGGTGGTCGGCATGTCCTTCGTGTCGTAGTTGTCCTTCACAGCGATCGGCACGCCGAGCAGCATGCTCGTCATCCCGTGCTCGGCGCGCTCGGCGTCCGCGGTCTTCGCGGCGGCCAGGGCGTCGGCGTTGGTGGTGACGATCGAGTTGAGCGCGCGCCCGGTCGACGCGGTGTCGACCGTCGCGCGGTCGTACGCGGCGATGCGGTCGAGGTAGTCCTGCGTGATCGCGACCGACGTGGTGACCCCGGCGTTCATCGCGGCCTGCATGTCGATGGTCGACGCCTCGACGAGCTGGAACGGGCCGTCGTCGTAGATCATCCGCTGGGACAACCCGGCCAGGTCCGCGACGGTGATGGTGCCGTCGGCGTCGGTGTCCGCGGCGCTGACCGTCGCCCAGTCGGTGCTCACGGTCGTCGCACCGAGGTGGTCGGTGAGCACGGCGAGGTCGGCATTCGTCACCTGGTCGTCGCCGGTCAGGTCGAGGTCCGTGTAGTACGGCGCGAGCATGGCGGCGGGGCTGGCGTCGACGGCTGCGGGTGCTGCAGCGGCCGTGATCGCGGGGGTCGCGGCGAGGACGGTGCCGACGAGGGCGATCAGCGATGCGCCGGCGACGGTGGTGCGCTTCTTGCTGGAGGCCCGCTTCGTGGCGGCCTGCTTCGTGGCGGTCATGCGGAGGCTCCGGTGCGGTCGCGGCGGGCACGACGGGCCCGCAGGGTGATCAGGGTTCCGCCGGCTGCGAGCAGGGCGATGGACGCGGCGATCCACGGCGCGACGTCCGCGCCGGTCCAGGCGAGGTCGCCTCCGGTCGGACGGTCGTCCCCGGCTCCTGCCACGGCGGTGGCGCCGTCGGTCGGATCGGCGCCCGGTGCCGTCGGGTCGCCGGGGCCGGCGGGGGCACCCGTGCCGCCACCGGCGCCGGGCTGCGTGGTCGCACCCGGCGTCGGTGTGGCCGTCGGGGCGGTGGTCGCGGCCGCGGCGACCACGACGCTGGTGCTCGCCGGGTCGTCGAGGGTGGTCGACGTGCCGTCGGAGCCGACGAGGGTGATGCTCGTGACGTCGAGGTCGACGCTGCCGACCGCCGTCGGGGTCAGCGAGATCGAGGTGGCCAGGTCGCCGTCGAGTGCCGGTGAGGTGCCGAGGCGGGTGTGCACGATCGTCAGGGCGTCGCCGTCCTGCTCGACAGTGTCGAAGCCGCCGTCCGGGCCGGTGACGCTGTCGTCCCGGTACTGCACCGAGTCGGCCTCGAGCGTGATCTCGTAGGCGTAGACGTCGGCGGTGTCCGGGATCGCCAGGTCGACGTCGAACGCCGTGCCGACGGTCACGGTGTCCGGGGCGTCGATGGTGGCGGTGGTCGCGGTGGGCGCTGCCTGGGCCGGAGCGGCCGTCAGGACGGCGAGGCCGAACGCCCCGGCGGCGACGAGCGTCGAGGAGACGATCGTCGCGCGTGGGCGCAGCCGTGGTCGGTGCTGCATGGGCGCAGTTCCTTCGGGTGGGGTGGAGGGGTGCTGAGCGGGTACTCAGTGAACCGAAAGCTAACGGGACGCTGTTTCCGGTTCTGGCCCGGCACGTTTCCGCCCCGTTACGGCTCGTTCCTGCCGCTACTGTCGTGCCATGTCGGTCGACGTCGAAGCCCTGCTCACCCCGCCCTCCCCCGTCGCGGCACGCGCGCTGGAGGTCGTCCGGGCGTGGTCGGAACCCGCCCTCGTCAACCACTGCCTGCGCTCGTGGGCCTGGGCCGTCCTGCTCGCCCCGACGGTCGACCTCGAACCGGACCCCGAGCTGCTCTTCGTCGCGACGATGCTGCACGACCTCGGCGTCACCCCGTCGTTCGACGCCCACCGTGTGCCCTTCGAGGACGCCGGCGGCGCGGTCGGTTCGGTCTTCGCGCTCGGTGCCGGGTGGGACGCCGTGCGAGCCCGTCGGGTCGGGGAGATCATCGAGCGGCACATGTGGCGGTCCGTCGACCCGGAGCTCGACGCCGAGGGGCACCTGCTCGAGGTCGCGACCTCGCTCGACGTCTCCGGCGTGGGCTTCGACAGGTGGTCGTCCGACGACCTGCGGGACGTCACGGCTGCGCTGCCCCGCCTTGACTTCTCGGCGTCGTTCGACGGGCTGATCCACGAGCAGGCTTCGCGCAAGCCCTCCTCGGCCGCGGCTCGCCTCGACGGCTCGGGCAACGTGGCCGCCGGCGGAGACCGCTGGACGGCGTTCCTGGCGTCCTGACGCTCGGTCCGGTCGCTCGCTGGACTTCTCGGCGGGGTGGGCGTATAGTCTCTGGTTGGTGCACTGCAGCGAACCCATCTGACTCGCGCACACCACCCTCTCGACACCGACTCACCCGAGTCGCATTCCACTCGAGACACCGCTCGATCCGAACGGACGAGCTGCACGTTGAAACTCGACGTGCGCGCCCCGCACTCGATGCGTCGCGCTGGACTGAGACGTCCGCCGACACCGAGTCGCCCTGGCGCCGAATGACCAGGAAGTACAGCACCATGACCAGCAACGAACGAATCACCGTGTTCGGGACCGCACTCGCGGCCCCGACGATCACCCCCGACCGCATCGCCGAGTTCCCGGTGCGCGACGACCGCTCGCAGCGCGAGTACCTCGTCCGCATCGCAGCCGACGACCTAGGGACCTTCGTCACCCGGGGCACCCGGCTCGACGCCGTCGGCGAGGCCGGCTGGACCGTCCCGGGCCGCTCCTGGGCGGGCGAGGCCAGCCGCACCCTGCTGCAGGCACAGTCCGTGCAGGCGGGCGAGATGGCCCTCGCGGCCTAGGTCCGACCAGCACCACCACGAAGCGCCGCCGAGTTCGCTCGGCGGCGCTTCGTCGTTCCCGGGGCAGCCCCGGTGCGACGCGTCAGTACTCGCCCTTGATCACGAAGAACGAGCCGCGGATCGTGCCCGCGAGCTTCGACCGCTGCCGGGCGAACTTGAACTTGTCGGCGAGTTCCTCCGGCACTTCCATACCGTCGGAGAGCTTGAACCCGACCGCACGCTTGCCGCCCGGTTCGAGCGTGTAGAGCACGTTGATCGCCAGGCCGGACTCGTAGAAGACGTAGGTCCAGCGGACGCCGTCGACCAGCGCTTCCGTGGCTTCGAGCGGCGGGGACGCGATCACGAGCCCCCGCTCCTCCACGAGCACGCGGGCGACGTACTCGACCAGCTCGGGAGCCTCGGCGGCAGGACGTGTGGTGAGGTCGTGGTCGTACTTGTTCTTGAAGTAGCGGGCCTCGTTCGCACGGAGTCCGGCGAGCGCATCCACCACCGGCGAGGTCTCGAGCCCCACCGTGGAGACGTTCATGAAGTCGACGACGTACGGCATGGGGCCTCCTCGGGCACTGGACGAGCCGAATCTAGTCCCCCATGCCACTTCATCCGCAAGGGCGAGTCCCTTATAGTCGGGAGCTATAAGGGAGGTCGCCATGCGGGTCGAACGTGCCGCGGAACTCATCCGCGCCGCCCGCGAAGACCTCGGCCTCTCGCAGACCGGTCTCGCTGCCGCCGCCGGCATGCAGCAGCCCACCATCTCGGCGTACGAGAGCGGACGGAAGCGGCCGCGCCCGGAGTCGCTCCGGCGGATCCTCGAAGCGGCGCACACCCGCCCGAGCATCCCGCTCGCCGTCTACGCCGACGCGATCCTCGACGAGGCGAAGCGCTTCCACCTCGACGACGTCCGCGTCTTCGGCTCCGCGGTGCGCGGGCAGGACACCGAACACAGTGACATCGACCTGCTGGTCCACCTGACCCCCGCGGCATCGCTGTTCGATCTCGGTGGATTCGCGCACGAGGTCGAGCGCATCACCGGTTTCGAGGTCGACGTCCTCACCGACGACCTCGAGGACGACGAGCACCTCGCCCACGTCCTCGACGAAGCCGTGCCGCTGTGATGCCGGCCCCTCGGTTCACGCCTCGGCCCCGCAACGACCGTGACCCTGCTGCCCTCGACGAGCGGTGGCCGTCGCTGCAGCCAGCTTCCTCGACCTGCTCGCCGAGTGCTCCATGATCGTCGAGCACGGGCGGAGCGAGTTCGACGCGGCCCGCAGCCTCACCTACCGGGCAGCCGAAGCGGTCATCATCCACTTCGACGACCTGCTCGGTCGCATCCCCCCGGACCGGGAGGCACGGCTTCCGTCCGACCTGTCACTCGCGGCGGTCCGGAAGACCCGCAACATCCTGTCGCACGACTACCGGAAGGCGCGGAAGGAGATCGTCTGGGATGCGATCGGGCACCGCATCCCGGCGGTCATCCTCGCGCTCGTCGACTGATCATGCCCGGCCCGATGCCGACTCCATCGGTCGGCTTCACTCGTACCCGTCGAAGCGGTAGCTGATCTGTGGGTCGTACAGCGGCAAACCCAGGTCGACCACCGCCGAGATGACGACGTTCCACTGTTCCGGCTCCATGCCGTAGCAGGTCGTGGTCACCATCTGCGGGCTGTAGCTCACGTCGACCGCGCCGCGGTCCCCCGGCCCGGCGAGCATCGTCTGGTGCGCACCGTCAGCGCGGGTCCTCTCGACGGCCCAGTCCGGGAAGGCGGCGATGAGCGCAGCCTCGACGGCCTCGAGTTCGGGGACGTGCTCACCCTCGACCAGGCACTCGTACACCTGCGCGGAATCGAGTCGCTTGCTCGTGCGCCAGAAGGCGAACTGTTGACTCATGCGTCCCCCGACCTAGTTGTTGAAGCGGAACTCCACCACGTCGCCGTCCTGCATGACGTAGTCCTTGCCCTCGATCCGGGCCTTGCCGGCAGCGCGGGCCTCGGCGATGGAGCCGGTCTCGACCAGGTCGTCGAACGAGATGACCTCGGCCTTGATGAAGCCCTTCTCGAAGTCGGTGTGGATGACGCCGGCAGCCTGGGGAGCCTTCCACCCCTTGCCGATCGTCCACGCACGGGCTTCCTTCGGACCGGCCGTCAGGTAGGTCTGCAGCCCGAGGGTGTCGAACCCGATGCGGGCGAGCTGGTCGAGGCCCGACTCGGTCTGACCGGTCGACTCGAGCAGTTCGGCGGCGTCGGCAGGGTCGAGGTCGATGAGCTCCGACTCGACCTGGGCGTCGAGGAACACGGCCTGCGCCGGGGCGACGAGCGCGGCCAGTTCGGCCTTGCGGGACTCGTCGGTCAGGATCGCCTCGTCGACGTTGAAGACGAAGATGAAGGGCTTGGCGCTGAGCAGGCCGAGCTCGGCGATCGGCGACAGGTCGATCTTGGTGGCGGACAGCAGGGTGCCCTGCTCGAGCGCGGCACGGGCCTCGCGAGCGGTCTCGAGCACGATCGGCTCGGTCTGCTTGAGCTTCACGGTCTTCTCGTACCGCGGGAGCGCCTTGTCGATGGTCTCCATGTCGGCGAGGATCAGCTCGGTGTTGATGACCTCGAGGTCGTCCTTCGGGGAGACCTTGTTCGCGACGTGCACGACGTCGTCGTCGGTGAAGCCGCGGACGACCTGCGCGATGGCGTCGGCCTCGCGGATGTTGGCGAGGAACTTGTTGCCCAGGCCTTCACCCTCGCTCGCGCCCTTGACGATTCCCGCGATGTCGACGAACGACACCGGCGCCGGCACGGTCTTCTCCGAGTGGAAGAGCTCGGCGAGCTGGTCGAGCCGCGAGTCGGGCAGGTTCACCACCCCGACGTTCGGCTCGATCGTCGCGAACGGGTAGTTCGCGGCGAGGACCTGGTTCTTGGTCAGGGCGTTGAACAGGGTCGACTTGCCGACGTTCGGGAGACCGACGATTCCGATGGTGAGAGCCACGGAAGAAGAGCCTACCGGCGGCGGCCTGTCGGAGCCGACCCGGGCCTCCAGTCCGTCCGTCAGATCAGCGGACGCGACCCGCCCATCGGAGGCCCCAGGGCAGTGATGCGGCGCTCGACGACGTCGAAGACGTCGGCCTGCAGCCGCTGCGATCGCCGCCAGTCCCCCGGCACCTGGAGCGAGTGGTCGGCACCGTCGACGGTCTGGAGGCGCGCAGCAGTCCCCGAGACCCGCTCAGGCCGCCACATGGTGTCGTCTCCACCCCCGATCGCGTCGTGCGCGTCGGTGGCAGCAGCGAGCGCCGTGGCCACGTCGTCGTGAGTGAGGACCGGCGTCAGCCAGACGCCGGGCACCTCGTGGCGGATCGCCCACGGCAGGGCGAAGCAGCCGAACGACTTCGCGACGACGAGGTCGGGCAGCCGGTCCCCCAGGGCGGCGGCGACAGCGGTCTCGACGAACCCGACCGGATCGGCACCGGCAGCGTCGTCGACGTGCCATCGAGGCGCGACGACCTCGCACCCGGCCGCGGCGGCGATCTCGTTCGTCCACCAGAGCAGCGGCGCCTGTTGCCCGTAGCCGGCGCCGGCGAGCACCAGGACGAGCGGACGTCGGTCGGCCTCGTTCCCCATGCGCCGACAGTAGCCGTACGCAACGCCGACGGGAACGGAGGGCGATGTCGGCACCCCGTGCGACGATCGGGACCGTGCCGTTGAACTTCACCGCGATCGACTTCGAGACCGCCAACAGCTCGCCCGCCAGCGCCTGCTCCGTCGGGCTCGTGAAGGTCCGCGCCGGCCGGGTCGTCGATCGGGCGTCGTGGTTCATCCGCCCGCCGTTCGGGCACGACGCGTTCCTGGAGTGGAACACGCGGATCCACGGCATCGTCGCCGAGGACGTCACGCACGCCAAGACGTGGGAGCAGCAGTACCCCGACCTGGTGGCCTTCGCCGAGGGTGACGTCCTGGTGGCGCACAACGCCCGCTTCGACATGGGCGTCATCGCCGGTGGGTGCTCCGCGACGGGCATCGACCTGGCCGAGCACCACTCGCTGTGCTCCCTGGCGGTCGCCCGCAAGACCTACACGCTCGACTCGTACCGGCTGCCGGTCGCCGCGATGGCCGCCGGGTTCGAGGGCTTCCAGCACCACGACGCCGCCGCCGACGCCGAGGCCTGCGCCGCGATCGTCGTGCACGCAGCCGGGCACCACGGGGTCGAGACGGTCGAGGCGCTCGGCGCGGTGACCCGGGTGACGATCGCCCCGGTCCGCGCGCGTGCCGAGAAGCCGAAGGGTTCGAACCAGCCGCGGCTGTCGAACCGGCCGATGGTGTTCGCCGACTGAGAGTCTGCGCTGGCTGACGGTGTTCGCCGACTGACGCAACGCCCGCTGCGCGCGGCCGGGGCGCCACATCCCCGGTGGTATTGTCACGACAATGCCGTCGGCACCGACGCCGGCATCTCCGCACGTGTGAAGGACCGCGATGACCAACGAAGGCCAGCTGCCGTCCGACCTGTTCATGGACCTGGACCGGTCGGGTCCCATGCCCCTCTACTTCCAGGTCGCCTCGCGCATCGAGGAGTCGATCCGCTCCGGCGCGATGCCACCAGGGGCCCGGCTCGAGAACGAGATCGCCCTCGGTGAGCGTCTCGGTCTGTCGCGGCCGACGATCCGTCGCGCGATCCAGGACCTCGTCGACAAGGGTCTGCTGGTGCGCCGCCGGGGCATCGGGACCCAGGTCGTACATGGGCCGGTGACCCGCAAGGTCGAGTTGACGAGCCTGTACGACGACCTGGCGCAGGGTGCGCAGGCTCCGGCGACGAAGCTCCTGCAGCGCAACGACGTCCCCGCGTCCGACGAGGTCGCCGCGGCACTGAGCATCGAGCCCGGCACGACCGTCGCGCACATCCGGCGGGTGCGGTTCGCCGAGGACGTCCCGATGGCGATCCTCGAGAACTACCTGCCGCCGGAGTTCCTCGACCTGACCGACGAGGACCTGCAGGCGTACGGGCTGTACCAGCTGCTGCGCGGCCGCGGCGTGACGATGCGGGTGGCGAAGCAGCGGATCGGGGCCCGCGCGGTCACCGACGAAGAGGCCGGCCTGCTCGAGATCGAGGACGGCGACCCGGTGCTGACGATGAGCCGCACCGCGTACGACGCCTCGGGCCGTGCGGTCGAGTACGGCGTGCACTGCTACCGCCCCGACCGGTACTCGTTCGAGGTCACGCTCGTCGACAAGTAGGTCGCCCGTCGAGGGGTTGCGACACGCTGTCGGTGATGCGCCGAGTGGTCACGAACTGTCGCCTGGAGACCCGGCAACCGACAGTTCACGACCGCTGGGCGGAACTGAGCGGGGTGTCGTGACCACCCCGCACCCGCACCCGCACCCGCTCACCCGAGCGCGGGCACCCCGAGCTCACCGGTGACGTACTGGGCCCGTCCGAAGCCGAACGACCAGTCCTGCGGCCCGTTCTCGACGTAGCCGATGAAGACGTCCTCGGACGCGACACCGATCGCCGCGAGGGCGTCGTGGATCGCCCGGTACAGCGCCGCCTTCGCCTCGTCAGTCCGCCCGCGCTGCGTGAACACCTGGATGACGATGACGCCCTCGGTGCGCTCGAACCCCAGGCCGGCGTCCTCGGCGATGATCTGCTGCGCCGGGTGCTCGGTGATCACCTGGAACCGGTCACGCACCGGGATCCCGTACACGTCGACGATGGCCTGGTGGATGGCGTCGGCGATGCCACGGACGGCCTCCGGCGTGCGGCCGGTGGCGAGGTCGATACGGACGAGCGGCATGGTGCCTCCTGGTTGCTCGGACTTTGTCCTTACATACTAACAAGCAGACGCCGCCATGTGTCTAGAACCTCGGCGTCGGCGCCCCGTACGTCAGCGGCCCGTCGACACGAGCGACGTCGTGCCACGCGCCGTCGACCAGCGAGGCCTCCGCCGCCTCGACGATCGACGCCGCAGCCAGCCCGTCGGCGACCGAGGGTGCGAGCTGCTCCCCGCGCTGCACGCTCGCGATGAACTGCGCCGCCTCGATCGTCTTCAGGTCGTCATAGCCCATCGCGGTCCCGGCGCCGGGCTGGAAGCGACCGAAGTCACCGTCCCCGGGAGCGACGTAGTGCGTCGCGTACCCATCGATCTCTTGCCCGTCCAGGTACACCTCGAGCTCGTTGAGGCGTTGGAAGTCCCACCGGACCGAACCGCGGGTGCCGTAGATCTCGAGCGTGTACTCGGCGTGCGGCCCGCGCATGACCCGACTCGAGTCCATCGTGCCGACCGCACCGTCCTCGAACCGGAACAGCAGGGCGGCGTAGTCCTCGTTCTCGACGGCACCGAGCTCGCCTGTCGCCGCGGCGCTGCGGTCGACGATGCCGGCACCCGGGCGGGGACGCGACTCGATGAACGTCTCGGCGAGCGCACTGACCGAGGCGATCCGGCCGACCACGTACTGCGCCAGGTCGAGTCCGTGCGACAACAGGTCGCCGAGCACACCCGATCCGGCACGCTCACGCTCGAAGCGCCAGGTCAGCGGTGCAGCAGGGTCGGACGAGTAGTCGGCGAGCAACGAGCCGCGCACGTTCGTGATCCGACCGAGCCGTCCGCTCCGGACGAGTTCACGGGCGCGCTCGATCGCCGGGGCGTGCCGGTAGTTGAAGCCGACGCTCGTGATGACTCCGGCACTCTGCACCGCCTGGTGGATGGAGCGCGAGTCGCTGGCGTACCGGCCCATGGGCTTCTCGATCCAGAACGGCTTGCCCGCCTCGGCCGCGGCGACGGCCATCTCGCGGTGCAGGAAGTTCGGCGAACAGATCGACACGACGTCGACCGCCGGGTCGGCGAGGACCTCGTGGTAGTCGGCGACGGCCCGCTCGTACCCGAGCCGCGTCACCGCCTGGTCGCGTGCCGCCTCGATCGGGTCGGCCGCGACGACGAGCCGCGGCTGGACGCCGAGCTCCGGGAAGTGGTCCGGCAACGCTCGGTAGGCACGCGAGTGCAACCGCCCCATCCAGCCGACCGAGATCAGCCCGACGCCGATGCTGTCCATGGAGAACTCCTTCGTTCAGGTGACGCGCATTGGAGCGCGACAACGAGCGTAGCCGATGCGGCGGACTTTGTCAGCACATGACGCAACCGCCTGGAGGCCCGGTGCCGGTCTCGGGGACCGGCACCGGGCCTCCAGGCTGGTGCGTCAGCGCGCGGGGCGCGACCCGTGGTTCCGACTGCGGATCGCACCGCGCATCAGATCGCGTCTCAGACCGCGTCTCAGATCGCGGGGACGATGATGTCGCGGACCAGGGCGTCGAGCTTCGCGTCGGCGTCCAGGAACTGCCGGAGCGTCGTCACGGTCGCACCGAAGCGGTCGAACTCGTCGATCGTCATGCCGTCCACGTCGTAACCGCGGGCGAACTCCGGCGTCGCGGCCCGGAGCGCCTCGATGACGTGCACGGGGACCTCGTCGTCGATGGCGTGCGGACGGAACGGGAACGCGTTGTCGTTGATGTCCTTCGTCCACTGGAACGGCGGCGACACCACCAGGTCCCCGCCCTGGAACTCCGACCACTGCAGTGCGTTGCGGAACGCGGCAACCAGCACGCGCGACCGGAACCCACGCTCCTGGAAGACGCGGTAGGCGTTCTTCACCGCGGCGACACCGGCCCACTCGAGGATGCCCGGGTCCACCATCACGTGGTCGCGCTTGACGACGGTCTTCAGCCAGTCGTCGAAGCGGCCGGCCATCAGGGTGACGACATGACCGAACTCCTGCTCCGGCAGGCCCTCGGCAGCACGGCGGTCGAGGGCGCGCTCGATGGCCCCGCCCACGGCGACGACCTGCGGCACGGTGAACGACACCGTCGCGTTGATGGAGACCCCGCGGTAGGCGGCTTCCTCGATCGCGGCGATGCCGACCTTGGTGGCGGGGATCTTCACGATGATGTTCGGCGCGAGCTGCGAGAACCGGACGGCCTGCTCGACGAGCGCGTCGGCATCGCGGTGGAACCGGGGGTCGGTCTGCATGGACAGTCGACCGTTCCGGCCGCCGGACGCCTCGAACGCGGGCAGCAGCTGCGCCGCGGCGGCGATGGAGAGCTCCTCGACGGCCTTCCAGCCGATCCAGGACTCCCCCGCCGTCGGGTGCTCCTCGGCGATCTCGCGGATGCGCGGGACCCAGGTCTCCGGGTCCTGCTGGATGCAGGTGTACGCGATCACCGGGTTGCAGGTCGCACCGACGGCGCCGTACTCGTGGATGGCGGTCGACAGTTCGCGCGGGTCGGCGGAGTCGTTCCACAGGGCGGTCGGGGTCTGTTCCGCGGCCTGCAGGGTGACGGGTCGGGAGTCGGCGTCGGTGGACGCCTGCGTCTCGAGTGTGGTGGTCATCGGTGGAGTCCCTTCGTGATCGTGTCGAGCTGGAACCGCGACACCGCGTCGGCGTTCTCGTCCTCGGCGAAGACGCTCGAGACCGCGACGGTGTCCTCGCGCGCCGAGAAACCGACCCGGTCGAGTGCCGCCCAGAAGGCGTCGAAGTCGACGTCCGCCTGGCCGACCGGCAGGTGCTGGTGCACGCGGACCGGGTTTCCGGGCGGGTTGGTGATGTAGCGCAGGCCGTGCGAGCGACGGTGGTCGTACGCGTCGGCGACGTGGACCAGCTGCAGCGAGTCACCGGCCGCGTCGATGATCTCGTCCATGTTGCCGCCGTAGTGGAACGTGTGGCAGGCGACGTAGACGAAGCCGACGTGCTTCGAGTTCAGTCCGCGGATCACCCGGAGCGCCTCGAGCCCGTCCTCGACGAAGTCGTCGGGGTGCGGGTCGATGAGCACACGGATGCCGGCGTCCTCGATGATCGGCAGCAGTTCCTCCATCGACCGGTAGAACTGGTCCTCCGATTCTTCGGCGCGCTCGGGGCGGCCGGAGAACTCCGTGTTGATGGTGTCCACGCCGAGGCGCTTCGTGATCTCGATGACCCGCTTCCACTTCCGCACGGCAGCCTGTCGGGCGTCCTCGTCCGGACCCGACCAGCGCAGCACCGGGAGCACGCTCGCCACCTGGACCCCGGCGTCACGGCAGGCCGCGGCGAACGCGTCGACCAGGTCGTCGTCGGCCTTGGGGTGTCGGTAGAAGGGGATGAAGTCCTTGTGCGGCGTGAGCTGCAGGTACTCGTAGCCGAGCTCCGCCACCTTGCGCGGGAACTCGAGCAGCGACAGGTCGTGGTGGAACGGGGTCGGGTCGAGCGCGATCTTCGGCATCGATCAGGCCCCGGCGAGCGCGGCGGTCGCGTCGCTCGTCGCGTCGCTCGTCTCGTCGTAGAACGCCGGCTTCGTGACCGCGTACTCGACCACTTCGTGCGCGCCGGACTGCTGGGCCCGGACCGCGACCTCGGCGACGACGGAGGCGGTGTAGCCGTCCCAGGCACTCGGCCCGTCGATGCCGCCGGTCCGGGCCGCGTCGACCCAGCGCTGGACCTCTTCGTCGTAGGCGGCGGCGAACCGCTCCTTGAACGACGGCGTGACGCCCTGCGAGGTCGCCCCGGCTGCGGCGAGCGAGAGCGAGGTGTCGCGGCCGATGTAGGCGACGCCGGACTCGAACACGGCGTCGGTGGTGACCTGGTAGCCGAACTGGGCGTTGACGTTGATCTCGACGATCGCCATGGTGCCGGACTCCGTGGTGAACAGGACGAACTGCGGCTCGGGCAGGTCGGCCGGCGCCAGGGAGTTCTTGCGCGGCTTCTTCACCTCGACGCTCGTGATCGCTTCGCCGGTGAGGAACGGGATGATGTCGATCTCGTGGATCACCGAGTCGTGGATGAGCATCGACTCGCTGAAGTTCGGCGGCGTCGTCGGGTTGCGGTGCGCGTGGTGCAGGGCGAGCAGGGCGCCGTTCGCCCCCGACTCGCGCAGGGCCTTGAGCTCCTGGTACCCGGCGTCGAACCGGCGCATGAAACCGACCTGGATGACGGGCCGGGCGGCGTGCTGCTGCTCGAGCTCGACGATGCGCAGCGAGTCCTCGGCGCTGGTCGTCAGCGGCTTCTCGCACAGGACTGTGAGTCCGCGCTCGAGCGCGGTCACCAGGATCGGCTCGTGCAGGAAACCGGGCGTCGCGATGATGACGGCGTCGATCTCGGTCTGCTCGAGCGCCTCGTCGAAGGACGCGGCGGTGATCGCGCCGGGCGCCAGGGCGGCTGCCGCAGCGGCACGGGCCTGGTCGGGCTCGACGACGGCGACGACGTCGGCGTTCGAGATCTTGGCGGTGATGCGGCGGACGTGGTCGGCGCCCATCATGCCGGCGCCGACGACGGCGACGCGGAGGTTCTGCGTGGTGGTCATGGTGGTGTTCTCCTGGTGGTTGTTGACGCTGCGTGGACGGCGCGTCAGGAGGCGCGGGCGGCCGAGGTCGAGCCGAAGATGTGCTGGAAGGTGCGCTCGGCGATCGGGCCGGGGGCGTCGACGGAGCAGCCGTACATGTCCTGCTCGACGATGCCGAAGACGTCCGGGTTGATCGCGGCGACGGCCTCGATGATCGGGGCGAGCTCCGGGGTGCCGTGCGGCGGCTCGGTCATGATGCCCTGCGACACGGCGGTGGCGAACGGCACGTCGTTCTTGAGCACGTCGAACAGCAGGTCGGTGTCGACCTGCTTGAGGTGCAGGTAGCCGATGCGCTCCGGGTGGGCGGCGATGAGCTTGAGGTTGTCGCCGCCGTAGTAGGCGAAGTGGCCGGTGTCGAGGCAGAGGTTGGTGTACTCGGGGTTCGTGACCTCGAGGAACCGCACGGTCTCCTTGTAGGTACCGACGTGGCTGTCCGCGTGGGTGTGGAACTGCTGGTGGACGCCGTACTCCTCGAGCAGCGCCTTGCCGAGCTGGTCGTGTCCCTTGCCCAGGCGCTCCCACTGCTCGTCGGTGAGCGTGCGCGCCTCGAGCACCTCTTCGGTGGCGTCCGAGCGCCACAGGTCGGGGATCGTCACCAGGTGCTCGGCGCCGAGCTTCGCTGCCAGACCGGCGACCGCGACGGCCTGGTCCCACGCACGCTGGAACTGGTCCTCGCCCTTGTGGAACCCGGTGAAGACCGTGCCCGCCGACAGCTTGAGCCCGCGGGACTCGAGCTCGTCGGACAGCTGGGACGGGTCGGTCGGCAGGTACCCGTACGGACCGAGCTCGATCCACTCGTACCCGGCGGCGGACGCCTCGTCGAGGAAGCGCTGCCACGGCACCTGCTTCGGGTCGTCCGGGAACCAGACGCCCCACGAGTCCGGGGCGGTGCCGATGCGGATCGAGGCGGGCGCCGCGTCGGTGGCGGGGCTGCCGATGGGGGTGGCGGTGTCGGTCATGACGTCGCTGTCGCTTTCTGTCTCGTGAACGGTTCAGCCGAGCAGCGGACGCTGCGTGGCGACCTGCTGCTCGTACTCGGCACGGGCGGCCTGGGTGCTGGGGAGGGTGGAGGTCTGCGCGACCGGCACGTCCCACCAGCCGTCGCCCTCGGGGGCGTAGACCAGCGGGTCGGAGTTGATGTGCACCAGGGTGGTGTGGTCGTTCGCCTTCGCCTGACGCAGTGCGGCCTTCAGGTCCTCGATGCTGTCCGGGCCGGGCTGCACCTCGATGACGTCGACGCCGTAGGAGCGGGCGTTGGCGGCGAGGTCGACGGGCAGGGGCTCGCCGTTCTCGAACGACTCGGTCTCGTCGAGGTACCGGTACTTCGTGCCGAAGCGCTCGGAGCCGACGGTCTCGGACAGGTGCCCGATCGATGCGTACCCGTGGTTCTGGATGAGCACGACGATGATCTTGATGCCCTCGGCCACGGCGGTGACGAGCTCGGTGTGCAGCATCAGGTAGCTGCCGTCGCCGACCATCACGATCGCGTCGCGGTCCGGAGCCCCGCGTCGGACGCCGATGCCGCCGGCGATCTCGTAGCCCATGCACGAGAACGCGTACTCGACGTGGTACCCGAGCTCGTCGCGCACCCGCCAGAGCTTGTGCAGGTCGCCGGGCAGCGAGCCCGCCGCCTGGATCACGACGTCGCGCGGGTCGGAGACCGACTGCACGGCGCCGATGATCTCGGGCTGGCCGGGCAGGTCCGCGCCGGACGGCGCGAACGCGCCGTCGACGGCGGCGTCCCACGCCGCCTTCAGCGAGGCGATCTCGGAGGCGTAGCCGGGCTCGACGACGTACGCCGTGTCCGACGTGAGCGACTCGGTCAGGGCGACCAGGGCCTCCCGGGCATCCGCGATCAGCGGCAGCTGCGAACCGTGCTTGTAGGCGTCGAACGCGGCCACGTTGACGTTGACGAACGTGACGTCCGGGTTCTGGAACGCCGTGCGCGACGCCGTGGTGAAGTCGCTGTAGCGGGTGCCGATCCCGATGACGACGTCGGCCTGGGCAGCGATCGCGTTGGCGGCCGCGGTGCCGGTCGCCCCGATGCCGCCGAGGTACTGCGGGTGGTCCCAGACCAGGGACCCGCCGCCGGCCTGCGACGTGCCGACCGGGATGCCGGTGGCCTCGACGAAGGCGCGGAGCTCGTCGGCGGCGTCGGAGTACAGCACCCCGCCGCCGGCCACGATGACCGGACGTCGGCCCGCACGGATCGCGGCCACGGCACGCTCGAGCGGGCCACGCTCGGGCAGCGGACGGCGGATGTGCCACTCGCGCGGCTGCAGGAACGCGACGGGCACGTCGAACTCCTCGGCCTGGACGTCCTCGGGCAGGGCGATCGTCACCGCACCGGTCTCGGCCGGGTCGGTCAGCACCCGCATCGCGGCGAGGGCGATCGAGAACAGCTGCTCCGGACGCTCCACCCGGTCGAAGTAGCGCGAGAGCGGACGGAAGGCGTCGGTGACCTGCAACGACGTGTCGTGCGGCAGCTCGATCTGCTGGAGCACCGGGTCGGTGGTGCGCGTGGCGAAGGTGTCCGACGGCAGCAGCAGTGCCGGCAGCCGGTTCGTGGTGGCGAGCGCCGCGGCGGTCAGCATGTTGGCGGCACCTGGGCCGACCGACGCGGTGGATGCGTAGGTCGCACGGCGGCGGTGCATGCGGGCGAAGCCGACGGCCTCGTGCACCATCGCCTGCTCGTTGCGGGCCTGGTGGTACGGCAGCAACCCGGGCTGCTCGACGTGGAGCTGCTTGATGGCCTGACCGACCCCGGCGACGTTGCCGTGCCCGAAGATGCCGAAGATCCCCGGGATGGTGCGTTCGCGGACGTCGCCGTCGACGGTCCACTGGTTGGCCAGGAACTCGACGAGTGCCTGGCCGACCGTCATCTTCCGCGTGGTGGTGGTCACGCCTGCTTCCTTTCGTAGGGCAGTCGTGGGTCGATCGATTCCGATGCCCACGCCTGCCGGACCCACCCGTGGGCGGGGTCGTCGGTGATGTTCCAGACGCGCTCCGGGTCGGGCCCGGCCATCACGTTCAGGTAGTACATGTCGTAGCCCGGAGCGGCGACCGCCGGACCGTGCCAGCCGTACGGCACCAGGGCGACGTCGCCGGTCCGGACCTGCCGGAACTCGTCGATGGCGCGGTCGTCCGAGGCGTACGTGCGGTGCAGGGCGAACGGGTCGGCGGCCTCGGGCGCGATCGACTCGAGCCCACGGGACACCGCCGCCTCGTAGTAGTAGATCTCCTCGAGGTTCGACTCAGAACCGGGCACGTTCGTGTCGTGCTTGTGGGGCGGGTACGACGACCAGTTGCCGGCCGGCGTGATCACTTCGCACACGATGAACTTGACAGCGTCGAGCGCGGCCGGGGTGCCGAAGTTGTGCACCTGGCGGCTCGACTGCCCGGCGCCGCGGAGTTCCACGGGCACGTCCGGCCGGGCCACGTAGGTGGTCGGCTTGACGGTGTCGGTGGGGGCTTCCGCGACGGCGAACCGGCCGCTGCCGGTGATGGTGGCCGTGGAGCCCGATCCCAGGTACAGGACGTCGGTGGGGCCGTCGAAGACGCTCCCCCGCCCCTGCAGGGTCTGCTCGCCGTCGCCGGCAGCGCTCGAGTGGGTCACGTGGAACGACCCCGCGAGCGGCACGACGATGCGCTCCACGGCGTCGGCCGGGAGGCGCAGCTCGCCCCCGTCGGTCAGCGCGCCGGTCCGGAGTCCGGTGTGCGCCCACCCCTCGATGCGACCGTCGACCACGTCGGTCCAGCCCGCCTCGGGCCGGGAGCCCGCCGGGATGAACCACTGGTCGTGCTGGTGCTGTTCGTTCGCCATGCCGCGGGTCAGTTGTTCGACGGGAAGCCGAGGTTGATGCCGCCGTGCGACGGGTCGAGCCAGCGGCTCGTGATCGCCTTCTGGCGGGTGAAGAAGCTCACGCCGTCGGCCCCGTACGCCTTGTGGTCACCGAACAGCGAGTTCTTCCAGCCACCGAACGAGTAGTAGGCGACGGGCACCGGGATCGGGACGTTGATGCCGATCATGCCGACCTGCACGTCGCGCTGGAACCGTCGAGCGGCGCCACCGTCGTTCGTGAAGATGGCGGTGCCGTTGCCGTACGCGCCGGAGTTGATGAGCTCGAGGCCCTCTTCGTAGGTGGCGACCCGCACGACGCTCAGCACCGGACCGAAGATCTCCTCGGTGTAGACGCGGCTGGTGGTGGGCACCTGGTCGATCAGCGTCGGGCCCAGCCAGAAGCCGTTCTCGTCGCCGTCGGGTCGGACGGTGCGGCCGTCCACCACAACCACCGCACCGTCCTGCTCTGCGACCTCGATGTACGAGGCGACCTTGTCACGGTGCTGCTTCGTGACGAGCGGGCCCATGTCGCACCCGCGACGACCGTCGCCGATGCGCAGGGTCGCCGCGCGGTCCTTGATCTTCTGGATGAGCTCGTCGGCCACCGGCTCGACGGCGACGACGACCGAGATCGCCATGCAGCGTTCACCGGCCGAACCGAAGCCGGCGTTGATCGCGTTGTCGGCGACCAGGTCGAGGTCGGCGTCCGGCAGGACGAGCATGTGGTTCTTCGCGCCACCGAGGGCCTGCACGCGCTTGCCGTGCTTGGTACCGGTCTCGTAGACGTACTGCGCGATGGGCGTGGAGCCGACGAACGAGATCGACTCGACGTCGTCGCTCGTGAGCAGGCCGTCGACGGACAGCTTGTCGCCGTTGAGCACGTTGAAGACGCCGTCGGGCAGCCCGGCCTCCTTGAACTTCTCGGCGAGCCAGATGGCGGCCGACGGGTCCTTCTCGCTCGGCTTCAGCACGACGGTGTTGCCCGCGGCGATCGCGATCGGCAGGAACCAGAGCGGCACCATCGCCGGGAAGTTGAAGGGGCTGATGATGCCCACGACGCCGAGCGGCTGGCGGATCGAGTAGACGTCGATGCCGGTCGAGACCTGGTCGGAGAACTCGCCCTTCATCAGGCTCGGGATGTTGGTGGCGAGCTCCACGACCTCTTGCCCACGGGCGATCTCGCCCATGGCGTCGTCGATGACCTTGCCGTGCTCGCTCGTGATGATCTCGGCCAGCTCGGCCTTGTCGCGGTTCAGGATCTCGCGGAACGAGAACAGGATCGCCTGGCGCTTGGCCAGGGAGAGGTTGCTCCAGCCGGGGAACGCCGCCTTGGCGCTGCCGATGGCCGCCTGGATCTCGGACTCGTCGGCCAGCGCGACCTGCTTGGTCGCGACGCCGAGCGCCGGGTCGTACACGGGGGCGGTGTTGCCCGACGCGGATTCGACGCGCTTGCCGTCGATCCAGTGCCCGACGGTGGTGGTGGTCGTGTCGGTGAGCGTCATGCGTTGCTTCCTTCCGAGATGGACGAGTCCATGGTGGTGGCGCCCGCGAGCCGAGCGGCTGGGTCGTGGGCATCTGTGGAGAACCCGCCCCGGGCCTCCTGGCTGTGGACGAGACCGGCGGCCACGTCCACGGCGGCGGCGACGTCGCCGTCCGAGGGGTAGAGCAGGGTGCGTCCGACGACCAGGCCGCGGACGCCGGGCAGGGCCAGGGCGTCAGCCCACTTGGCGTACGTCTCCAGCGGGCGCGAAGCCGGGTCGCCGCCGAGCAGCAGCGTCGGCAGCGTCGTCGCGGCCATCACGCGCTCCATGTCGTCGACGACGGGGATCTTGAGCCAGCTGTAGGCGCTGGATTCGCCGAGTCCCGCAGCGATCGCCATCGAGGTGATCACGGCGTCGGCCGACAGGTCGTTGACGACCCGGCCGTCCCGCCACTCGGACATGAACGGCTCGAGCATGATCGGCAGCTGGAGCGCCGCGGCCTCGCTGACGGCGCGGGCCGTGGCCTCGAGCGTCGGCGCGGTGCCCGAGTCCTCCAGGGCGATGCGCACCAGCAGCTTGGCGAAGTCGAGCCCGGAGTCCTTGATGGCCTGCGCCGAGTACGCCGTGTACCGGTCGTCCATCTCGAACGTCGCGCCGCGGAGTCCACCGCGGTTCATCGACCCGACGACGACCTTGCCGTCGAGGGCGCCGAGCAGCGCGAGGTCCTCGAGGATGTCGGGGGTGCCGAGCACGCCGTCGACCCCCGGCCGGCCGAGGGCCGTGACGAGCCGCTCGAGCAGGTCGTAGCGGTCCGCCATCGCGGACTCGTCGTCGCGCACCGCCAGCGCACCGCGTGCGGGGTGGTCGGCGGCGACGATGAAGAGCTTGCCGTCGTCGGCGAGCAGGGAGCGCTTGCGGCGGGCGTCGAGCGTGGCACGCACCAGGTCCGGCTGGCCGGCACGGATGTCGCGGAGGCGCTGGAAGTCAGCGGGGCTGAGCTCAGGCATGGGTCTTCTCCTCGGTGTGCGTCTCACCCGTGTGCGTCGCACCCGTGTGCGTCGTGCCCTCGGCGGGGTTGTCGGTCAGGAACTGCTCGATCTCGTCGCTCGTCGGCATCGCCGTCGAGCACTCGAACCGCGTCGCGACGATCGCGCCGGCGGCGTTGCAGAACGCCAGGATCCGCTCGAGGCTCCAGCCCTGCAGCAGCCCGTGGGTCAGCGCGCCGCCGAAGCCGTCGCCCGAGCCGAGCCCGTTCACGACGTCGATGTGGTGCGGACGGAACTCGACGAACTCGTCGCGGGTCTTCGCCAGCACGCCCTTCGGCCCCTGCTTGACGATCGCGATCTCGACACCGCGGTCGAGCAGGGCGTCGGCGGCGCGGACCGGGTCGGTCTCACCGACCGCGACCTCGCACTCCTCGCGGTTGCCGACGGCGACGGTGGCGTGCTCGAGGGCGATCGCGACCTCGCGCGTCGCGGCCTCGGGGCTCGACCAGAACATCGACCGGTAGTCCAGGTCCAAGACGGTGTGGGTCTTCGTGCTGTTCTGCGCGGCGGACCGGGCTTCGTACGCCACGTGGTGCGCCTGTCGGCTCGGCTCCTCGCTGAGCCCGGTCACCGTGGTCCAGAAGATCTTCGCGCGCTCGATCTCGTGCAGCGGCAGGGACTTCGCCGTGATCATCAGGTCGGGCGCCTTCGGGGCCCGGTAGAAGTAGAGCGGGAAGTCGTCCGGCGGGAAGATCTCGCAGAAGGCGACGGGGGTGTTCAGCCCCTCCACCGTCTCGACGAAGGCGTTCGCGACCCCGTACTCGGGCAGCGTGCGGGCGATGTACCGGCCGAAGGGGTCGTTGCCCGTCCGGGTGATGACCGCGGCGTCCGCGCCGTGTCGAGCAGCGGCGATGGCGACGTTCGTGGCGCTGCCGCCGACGGACTTCGAGAAGGTCGAGACGTCCTCGAGCGGGCCGGTCTGCTGCGGGTAGATGTCGACGCTGACGCGTCCCATCGTGATCACGTCGTAGGCGTGGGGAGCTTGGTTCGTCATGCGACGCGGTGGACCTTCCGTGCGGCTTCATCGGCGGACGATCACGACTGTACACCCTGTTTGCCCTAATGTCATGACATGGATTCCGCGGTCCGTCATGTGGGTCCCGTGGCGCTGGTCACGCTGGTTCTGCGGGGCGCGCCGGAGTGCCGGGAGGCGCGGTGTCGGTGGGTTCTGCCAGGGTCGCGACATGCAGATCCTCGCCCTGGTCATCGGTCTCGTGATCGGCATCGCCGTCGGTGCGGTCGTCGCCTGGTCGCTCGCCCGCTCGCGCGCGGGCGTCGACGCCGCGTCGTCCCGCGCGACGGCCGAGGCACTCCGCGGCCAGCTCGAGGCAGTGCGGCGCGACGCCGAGGAACGCCTCGACGCCCAGGACACGCAGTACCGCCGCCAGGTCGACTCGCTCGAGCGGCGCTCCGCCGAGCTCGAGCACCTGGTGCAGCGCATGCACGGCGTCGACGCGGCACGGAACCAGAACGAGTCCAAGGTGCTCTCCGCGCTCAGCCCCGTGGCGCAGACGCTCGACGTGATGCGCACGAAGATCGCCGAGCTCGAGCAGTCGCGGAGCGAGCAGTACGGCGCGCTGTCGGCGCAGCTCCGGTCGGCCGCCGAGTCGGAAGAGCGCCTGCGCGCCACTGCCGACACCCTGGCCAGCGCCCTGTCGTCGAACAGCACGCGCGGCGTCTGGGGCGAGACGCAGCTGCGCAACGTGGTCGAGGCCGCCGGGCTGCTCGAACGCGTCGACTTCGACGTGCAGTCCTCCGTCACCACCGCCGTCGGCTCCGCCCGCCCGGACATGGTCGTGCACCTGCCCGGCGGCAAGACCATCGCCGTCGACGCCAAGGTGCCGTTCAGCGCCTACCTGCAGGCCGCCGAGATCCCGGCGACCGCCACCGGTGCCGAGGCAGCCCGACGCGACCAGCTCATCGCCCAGCACGTCAAGGCGCTCCGAGCGCACGTCGACGCCCTCGCCGCACGGGAGTACTGGACCGGCTACGACGCCTCCCCCGAGCTCACCGTCGCCTTCATCCCGTCCGAGTCCCTCATCTCGAGCGCCCTCGCCGCCGATCCCGGCCTGCTCGACCACGCCTTCCGCAAGCGCATCGCGCTCGCTTCACCCGTGACCCTGTGGTCCGTGCTCAAGACCGTGGCGTTCTCGTGGCAGCAGGACGTCGTCTCGCAAGAGGCCCACGAGCTCTTCAAGGTCTCCCGCGAGCTCTACGGCCGGCTGTCCACGATGGCCGGGCACGTCGACAAGCTCGGCCGCTCGATCCGGGGCTCCGTCGTCGACTACAACCGGTTCGTCGGGTCCCTCGAGCGCCAGGTCCTGCCCAGTGCCCGTCGGCTGTCGCTGCTCGACGAGTCGAAGGTCATCGCCGACCCGTCGTCGATCGAGGACGAGCCGCGGCTGCTCACGGCGCCGGAGCTCGTCGGCGCCGTCGACGAGGACTGAGCCGCTCGCTACGATCGATCGTCATGGGGGAAGCACTGCAGAACCATCCCGGCGACCGCGAGTTCCCGGTCCGTCCACGCTGGCGGCACCGGGCGATGGTCGCCAAGGCGCGGAAGCAGACCGGGCGACGACGGGACCGCGCCGCAGCGTGGATCATCATGGCGATCGCGATCGTCGCGTTCTTCGTCGTGCTCCTGATCTCGATCCTCGCCCCGTACGACATCCGGCAGCACTTCGGGTACGGCATCCAGGCGGTGTGGCGCTGCTTCCTGATCGCCGTCGTCGTGTGGTTCGTGCTGACCTTCATCACATCGCTCCGTGACATCGGGCTGCCGGTGCGGGAACAGCGGCGGTACCGGGAGCGCACCGGCGCCCGCGAGCTGCCCGTCCGCCGACTGCAGCAGCTGGCCCTCGCCTCGTTCGGCGACTTCCACGACGGATGGTGGCCGGCGTCGCTCGCCCCGTACGGTTCGCGGGTGGAGCTCGGCGGCGAGTACCTGCAGGACACCACGCCGTCGCCCTTCGTGACCATCCCCCTGCCCCCGCTGACGTTCCTGCGCCGCGAACTCGACGAGACCTACAAGATCGCCAGCGGGCGGGACGCACAGGCCTTCGCCGTCGACCTGCTCGGTCCGAAGAGCGTGTCGTGGCAGTTCCTCGCGTTGAGCCGATCCGCCGAGGGTGAGACCCGGCTCACCCGGCTGTCCTCACTGCTCGGCACCGACCCGTGGGCAGGGTCGAGCCTGCTCGAACGCCGAGCGGACCGCCCGCCGAAGCTGCTCTGGTCGATGGACGTCAAGAACGCGGTCACCGCCGTCAGAGGTGCGTACGCCGCCGGGCTCCTGAGCGAGGACGACGTGTGGTCGTCGATCGACCTGGTCGCCGATGTCGCCTTCACCCTGTTCGACTCGTGGGACGACTACTTCGACAACCTGCGGGCCGCGTACGCCCTGGTCTACGACGAGCTCAAGACGGTGCAGGAGTTCGATGCCGGGCGGCGTGAGCTCTTCGCCTCGAACTGGCCGGTCACGTGGTTGCCGTGGCCGGGGTCGCCGGGGGCGCTGCTGCCCCGGACCGTCAGCGACCCGCTGTGGGCGGACGAGGACGACGCGTCGGTCTCCTGACCACGACAGGATCACCGTCGGGGCGACGGCTCATGCGTCGGAGTACCCGGGGAGCGCGCGGACGGCCTCGGCGTTGCGGTACCACTCCGTTGCGATCCGCCCGATCGGCCACGCGTCAGACCCGCCGAACAGCCACATGGTCCCCAGGATCACCATGTCCGATGCGAAGGCGGCGAGGTGCCCCGAAACCGGCATGAACTCGTCCATCTCCCGTTCCTCGGCGGACCGGTCGATGTGGTGCCGAAGCGCCTTCCCTTGCATCAACGGCTCTCTCACCGTCCATCCGGCAGTCCGTGCCGCAACCGATGGTGGGTCGGAGTCGCGAGCGGCTGCGAATGCCACCGCCGCGTCGGCACCACGCTGCCTCGTCAATTGGGTGTGGGACACACCCTCGTCAGGGACGCGCAGCGCGCGTGCCGCCGTGCTCACACGGGGAGCGTCACCGTAGACCGCGATCAACACCGATCCCCAGATCAGCGCTGCCCCGCCCGGAACCGTGACGAACGACTTCACCCGAGCCGCCTTCTCGAAGGCGTTCCGGACCTGCTTCGGAACGTCCATCGAGGACGGATCGAGCGCTGTGCGGAGCACTTCGACGTCGATCACCTTGAACCACCTTCGTTCGTGTCGCGACCAGGAGCCTTCGCAACGACAGGGCGCTGCTCGACCGCCAGTTGACCGCCTTCACCGAGAGTCTCGCTGGGAGGAGCGCACGCGATTGCCCCGTCGACACTCGTTCCTATCGTTGCCTCACCTGGGCTGCCCGACCAAAGATCTGTCGAACTTCACAAGAGGTCCGCTGGGAGGAAGGGCGACACAACGTCGTCGAGGTGCGCATCGATGGCACTGGCCACCGCAGGCAGTTCCATCGCCCAGTACCCGATGAAACCTTGACCGTACGAGTCACCGGGTCTGACCCGTTCCAGGGACCCCATCCAACTCATCGACTTCATACGCGTTGGCCAGTCCGTCAGATAGGTCTGGATCGTGCGGTCCGCTTCTTCGGGCCGTTGAAGAACCGCCAGCAGAGGCCGCGCAACCCTGGGCGTCGAAGCCGCAGGGGATCCGCTGGGAAGGGCCAGCCGGTGTGCAGAAGCAAGAGCCGAGAACAACGGATCCGCGCCCTGCCTGATCACGGATTCGAGCATCGTCCGCGCGCTGTCGTCCCGACCACAGCCCGCCGTGATCCCGAGAAGTTGCAAGACGCTGATGTAGTACTCGTTCCCGTCGCTGAGGCGGGGCGAAGGGCCGGCATCGGAGAGCGCGGAGGTGACCCAAGCACGGTACGAGGCCGCGACGGACTCGGCTACATCGCCGATCTCATCGACGCTGACACCTGCGGAGTACTGCACGACCAGATGCTTGAGGCCCATGTGCCATTCGCCGCGCAACGCCCTCAGTCGCTTCTCCGCATCCGTTGCTCGGTGCACCGCTGCCCTGCGCCCCTCCCAGTTGGTTGAGGTGACTTGGATGGCACTCCGCCAGTAGCGACCGTTGAACTCGCTCGCCCGCTGGCGCAGCCCAGCATTCCGTCGGAACAGCGGCATCAGGATCGGGAGGTTTCCGCCGAGATGTACTGAGCGGGAACGAACAAGGCCAGGGTCACCCGGTCGTGCCCCTCCGAGAACTCCACGCCCTCCAGGTGGGCGCGAGCTGCATCGATTCGCAACAGGACGGGAGCGGTGGACTTGCGCCGCCCAGCCTGCAGAGCCAGCTCGCGATCGGTCGTCAGATGCGCGTACTGGCGCCCCATCGGCGAGAGCCCGTCGCGCAGGATCGACTCAGCCGCAGCGGGGGAAGTTGCGTGCCAGAGCACCGGCTGCGGAACGATCAATTGCTTCACGATGCGCTCGTCGATCGAGTGCCCGTACTGGGCACGGATCCGGGCGCCGTCGACGGCGAAGCGCTGCTTGTCGGATTCGACCACCACACGGTGAACATCGTCCTCGGACGCTGCCACGCCCGCCCGCTGCAAGGCGTCCACGAGGTCTGCGAGCGGGACGCTCCCGTCGGCGTCGAGCTCCAGCCCGTACGCACCCGGTTCGTGCCGCAACGCGTGCGACATCGCCTTGCTGATCGACGTGTCCGTACGAGGCATGTCTCAGTACTCTTCCTGCTCCGCGAGCCACGCTGCTCGATGCTCCTCCATCTCCTCCCACCAGACGTCGAAGGACGTCCACTGCCCCCGGTACTCCGTCCCGGGCGAAGCGAACGTGTGGATGATCAGCACGGGAGGGTTGCCCGAACGGTCGCCACCGTCAAAGCAGAACACATCGTCTGTGTCCTGGTGCTTTGCGAAGGGTACGAGGGAACGGGTCGGATACTGCTTCCCAACGATGTCAACCCGGTTCTTTGCCTGGTTCTCGTACTCAGACGTCCACATGAAGGGATCGATTTCGGGAGGTGGGTCCTGTGCAAGGGCACGTTGGAAGCGCTCGGGGTACTGGGATCCCTCAGGCGCGATCAAGCGCGCCTCGACTTGCCGTTCCTCAACGGTTGTTAGTCGCCGCTCCCTCACTGTGGTCCTCCGGTTCCCTTCAGGAGGTCGTGAGCCCCGCTGGCTTCGCTTTCGACCAGTTCATGCCTTGCGCACTTTATCCGACCTCAGCGGCTCCCACGTTTCGGGGCAACGCAATCGGTCATATTGCCTGGTCAACTCATGAATCAGATGAGGGGGTTGCCCTCGAGGACCTTCTTCGACAACGCTTGCCAATCACCAAAATCCGGCGTGTTCGCCCAGTTCGGTTCGACGTCGACTCCGTGGAACTCCTCCAAGTCTTTTGTCTGCTTGAAGTGATCGATACGCGTGAGCTGCCCGTCACCGTTCGGAGACAGGTGCAATTGATTGGAGAACAGGGGCTTGTTGGCCAGCGCACGTTCCTTAGGCTTGAAGTCCTCAGGGTCGGGGAAGATCTTGTAGATCAATTCGCTGAGGAACAGCCGTCCGCCCCACCGGTTCGAATACGTGCCCAAGGTCACATTGCGATTGTTCGCGTCCCAAACGAATACTTGGAAAGCTGGCCCGTCGACGGCAATACCGCCCCGCGGCGTGACCTCCATGGTCCAGGACGGCACGGCAGATGCGGGATCCATTTCAAATCCGCCATCGTCCCGCCTGACGAAGCTGCCGACGCTCGGTTCGGCGGGGACCACAGTGAACCAGTCCATCTGGTCATCCTGATGCTTGCGCCAACGCCCGCGACACTCTTGCTCGCTCAGGAACCCTCTCGGATCCGGTGTTCGGGTGAAGTGATTCCACTTCTGCATGTAGAGGTATCCGTGCTCGATCACGGGCTTTTCGATCGTCCTCGAGTTCTCGGCTCTACCAAATCTGAACATCAATCACTCCCGGCTGCGATGAAGTCTCCGGGCGCAGTCGCGATGCCGGCACTCACAGCGACGCCTCGGTACACGGGGGCATCCAGTGAGAACGCCACCGGCGTCGGGCCGCTTGGTAGGTCATTGTAAACGTGGCCAGCAGGGTCCCTGATCAGGATGCCGGAGTCGGTCGCCGCATTGCTGATCGCGGGAGGCACAGCCAGATGCTGGACCGGAACTTCGAGGATCATGTCGCCGCTGAGCGGCGAACCGACGACGCCAGACCCAAGCTGGGAGACGTTGTGAGGTGTGCCTGCGATGACCGCTTGGCCAGCCTGGTACTTGCCGACGAATTCATTGATGTAGCTCGTACCCGCACCCTCCGACACGGAAGCGAGCTGAGTGCTCTTCCTGGATACGATGACATCACCGTGTTCGTACGAGTCCACCCGGAGGTACGATTTCTTCCCAGCCTGTTCGATGTGTACTTCGTTCGCTGAATACACGGGCGAGCGCTCGGCGTTGAACCTGTTGCCAGCCTCCATCCGGCCCCGCCACGGAACATGAGCAAGAGCCTTCTCGCGCCGAGCCGCCTTTTCGTACCGAGCGAGTTGCTCCGCGTTGAAGGCACCTTTCTCGACGCGGTATGCGCCACCACCAAGCCCTCTCGTGGCTCCAGTGATCGTGTTTCGACCAGCTCTGAGCGAAGCCATCGCGACCTTGACTCCCTCGCCGCCTCGGCGCAGAGCCATCATCGCTCCACCAAGTCCCGCAAGCGTCGTCAAACCCTTCGTGCCCGGGATGCAGTCGAGCAGCGCGAAGGCGAGGTCCCACCCGTCGGCGGTGCCCTTGCTCATCTTGTACAGGGTGTCAGCGAGCACGAGCAACGCTGCACCGAGCACGATCCATGCGAGCGGTCCGCCGACGATCATGACGATGATGCCGCCAACAGCAACGACGACCTTCGCGATGGAGACGATGGTCTCCCACTTCTCGGACCCGAAGATCTTGTCCCACGTGGACTGCTTCCCGAGGCCCGCGTCAGCAGCTTCACCGATCTTCGTCGCGGTCCGCTGCTCCGCGTCCTGCCAATCACCCTTCGCATCCGCCACGAGCCGCTTCGCCGCATCGATCCGCGACTGCGCCGCCGAGATGTCCCCCTGCGCCGACGACACCGACCCCTGCGCGACGGACGCGTTGTCGGACGCTGCCCGCAACTGCGCCGGCGAGGGAACATCCACCCCGTCCGGCACGTCGGAACCCGCCGGGTACTTGTCCGCAACCTTCGACAGGTCCTTCGACGCGGACTCGTAGTGCGACAACGTCGACTGCGCATCCGCCAACCGGTCCTGCGCCGCGGCGAGGTCCCCGGTGGCGTCCTTCGCATCCGCCAACGCACCATCAGCCCGGTACTGGGTGTCATCGACCGTGTCAGCCCACCCCGACAACGCCGTCGCGGCGAGTTCGTACGAATCGACGAGCTTCGTCAGGTCCGACGGGGTGTCCTCGATCGCGTCGACGAACACATCCGCGGCCTCACCCTCCCAGTCGGTCAGCCACCCGGACCCCTTCACCGACTTCAGCCGGGTCGAGGCGTCATCGGCCGCGTCGGAGATGCGCTGGTACTCCCGCGCCATCATCCGCAACGTCGACGGATCCCCCTTGACCGGGTCATCACCCTGATCGACAACGTCCCACCCCGACGGTCGCCCCATCATTCCTCCCCAGGTCCGATCTCTCGCGCCGTTGTCCACAAGCGCGCGAGTGTGACCATATCAGGGGGCAGCGACGGGAACGAGTTCCACCGACCGATGTCGACCCGTCAGAGGGCCGCGCGGACCGACTCGAGGTCCGGGAAACCGCGGAGCCGGTAGCGCGTCGGGCGGACCTCGAGTTCCTCGATCAACCCGGACGCCAGCTCCCGCAGCCGACCGAACGGCACGGGCTGCGTCTGCCCGTCGAGGGTCACGAGCACGATCGTGTCGACCGCGGCGACGACGGTCTCGACGTCCTCCGTCAACGACGAGTACGAGAAGGCCGGGTCGTCCTCGGCGAGCCGGGCGACCGAGACCGCACCGACGTGGACGTCCTCGCCCCGCCGGTCGAACGACTCCTGCAGGGCGTCCTGCTGCAGGTTCGCGGCGGTCGCCGTCCAGTGCGCGCGGATCGTCCGGAGCTCGCCGTCGAGTGACGGGTGCTCGAACCGGACCCACCCGTCACCGCGCAGCACCATGGGCGGTCCACTCAGGACCTCGCCCTCGTCGTCGGCCAGGATCTGCTGGGCGACACCGGCCGCGACCTGGAGCCCGTCCTCGTCCTGGTCGCCGGTGACGATGAACGTCGTCGGCGCAACCGGGAAGACCACTGCGCTGCCGCGGAACTCGATCCCCTGGAACGCCTGCGGTGCGAGCACGAGCACCACGGCGAGGTCGGGGTCCTGGATGACGATCGTGCCGGGCTGGATCACCGCGACGTCGCCTCCGGCCTGCTCCTGCGCGGCGGCGACGGCTGCACGCAGGACGTCGTCGTCCGCCCAGCCCATCTCGGCGAGCGCCGGCGCGGTGAGGATCGCGCCGTCCTCGTCCGCCAGGATCACGCCGAGGTCGGGCGCCACCGGCACGACGTGCGGCAGCCGGTCGACCGTGCCGTCCGCCTCCGCGTGCAGCGTGCGGATGCCCGCGGTGTCCAGTCCGACGATCCGTGCCGTTGTCGCAGTCATGCGTCGAGCCTACGCAAGGGCTCGTACAACGGGGCGCCGCCGGAAAACCGGCGACGCCCCGAAGCGGCGGACGATCGTCCGGCCTAGAACCACTTCTCCGCACGGTGGTCCGCCTGGATGCGGCGGATCGTGTTCGAGCGCGAGCGGAGCACGAGCGAGTCGGTGTGGATGACGCCGCGCGAACGACGGACACCGTCGACCAGGACGCCGTCGGTGACGCCGGTGGCGACGAAGAACGTGTTGTCCCCCGTGACCAGGTCGTCCTGGTCGAGGACCTTGTCCAGGTCGTGGCCGGCAGCGATGGCGCGCTCGCGCTCCTCGTCGTCCTTCGGCTGGAGCTTGCCGAGGATCACGCCGCCGAGCGCCTTGATCGCGCACGCCGTGATGATGCCCTCGGGGGTGCCGCCGACACCGACGCACATGTCGATCGTCGAGCCGGGCAGTGCGGCGGCGATGCCACCGGCGACGTCACCGTCGAGCAGCAGTCGCGTGCCGGCACCGGTCGCGCGGATGGCGCGGATCAGCTCGTCGTGGCGCGGGCGGTCGAGCACGGCGACGACCATGTCCTCGAGGTCCTTGCCCTTGGCCTTCGCCAGCGCGCGGATGTTGTCGCCGATCGGCTTCTCGAGGTCCAGGACACCGCGACCCTCGGGGCCGGCGGCGATCTTGTCCATGTAGAAGACGGCGGAGGGGTCGTACATCGAGCCACGGTCCGAGACGGCCATCACGGAGATGGCGTTCTGGCGGCCGGCGGCGGTGAGCGAGGTGCCGTCGATCGGGTCGACCGCGATGTCGCAGGCCGGACCGTGACCGTTGCCGACGTGCTCGCCGTTGTAGAGCATCGGGGCGTTGTCCTTCTCGCCCTCGCCGATGACGACGACACCGTCGAAGTTCACGGTGCCGAGGAACTTGCGCATCGCGTCGACCGCGGCACCGTCGGCGAGGTTCTTCTCACCACGCCCGACCCACGGCTGCGCACGGATCGCGGCGGCCTCCGTCGCACGCACGAGCTCGAGCGCGAGGTTGCGGTCGGGCTGGAGGAACAGGGAGCCGGTCTCAGTCGTGGGAGTCACGACCCGAGCCTACCGACCGGCGGCCGACCCACGGTCCGGACACCGGGCCCGTGCACGCATGTGCACGCCGGACGTGAGCCGACCGCGTAACCCGGACCGCGCCTCCAGAGCTTCTGACTACGATCGGCGGGGACATCACCGAAGTCGAAGGAGATCCACGTGCCCATCGCAACGCCGGAACAGTACGCCGAGATGATCGAACGCGCGAAGGCGGGCAAGTTCGCGTACCCCGCGGTCAACGTCTCCTCCTCGCAGACCATCAACGCGGTCCTCCAGGGCCTGCAGGAAGCCGGTTCCGACGGCATCCTCCAGGTCACGACGGGCGGTGCCGACTACTTCGCCGGCCACACCATCAAGAACCGCGCAGCGGGTGCCCTCGCGATGGCGAAGTTCGCCCACGAGGTCGCCAAGAACTACGACATCACGGTCGCGCTGCACACCGATCACTGCCCGAAGGACGCCCTCGACGGCTTCGTCCTGCCGCTCATCGCGGCGAGCGAGGAAGAGGTCCGGCAGGGTCGCAACCCGATCTTCCAGTCGCACATGTGGGACGGTTCGGCCGTGCCGCTCGACGAGAACATCGAGATCGCGAAGACCATGATCGAGAAGACGCGGAACATCAACGCGATCCTCGAGGTCGAGATCGGCGTCGTCGGCGGCGAAGAGGACGGCGTCCAGCACGAGGGCACGAACGACGCGCTCTACACGACCCCGAACGACGTCGAGAAGGTCGTCGACGCGCTCGGCCTCGGCGACAAGGGCCGCTGGATCGCGGCGCTCACCTTCGGCAACGTGCACGGCGTCTACAAGCCGGGCAACGTCAAGCTCCGTCCCGAGCTCCTCGGCGAGATCCAGGCGTCCGTCGCGGCGAAGCACGGCACCGGCGAGAACCCCCTCGACCTCGTCTTCCACGGCGGCTCCGGCTCGACCGACGACGAGATCCACGAGGCCGTCCGCAACGGCGTCATCAAGATGAACATCGACACGGACACGCAGTACGCGTTCACCCGCTCGATCGCGGACTCGATGTTCCGCAACTACGAGGGTGTCCTGAAGATCGACGGCGAGGTCGGCAACAAGAAGCAGTACGACCCCCGCGCCTGGGGCAAGGTCGCCGAGACCGCCATGGCGGCCCGCGTCGTCGAGGCCGCGAAGGTCCTCGGCTCGGCCGGTCACGCCAAGGGCTGAGCAGGTCCGTCCGGTCGGGTCCACCGGCCTGGAGGAACGGGGTGCGTCCGACGGACGCACCCCGTTCTGCGTCGGGTCGCCTCCACCCCGTGCCACGATGGGCGGGTGACCGTCGACGCCATCGCCTCCGAGTTCGCCCAGTTCGTCACCGAGTCGCCCACCGCGTTCCACGCGGCGGCGGCGACCCGTGACCGTCTCGTCGCAGCCGGGTTCACCGAGCTGTCCGAGCTCGACGCCTGGCCGACCGAACCCGGTGCGTACGTGGTGGTCCGCGACGGCGCCGTCATCGCGTGGCGCCTGCCCGACGGTGCCGTCCCGACGACGCCGTTCCGGATCCTCGGCGCCCACACCGACTCCCCCGGCTTCCGCGTGAAGCCGAACCCCGGCGTGCGCACCGGGGGCTGGGAGCAGCTCAACGTCGAGGTCTACGGCGGCGCGCTCCTGTCGACCTGGTTCGACCGCGACCTGCGGATCGCCGGCCGGGTCGTCGACGCCGACGGCAGCCTGCGGCTCGTCAGCACCGATGCCGTCGCCCGCATCCCCAACCTGGCCATCCACCTCGACCGCGGGGTGAACGACGGCAAGGAGATCGACCGCCAGCGGCACACCCTGCCGATCGTCGGGGTCGACGGCGACGCCGGTGGGACCTCCGTCGTGGAGTGGCTGCTCGCCCGGCTCGGCGAGGGCGCCGTGTCGTGGGACCTGTTCCTCGCCGACACCCAGGCGCCGGCCCGGATCGGCATCGAGCGGGAGTTCCTGGCGTCCGGCCGGATGGACAACCTGACGAGCGTGCACGCCGGACTCCGGGGCATCGTGGACGCTCCGACCGACGGTGACCACATCCCGGTGTTCGCGGCGTTCGACCACGAGGAGATCGGGTCGTCGACGCCGTCCGGTGCCGGTGGTCCGTTCCTCGAGGACGTCCTCGGCCGTGTGCAGGAGGGCCTCGGCGCCACCCGCTCCGAAGCCGCCCGGGCGTTCCGTGCGTCGTGGCTGCTGTCGAGCGACGCCGGGCACCTGGTGCACCCCAACCAGCCGGAGAAGCACGACCCGACGAACCGTCCGCGCCCCGGAGCCGGCCCGCTGCTGAAGATCAGCGCCAACCAGCGCTACATGACCGAGGCGAAGGGCGAGGCCGTCTGGGCCGCCGCCTGCGAGACCGCCGGTGTGCCGTGGCAGCCGTTCGTCAACGTGAACACGATCCCCGGCGGCTCGACGATCGGCCCGATCGCGGCGACCCGGCTCGGGATCCCGACGATCGACATCGGCGTCGGACTGCTGTCGATGCACTCGATCCGGGAGCTCGTGCACGTCGACGACCTGGCTGCCCTGCACGGAGCGGTCGCGGCGTTCCTGGCCGGCTGACTTCCGGCTGCTGGCTGGGGTGGTCACGACTCCCCGCACGCGCAGGGCCGAGGGGGCACGAACTGTCGCTCGCGCCAGTGCCAGACGACACTTCGTGACCGCTCGACGGCGGGCCCGCGGCATGTTGCAACCACTCGGCGGTGGCTGCTGCGCTCGCCCGCGAGGCTGACGAAGCTCGCCGGAGGGACACCGGCACGCGACTGGCCGACGGACGGGCTGCCGAGAGGTCACGACTCCCCGCACGCGCAGGGTCGATGGGTCACGAAGTGTCGGTTGCGCCGGTGCCAGACGACACTTCGTGACCGCTCGACGGCGGGGCCGCGGCGTGTTGCGACCACTCGGCGTGCGGATGCCGGCGCCGTGAGCAGCCCGGCGGTCAGGCGGTCAGGCGTTCAGGCGTTCAGGCGCCGGACTGTCGCAGCATGAAGTCGACGAAGGCCTGGTCCTGCATGACCACGACGACGAACGCGATCGTGCTGATCGCCGTGGCGACGACCGCGCCGACCACCGGCACCCAGAACGTCCGCTTCCGTGCGCGGAGCCGACGGATGGACCACCAGGCGACCAGGGCGAAGACGACCACGTTGGTGATCGCGGCGATGGCGGCCGCCGTGCTCAGGGCGCTCGGGTCGTCCAACGCCGTGTACTGGGTCTCGAGGGTGCGCCGCACGGTGGAGGCGACCTCGCCCACGGCCAGGGACTGCACCACGGAGACCAGACCGAAGGCGAGCAGCCCGACGGTGAGCACGAAGTCGGCCGGTGTGCGCCCGAACCGGCTGCGGGCCATCGACCGCTGCGCCCCGGCAGGGACTGCACCGGATCGAGCGTCCGCACCGGCGCGTTCACCGCGGACGCCGTCGCTCGGAGCAGCGTCGCGCACCCCGGTGGCGGGGGCCTGGTCCTGCCGCTCCCGTGCCTGACGCTCCCGCTCCTGGCGTTCCTGCTCGACGAGGACCGGGTTCACCCAACCCTCTGGTGCGTACTCGCCGTACCCGGGGGCGGGACGGCCCTGGGGCCGACCGTTCGCGGGACCGGCGGCCGACGTCGCGGACGCACCCCGGGCCTCCTGGCCGGTACCAGCGCCGGCGTCGCCGTGGTTCGCCGGGTCGCGACGCGGGACCGAGGACCAGCCGTCCGAGCCGCTCATGCCCGACGCCCGCCGAGCGCGCGCGTCGGGTTGCCCGAGGCGTCGGTGCGGAGCTCCTTGGGGAGCGAGAACATCAGGTCCTCGTGCGCGGTGACGACCTCTTCGACGGCGGCGTAGCCGGCGTCGGCGAGCTGTTCGAGCACCTCGGCCACGAGTTCTTCCGGCACGGACGCACCGCTCGTCACGCCGACCGTCTCGACACCGTCGAGCCACTCCTGCTGGATCTCCTCCGCGTAGTCGACGCGGTGGGCGGCGCGGGCACCGTGCTCGAGCGCGACCTCGACCAGTCGCACGCTGTTCGACGAGTTCGCCGAGCCGACCACGATCACCAGGTCGGCACCGGGCGCGACCTTCTTGATCGCGACCTGGCGGTTCTGGGTGGCGTAGCAGATGTCGTCCGACGGGGGGTCCTGGATGGCCGGGAACTTCTCGCGCAGCAGCCGCACGGTCTCCATCGTCTCATCGACGCTGAGCGTGGTCTGCGACAGCCAGACGAGGTTGTCCGGGTCGGGGACCGACAGCGCCGCGACGTCGTCGGGACCGTTCACCAGGATCGTGCGGTCCGGGGCGTGCCCCATCGTGCCCTCGACCTCTTCGTGGCCGGCGTGGCCGATCAGGATGATGGTGCGCTCGGCCTTGGCGAACCGCGTGGCCTCGCGGTGGACCTTGGTGACGAGGGGGCAGGTGGCGTCGATGGCGTGCAGGTCGCGCTCGGCAGCCCCCGCGACGACGGCCGGCGACACACCGTGCGCGCTGAAGACGACGTGCGAGCCCCGGGGGACCTCGGCCACGTCGTCGACGAAGACGGCACCGCGCTGCTCGAGCGTCGAGACCACGTGCACGTTGTGGACGATCTGCTTGCGGACGTAGACGGGCTCGCCGTACTGCTCCAACGCCTTCTCGACAGCGACGACCGCACGGTCCACCCCGGCGCAGTAACCACGGGGGGCCGCGAGCAGCACCTTCTTGGGGCCGGCGACCGGTTCGTCACGCAGTCGACCCCGTGCCGCGTGCACACGCGGCGGGGCGAGCGGGACCGTGTGGCCGTTGGTGATCGTCACGTCCCCGATGATAGGTGAGCAGCACGCACGCGACCTGGGCGCGCGGAGTGCCCGTGGAGAACACGACGTCCGTCGCCTGTCACCGGTCTCGGGCACGATGGACGTCCCAGCAGGACGAGGAGCGACATGGCGATCGAACAGGGCCCGCCGACGGCCGACAACCCGTGGCCGGTGGCGCTCCTCGGCGCGAAGCTCCGCGACTGGATCGACCGGCTCGGCACCGCGTGGGTCGAGGGCGAGATCACGCAGTGGAACGTCGCCGGCGGCAACGTGTACGGCAAGCTCAAGGACGTCGAGGTCGACGCCACCGTGTCGTTCTCCATCTGGTCGAGCGTGCGCTCCCGGGTGCCGGCGGACATCAAGCAGGGCGACCGGGTCGTCGCCGCACTCAAGCCGAACTACTGGGTCAAGGGCGGCTCGCTGACCATGCAGGTCGTCGAGATGAAGCACGTCGGGCTCGGTGACCTGCTCGAACGCCTCGAGCGCCTCCGCCGCACCCTCGCCGAGGAAGGGCTGTTCGACCCGTCCCGGAAACAGCGTCTGCCGTTCCTGCCGCACCGCATCGGCCTCATCACCGGCAAGGACTCCGACGCCGAGAAGGACGTCAAGCGGAACGCGCAGCTGCGGTGGCCCCAGGTGGAGTTCCGCACCGTGCACACCGCCGTGCAGGGCGAACGGACCGTGGGCGAGGTCACAGCCGCGATCCTCGAGCTCGACGCCGACCCCGAGGTCGACGTCATCATCATCGCCCGCGGCGGCGGTGACTTCCAGAACCTGCTCGGATTCAGCGACGAAGGACTCGTCCGTGCCGCGGCCACGGCGTCGACCCCGATCGTCTCGGCGATCGGGCACGAGGCCGACCGCCCGATCCTCGACGAGGTCGCCGACCTGCGCGCCTCGACCCCGACGGACGCCGCCAAGCGCGTCGTGCCCGACGTCGCCGAGGAACTCGCCAACGTCCGAGCAGCCCGCGCCCGGCTCGGGCTGCGGCTCTCGCACACGCTGTCGGTCGAGGCCGACCGGCTCGCCGCGCTGCGGTCGCGCCCGGCCCTGGCGTCGACCGCGTGGCTCGTCGACACCCGTGCGGAAGAGGTCGCCCGCGACCTGTCCCGCGCCCGCGAACTGCTCGACCGCCGACTGGAGCGCGGGCACTCCGAGGTCGGGCACCTGACCGCGCGGCTCCGGGCACTCTCGCCGCGCGACACCCTGCGCCGCGGGTACGCCATCGTGCAGCGTGCCGACGGCGGTGTGGTCCGCGGCACCGACGACCTGTCCGGAGCGACGCCGGTGCACGTCACGCTCGGTGCCGGCACGGCCACGGGCACGCTCGAACCGGACGGCCCCGGCCCGGACGGCTCCTGACCACCGCGGGTGTTCTCCACAGCGTGGGTCCGGGCGACGGATCGTCGGTGGACGCTCGGTAGGATCGACCCGTGCCATCCCAGCAGGAACCCGAGCAGACCGACGTCCAGTCGCTGAGCTACGAAGCGGCCCGCGACGAACTCGTGCGCGTCGTGAGCGAGCTCGAACAGGGCTCCGCGACGCTCGAGCGTTCGCTGGCGCTCTGGGAGCGGGGCGAAGCCCTCGCCGCCCGGTGCGAAGAGTGGCTCGTCGGCGCCCGCGCTCGGCTCGACGCGGCCCGTGCCGCCAGCGACGCCCAGGACGGCTCCGGCCGATGACCGACGCCGACGGCCGCCCGATCGTCGCCGAGCTCGGTCGCCCCGAGACGGCAGAGGAGACGTGGGCCCGCAAGGACGCCGCCCGGACCGCCCGCCGACAGCACCAGACCGCGTTCAACCTGGTCATCGCGCTCATCGCCTCGCTCGGCATCGTGCTGTTCCTGGTGGCGGTCGTCGTCCGGCCCGACACCACGGTGGACCGCACCGTCGACTACCAGCAGATCGCGGCGAAGGCGAACGTCGACGACGTCACCCTGGTGGCGCCGCCGCTGCCCGACGGCTACAGCGCCAACCGCGCGGACTTCGCCAGCAAGACCACCGACGGCGTGGACGTCTGGACCGTCGGCTTCGTGACGCCGGACAAGCAGTACCTCGGTCTGCAGCAGGGCATCGACGCCAACGCCTCGTGGGTGTCGAACCAGCTCGACCAGCGCCCGTCCACCGGTGACCGCACCATCGGCGACACGGAGTGGACCGTCTACGACCGCCGCGCCGAGGGCACCGATGCCGGCAACCACGCGTACTCGCTCGTCTCGACGTTCGGCAAGAACACGATCGTGCTCTCCGGCACCGCCGACGACAAGGCGTTCCGGACCGTCGCGACCGCCGTCTCCCGAGAACTGACCGAGTAGACGACGGGCACCGCCCCGCCAGTCACCACCCCGTCCCACCCGAACCGAGGAGCCCCATGCCCGACCGCGCCGCCTCCACCCCGTCCGACGCCCTGCGCCTGCTGGTCGACGGCAACGCCCGCTTCGCCGCCGACAAGCGCCGGATGGGCCGCGTGGACCCGGACCGCCGCACCGAGCTCGAAGGATCGCAGTCGCCGTTCGCGACCGTCCTCGGCTGCTCGGACTCGCGGGTGCCGTTCGAGCACGTCTTCGACGCCGGCATCGGTGACCTGTTCGCCATCCGCAACGCCGGCCAGATCGTCGACGACGTCGTGCTCGGCTCGATCGAGTTCGCGGTCGTCGCCCTGGGCACACCGCTGGTCGTCGTGCTCCGGCACACCCGGTGCGGTGCGGTCGCTGCAGCACGCTCCGGTGAGCCCGTCCCCGCTCCGCACCTGCAGGCCCTCGTCGACGCGATCGCCCCGAGCGTCGAGAAGGTCCGACTCACCGACGCCGAGCTCCCGCAGGAAGCCGTCGGCGCCGCGCACCTCGAAGCCACCCTCCGCCAGGTGATCGAGCGCTCCGGCGCGGTCTCCGACGCCGTGGCCGAGGGTAGATTGGCCGTCGTCGGGGCGACGTACGACCTCGCCACCGGAGAAGTCACCATCGACACCGTCGTCGGCCAGGTCTGACCGACCCGACGACGACCGAGCCGGACGAAGAGCGACTCCGACGACGACCGCCCCGGCGACACCGGGGCGCAGGCACGGGCCGGCGCGACCGCGACCGGCGAGCACCCCAGGAAGGACCACGACGACGTGACCGACACCACCCCGACCGAGTTCCGCATCGAGCACGACACCATGGGCGAGGTACGGGTGCCGAAGTCGGCGCTCTACCGTGCCCAGACCCAGCGCGCCGTCGAGAACTTCCCCATCTCGGGCACCGGGCTCGAGTCGGCACAGATCGTGGCGCTCGCGCGGATCAAGCGGGCGGCGGCCATCGTGAACGGTGAACTCGGCATCGTCGAGCCCGCCGTCGCCGACGCCATCGCCGGCGCCGCCGACCTGATCATCGGCGGGCAGCACCACGACCAGTTCCCGGTCGACGTCTACCAGACCGGCAGCGGCACGTCGTCGAACATGAACATGAACGAGGTGCTCGCGACACTGGCGTCCGACATCGCGGGCTCGGCGGTGCACCCGAACGACCACGTCAACGCCTCGCAGTCGTCGAACGACGTCTTCCCCACCTCCGTGCACGTCGCCGTGACCGAGGCGCTCCTCCGCACGCTCGTGCCCGCCCTCGAGCACCTCGCCGAGTCCCTCGAGGCGAAGGCCACGCTCTGGGCCGACGCCGTGAAGTCCGGCCGGACGCACCTGATGGACGCCACGCCCGTCACCCTCGGGCAGGAGTTCGGCGGCTACGCCCGCCAGATCCGCCTGGGCGTCGAGCGTGTGCAGGCGACGCTCCCCCGCGTCGCCGAGGTCCCGCTCGGCGGCACCGCGGTCGGCACCGGCATCAACACCCCCACGGGCTTCCCGCAGCGGGTCATCGCCCAGCTCGCGAGCGACACCGACCTGCCGATCACCGAGGCCGTCGACCACTTCGAGGCGCAGGGCGCGCGTGACGCCCTGGTCGAGGCCTCCGGTGCGCTCAAGGTGCTCGCCGTCAGCCTGACGAAGATCAACAACGACCTGCGCTGGATGGGCTCCGGTCCGAACACCGGCCTTGGCGAGCTGCACATCCCCGACCTGCAGCCCGGCTCCTCGATCATGCCCGGCAAGGTGAACCCGGTGATCCCCGAGGCCACCCTGATGGTCGGCGCCCGGGTCATCGGCAACGACGCCACCATCGCCTGGGCCGGGGCCTCGGGTGCGTTCGAGCTCAACGTCGCCATCCCGGTGATGGGCACGGCGCTGCTCGAGTCGATCCGCCTGCTGGCGAACAGCTCGCGCGTGCTCGCGGACAAGACCATCGACGGCCTGCAGGCGAACCTCGAGCGTGCCCGCGCCTTCGCGGAGTCCTCACCGTCGATCGTCACCCCGCTCAACCGGGTCATCGGCTACGAGGCTGCGGCGAAGGTCGCGAAGTACGCCGTCGCCGAGGGCATCACCGTGCGCGAAGCCGTCGTGGCCCTCGGCCACGTCGAGCGCGGCGAGGTCACCGAGGCGCAGCTCGACGAGGCGCTCGACGTCCTGAGCATGACCCACCCGAACTGACGCGACGCTCCTGACGCCCCCCCAGGACGGACGGGAGGCCCGGTGCCAGCTGGCACCGGGCCTCCCGTCCGTCCGATGGCGGCTCGACGCGCGCTACGCCAGGTCCGGCGAGTCGAGCAGGTCCGTGACCAGGGCGGCGATCGCGGAGCGCTCGGACCGCGTCAGCGTGACGTGCGCGAAGAGCGGGTGCCCCTTGAGCCGCTCGATGACCGACGCGATCCCGTCGTGCCGTCCGACCCGCAGGTTGTCGCGCTGCGCGACGTCGTGGGTGAGCACGACCCGCGAGTTCTGGCCGATGCGCGAGAGCATCGTGAGCAGCACGTTCCGTTCGAGCGACTGCGCCTCGTCGACGATCACGAAGGCGTCGTGCAGGGAGCGGCCGCGGATGTGGGTCAGGGGCAGCACCTCGATCAGGCCGCGCTCGACCACCTCGTCGAGGACGTTGTCCGACACCACCGAACCGAGGGTGTCGTAGACGGCCTGCGCCCACGGGTTCATCTTCTCGCCGGCGTCGCCGGGCAGGAAGCCGAGGTCCTGCCCGCCCACGGCGTACAGCGGCCGGAACACCATGATCTTCTTGTGCTGCTGCCGTTCGAGCACCGCTTCGAGTCCGGCGCACAGGGCGAGCGCCGACTTGCCCGTGCCGGCGCTGCCGCCGAGCGAGACGATGCCGATCTCGGAGTCGAGCAGCGCGTCGATGGCGAGCCGCTGCTCGGCCGAGCGCCCGCGGAGGCCGAAGACCTCGCGGTCGCCGCGCACCAGTGCGACGGCGCCGGCGACGTGCACGCGGCCGAGGGCCGATCCGCGTTCGGAGTGGATGACGACGCCGGTGTTCACCGGGACGCCGTCGAGCTTCGAGGACCGGATCTCCTCCTTCTCGTACAGGTCGGACATCTGCTCGCCGGACACCTGCAGGTCCGCGATGCCGGTGTAGCCCGAGTCGACCGCGAGTTCGGCGCGGTACTCCTCCGCCGCCATGCCGATCGAGGACGCCTTGACCCGGAGCGGCAGGTCCTTCGACACGACCACGACGTCGAGTCCGTCGTTCTTGAGGTTCGACGCGACGGCGAGGATGCGGGAGTCGTTGTCGCCGAGCTGCAGACCCGACGGCAGGACGGACTGGTTGGAGTGGTTCAGTTCGACGCGGAACGAGCCGCCGTCGCCGATCGCGATCGGGAAGTCGAGCCGCTCGTGCTCGATGCGCAGTTCGTCGAGCAGCCGGAGGGCCTGCCGGGCGAAGTACCCGATCTCCGGGTCGTTGCGCTTCGCCTCGAGTTCGCTGACGACCACCACGGGCAGGACCACGGCGTGCTCGGCGAAGCGGAACAAGGCCCGCGGATCGCTGAGGAGCACCGATGTGTCGAGCACGTACGTGCGCTGGGCGACCGATGTGGACGAGTCCGCGGTGTGCTGCTGCTGTGCTCCGCGAGAGACGTTCTGAGAGGTCACGACCACTCCATCCCCGGGCCGCGACGGGCCCGGTCCTGTCCTCGAACGCGGCCACGGAGCGGGTCCCGAAGCACCGACTGTGGCCGCTTCGATCGGGCGCGGTGCCCGATGGGGACAACGTACGTCCGGCCCCCGACACGCTGACAGCGACACGCGGTTTCCGGAGTTACGGTCGCGTGAACAACGCGAGCGCAGCTCGCGACGCCGCGCGCGGGGTTGGCGCCGAGTGGGCACGACCCGTCGGGTGCGGCGGCGCCGGCCGACAGGTGGTGACCACTCGGCGGACGTGAGCGGGGTGCCGTGACCGCTCGCGGACTCCGGACGGGAGGCCCGTGGCGGCCTGGCACCGCGCCTCCAGGCCGTCCGCTGGTCGCGAATCGTCGCGCGCGCGACGCCGAGTGGTCACGAACCGTCGGGTGCGAGGCCGCCAGCCGACCGGTGGTGACCACTCGGCGGACGTGAGCGGGGTGTCGTGACCGCTCGCGGGACGCGGACGGTCGACACGCGCCGCTGCTACTGCATCGTGGCGTACGAGACGCAGGCGTCGCGGAACATGTCCAGGGTCTCGTCAGTGGTCGACGGGAACACGGACACCCGCGCGACGCCGAGCCGCGTGGTCGCGGTGACGCCGTGGTTGTGCATCGCGGCCGACAGGGCCGTCACGCGACCCTGCGTCGGCCGGAGCACCACGATGCCGGCGCGCTCGGCCGGGTCGCGGCTGGACTCGACCTCGAGCCCGAACTCGTCGGCGATGGCGAACACACGCTCGACGCGGTCGGTGACCCGCTCCTGCACGGCGGCGACGCCGACCGCGGTGAGGCGCTCGAGCGACACCGCGAGCCGGGCCTGTGCGACCGGGTCGATGCGGGACATCTGGAACCCGGCGGCCCCCGGACGCACCGCGGGGACCTCGGTGGGCCAGCCGGACGTGCCGTGCGGGCCGGACAGCGCCGGACGGATCCGGTTCAGCGCACGGTCGCTGAACGCCACGAACCCGGTGCCCCACCCGGCGTGCAGCCACTTCTGCCCGCCGGTGGCGACGACGTCGGCGACCTCGTACGGGGCGTCGACGACGCCGAAGCCCTGGATCGCATCGACGATGAGCAGGCGGTCGCCGATGACCTCGCGGATGGCGGCGAGGTCGGTCAGGTAGCCGGTGCGCCAGTCGACCAGGGACACCGCGACGGCGGTCACCTCGTCGGACAGGCGTTCACGGATCAGCTCGGGGGTCACCCAGCCGGCACCCGACTCGATGACGACGGGCTGTACCCGTCCACCGGTGGCCGAGGCGGCGCTGGCCAGTGCGAGCGGCAGCGACGGGTATTCGTCGGCGGACACGAGCACACCCCCGGTCAGACCGAACGCGGTGTGCAGCAGGCCCGGGGTCGTCGCGGCCTGCGAGACGACCTGGTCCTCGCGGCGGCCGACCAGGCGGGCGGCGACGGTGCGGACGCGGGCGTCCTGCTCGTCGAGGGTCTCCATGGCGCCGAAGCGCATGTGTGCCTGGATGGTGCCGAGCACACGCTGCTCCTCGAGCACGGCGGTCTGCACGGGGCCGAACGCAGCGTGGTCGAGGTAACCGGGGTCTTCGGAGAAGCCGGCGGCGTACTCGTCGATGTTCACAGGTGGTGCACCTTTCACAGGGTTGAACCCTGAGAGCCTACTGGGACGCGGCTCTGCCGACGAACCCGGTGCGGGAGGTGGCTGCTCAGCCGCCGAAGCGACGCGACCGGAGCCCGAAGTCGCGGACCGCGCGGAGGAAGTCGACCTCGCGCAGGTCCGGGTAGAACGCCTCGACGAAGTAGAACTCGCTGTGCGCGCTCTGCCACAGCATGAAGTCGGAGAGCCGCTGCTCGCCCGAGGTCCGGATCACCAGGTCGGGGTCGGGCTGGCCCTGCGTGTACAGGTGGTCGCCGATGAGCTCCGGCGTCAGCACCTCGGCCAGGGTGTCGATGGTGCCGCCACCCGCGCCGTGCGCCTGCACGATGCTGCGCATGGCGTCCGCGATCTCACGACGGCCGCCGTACCCGACGGCCAGGTTGACGTGGAGGCCAGTGCGGCCGGCGGTGCGCTGCTCGGCCTGTTCGAGCGCGGTCACCAGGTTGTCCGGCAGCCCCTCGTTCGACCCGACGTGCTGCACGCGCCAGTCACGGTTGTCGGCCAGGACCCCGGCGAGGTCGGCGATGATGCCGACGAGTTCCTCGAGCTCCTCGCCGCCACGACCCGTCAGGTTGTCGGCCGACAGCAGGTACAGCGTCACGACCTCGATGCCGAGGTCGTCGCACCACGTCAGGAACTCCGGGATCTTCGCGGCGCCGGCGCGGTGGCCGTGTGCGGCGGACTCGAGCCCGAGCTGCTTCGCCCAGCGGCGGTTGCCGTCCACGATCATGGCGACGTGCTTGGGCTTCGCTGCACCCTCGAGCTGGCGGCGGATCCGGCGCTGGTAGGCGCGGTAGAGGATCCCTCGCCCTGTCCATCCCGCCGTCCCGGTCACGCACCGAGCGTAGTGCACCACCGACACCGAGTCCCTGAGGCTCCCGCTCTGCGGACACGTGGCTGTCGTTCGGGGTCAGGCCCTATGGTCGGGACCATGCAGGACGAGCACGAGACCGGAACACTCCCCCACGTCCCGTTCACGGAAGAGGCGTCGGCGACCGCGACCACGACCACGACCACCGCCGAACCCCGTCCGGCCTGGCGCGGCTGGATCCACCTCGGCGCGTTCCCGTTCGCGATCGCGATGGGGATCGTCCTGATCACCCTCGCCGACAGCACCGCGGCGAAGGTCGGCAGCGCGGTGTTCATGGCGACGTCGCTCGCGATGTTCGGCGTCTCCGCGACCTACCACCGGTTCCCGTGGGGGCCGAAGGTGAAGGCCGTGCTGAAGCGCATCGACCACACCAACATCCTGCTGCTCATCGCCGGCACCTACACACCCGTCGCGATCTGCGCCCTGCCGCACACGCTCATGGTCGTCGTGCTCTGGGTGATGTGGTCGGGCGCCGCGCTCGGTATCGCGTTCCGGGTGCTCTGGATCAACGCGCCCCGCTGGCTGTACGTCCCGATCTACCTGGTGCTCGGGTGCGCTGCCCTCGGGCTGCTGCCGCAGTTCTTCGCGGCGAGCGTGCCGATGACCGTGCTCATCCTGTCCGGCGGCGTCGCGTACATCATCGGCGCGCTGGTCTACGGCTTCAAGCGGCCGAACCCCGTGCCGACGCAGTTCGGGTTCCACGAGGTGTTCCACGCCCTGACCGTCGTGGCCTTCGGTGCGCAGTGGGTCGGCGTGCTCATCGTCGCGCTGGACCCGGTGCGCTGACCGTCGCACGTTCCTTCCCAGAACGGGTGCGATGCCTGGTCGTTCCGGGCGTACTCACCCGGAAGTTCTGACCAGGTACGCCCGATTCGACAAGGTACGCCCGATTCGACCAGGTACGCCCGGTTCCGCCAGGTACGCACAAGGCGGACTGGAGGCCCGTGGCGGGATCGCCACGGGCCTCCAGTCAGTACCCGGTCGCGTCAGCCGCGCTCGGTGTCGTCGCCGACGTCGGCTCGGCCGTCCTCGGCCGCCCGCCGCTCCGGCTCGTCGGTCGCGGTGCCGTCGCCCGCGGTGCCGTTCGCCTCGGCCTCGAGCCGCTCACGCACCTCGGCGCGGTAACGGGTCCGACGGATGCGTCGGGTCATGTCCACGACGAGCAGGATCGTCACGATCGCGACGAGTGCGATCGCGATGAACCCGACGACACCCGGGGTGACGTCGACGTCGGGGACGACCGAGGGGCTGGGGCTGGGAGTGGCGGCGAGTGCCGCCGCGATGGTGCTCACGAGGTCGGTTCCTTGTCGGCTGGGATCCCGGCGAACAGGTCGGTCTCCGGGAGCTCGGTCGGCACGCGTGCCTCCACGAGCTGGTAGTCCTCGGTCGGCCACACCGTCGCGAGGAGGTCGTTCGGCCAGTAGAAGAAGGCACTGTCCGGTGCGACCTGGCTGGCGTGCGCGCGGAGTGCGGCATCACGCTGGTCGAAGTACTCGTGCACGTCGACGTGGGTGGTGGCGAGGTCGGGCCGGTCGGCGAACCGCTCGACCCACTCGCGCAGCTGCTCGATCGCGGGGCTGTCCGGGTCGCGCTCCTGCAGGGCTTCGAAGATCGTGCTGAAGCGGCGCGGGTTCATCGTGCGCTCGTAGTAGAGCTTCGCGATCGACCACGGGGCACCGGCGGACGGGTACGCCGACGGGTCGGCGGCGGCGGACCACGCGGCCATCGACACCTCGTGCGTGCGGATGTGGTCGGGGTGCGGGTAGCCGCCGTTCTCGTCGTAGGTGACGAGCACGTGCGGGCGGAACCGGCGGATCACGCGGACGAGGGCCTCGGTGCTGTACTCGAGCGGCACCGTGGAGAACGTGCCCGGCCGGACCGTCTCGCCCTTCTCGGCGTCGGGCAGCCCCGAGTCGTGGTAGCCGAGCCACACGTGGTCGATGCCGAGCGCCTGCTGCGCCGCGGCCATCTCGGTGCGGCGGTACCCGGCCATGTCACGGTGGGCACGGCTCGTGGCCGGCTCGCCGAGCTGGTCGTTCAGGATGTCGCCGGCCTCGCCACCGGTGCAGGACACGACGAGCACCTGGTGCCCGTCGGCCACGTACTTCGCGGCGGTCGCGGCACCCTTGCTCGACTCGTCGTCGGGGTGGGCGTGGACGGCCAGCAGACGGTAGGGCACGTGGGGTTCCTCACTGCGGGTGAGCGGCGTCGGACGCGGGCAGCGCACAGCATCGCGTGAACTACCCTGGGATCAGGATATCCACCCCGGGAGCCCCGAACTGTCCGAACAGACCCAGACCGCCACCCTCGACGAGCGCTACGGCCGCACCCCGGCCCGCAAGCGCCGCAGCCGCCTCTTCGCGATCGTCGCGGCCATCGCGGTCGTCGTGGTCTTCGGTGCGTGGGTGATCTGGGCCGGGCTCGACCAGTCCGACCGCGGCCTCGACCAGGACGTCATCGGGTACGAGGTGCTGTCCGAGCACAGCACCGTCGTCCACTCGCAGGTGTCCGTCGACCCGGGTGTCGAGGCGAAGTGCGCCGTGCAGGTCCTCGACAAGAGCTACTCGATCGTGGGCTGGAAGGAGATCACCGTGCCGGCGTCCGAACAGCGCAGCCGGAGCATCTCCACGCAGGTCACCACGACGACGCGGGGCGTGACCGGCTTGATCCACGACTGCTGGATTCCCTAGACTGTCCTGATTCGCCTCTCGAGACCGACCACTCGGCCGGTCTCGTTTTTTCATGGTCGAAGGGACAGAACATGAGCAACGACACGCAGGTCACCTGGCTGACCCAGGAGGCGCACGACCGTCTCAAGGCGGAGCTCGACGAGCTGAGCGGCGAAGGCCGTGCCGAGATCGCGCGCCGCATCGAGGCCGCTCGCGAAGAAGGCGACCTCAAGGAGAACGGCGGCTACCACGCCGCGAAGGACGAGCAGGGCAAGATCGAGGCCCGCATCCGCGTCCTCACCGAGCTCCTGAAGCACGCCACCGTCAGCGAAGCGGAGTTCGACGGCACCGTCGAGCCGGGCACCGTCGTCACGGCGGTCATCGCCGGCGACGAGTCCACCTTCCTGGTCGGCAGCCGCGAGATCGTCGCCGAGGGCTCCGACCTGACGGTCTACAGCCCGGTCAGCCCCGTCGGCGCGGCCATCGTCGGCCTCAAGGCCGGCGACAAGGCCACGTACACGGCGCCGAACGGCAAGGAGATCGCCGTCGAGGTCGTCAAGATCGAGCGCTACGAGCCGTAGACCCGGCCCACTGCAGACAGGAGGCCCGTGGCGACACCGCCACGGGCCTCCTGTCTGTCTGCTGGTCGCGCCCAGAGCGCGCACCGCACTTCCGACAGTCCACGCGTCGAACGACTCGTGGATCGTCGCGGACTAGTGCTCGAGCAGCTCCGGACGGAAGCCGACCTCGTGGAGGCGCTGGATGACCTCCTGCGCGTGCTCCGGGCCGCGCGCCTCGATCGACAGGTCCAGCGCGACCTCGTTGATGACCAGGCCCTGCCCGTGGCGGGTGTGCAGCACCTCGACCACGTTCGCGCCGGCGTCCGAGATGACCTGGGCGACGCGGGCGAGCTGACCCGGGCGGTCCGGCAGCATGATGCGGATGCCGATGTAGCGCGAGGCGGCGACGAGCCCGCGGGTGATCACGCGCTCCATCATGAGCGGGTCGATGTTGCCGCCGCTCAGCAGCACCACGGTGCGGCCGGTGTCGCGGACGGCACCGGACATGATCGCGGCGACGCCGACGGCCCCCGCTGCCTCGACCACGAGCTTGGCGCGCTCGAGCAGGACGAGCAGTGCTCGGGCGGTGTCGTCGTCCGAGACGGTGACGATGTCGTCGACCAGGTCGCGGATGATGGGGAAGTTCAGGTCGCCGGGGCGCGCCACCGCGATGCCGTCGGAGATGGTCGGCTTCGTGGTGATGGTGACGGGCTCGCCGGCGGTGATCGACGACGGGTAGGCCGCAGCGTTCTCCGCCTGCACGCCGATGACCCGGATCGGCCGTCCGAGCCGCTCGGCCATGCCCTTCACCGCGAGTGCGATGCCGGAGATGACGCCGCCGCCACCGATCGGCACGACGACGGTGTCGACGTCGGGCACCTGGTCGACGATCTCGAGGCCGAGCGTGCCCTGCCCGGCGATCACGGCCGGGTGGTCGAACGGCGGGATGAACACGGCGCCGGTGTGTGCGGCGAAGTCCTTCGCGGCACTCAGCGCCTCTTCCACGGAGTGGCCCCGCAGCACGACGTCGGCGCCGTAGTGGCGGGTGGCCTGCAGCTTGGGCAGGGCGACGCCGACCGGCGTGAAGATCGTCGCGGGGATGCCGAGCTCGCGGGCGGCGAGGGCGACACCCTGCGCGTGGTTGCCGGCGCTCGCGGCGACGACGCCTTTGGCGCGCTGCTCAGCGGACAGGGTCGAGAGCCGGTTGTAGGCACCGCGCACCTTGTAGGCACCGGTGCGCTGCAGGTTCTCGCACTTCAGGTGCACCGGCGACCCGAGCAGCTCGGCGAGGAACTGCGACGTCTCCATCGGGGTGACGCGTGCGACGCCCTTGATGGTCTCGCGCGCCGCCTCGATGTCCGCGAGGGTCGGGATCGCGGCGAGCGTGTGCGGGGAGGCGCTGGTGTCGGTCACTCCCCCATCATCGTCGTTCCGGGGCCCCGCGGCGAACTCGTGTGACGCTCAGTTGGTGCTGGCGGTGTCTTCTTCGGCCGAGGGACCGGAGTCGACGCCCGGTGCCGGGACGTCGTCCCCGACCTTGTGCCGACGTCGTCGGAGCAACTGGATCTGCCCGTGCTGCCCGCGCTTCGGCGTCGCTTCGAGGACGTGGTCGGAGTCGAGCCGCCGCCAGCGTCCGCTCGCGATGGTGGTGACCATGGCGTTCAGCGTCGCGATCAGCGGCACGGCGAAGAAGGCTCCGGCGATGCCGGCGAGCCCGGAGGCCGCGGTGACGCCGAGGACGACCGCCAGCGGGTGGACCTTGACCGCGTTGCCCATGACGAGCGGCTGCAGGATGTGGCCCTCGATCTGCTGGACCAGCAGGACGACGCCGAGCACCAGGACCGCCGCGAGGGGACCGTTGAAGATCAGCGCGACGAACACCGCCAGGAAGCCCGTGACGATGGCACCGACGACCGGGATGAACGCACCGAGGAACACGAACGCGGCGATCGGGATCACCAGCGGCATGCCGCCGAAGAAGAGCCCGACGATGAAGGAGCCCAGGCCGATGCCGACCGCGTCGACGAAGGCGACGAAGATCTGCACACGGATGAAGCTCGTCAGGGTGATCCAGCCGGCGACACCGGCGCCGTCCACCGCTGCGCGGGCCTTCTTCGGGAACAGCCGCACGGACCAGCGCCAGACGTTCTTGCCGTCGATCAGCAGGAAGATCGTGGTGAACAGGATGATGAAGAGCGCCTCGAAGGCGTGCGTCGCACCCGAACCCGCGCTGGCCACTCCGGACAGGATCGACGCGGAGTTGTCCTGCAGCCACTTCGTGCCGTCGTCGAGCCAGCCGTTGACGTCGGACTGGCTGATGCCGAACCCGGAGCTCAGGACGAAGTCCTTGATGTTCGCGTACTGGTCGACCGTCCGGTCACGCAGGGACGGGTAGGACGCGATGATCTGGTCGACGACGAGCCAGATCAGTCCACCGAGCGCCGCGATGCCGCCGAGCAGGCTCATCACGACGGCGAGCCACTTCGGCACGTGGTGCCGCTGCAGCCAGTTGGAGATCGGCACGAGGAGCGCCGAGACCACGATGCCGACCAGGAACGGGATGAGGATCTCGCTGAAGACCGTGACGAGCCAGATGAAGACGGCGATCACGCCCACGACGACGAGCGCCCGCCACGACCACGCGCCGGCGATGCGCACGCCGACCGGGACGGATTCCTCGACCACGGGGTCGGGGTGTGTCTGCTTGCTTCCCCATGCCATGGGCCCGAGTGTAGCGATGTGCTTCCCGTCAGGTGCCAGATACGGCATACGTTCGTGGACGCTCATGTCGGCGGGGTTCGGTAGCGTCGCCGCATGCCCAGGTCGACGCTCTCCGCCGCCGAGGCCCGCCGGGTCGCACTCGCCGCGCAGGGGTTCGGACGGCCACCCACCGAGCCGGTCTCGACGCGGGCGCTGAACGCCGCGTTCGGCCGGCTCGGGCTGCTGCAGATCGACTCCGTCAACGTGTTCGAACGCAGCCACTACCTGCCGCTCTTCGCCCGACTCGGGGCCTACGACCGGTCGACGCTCGACCGGCTGACGCTCGGACGCTCGGGTCCGTACACCGAGTACTGGGCGCACGAGGCGGCGTTCATCCCCCGCGACGACCTGCGGCTGTTCCGGTGGCGGATGGACGCCCTGCGGGAACGGGACGCCGGCCCGACCCGGGTCGACGGCGTCACTCGGACCGCTGCCGTCCGGCGCGAACTGCACGCCCTGCTCCGGGCCGAGGGGCCGATGCGGGCGAGCGCGGTGGAGCACGAGTCGAACGTGCGACGCGGCCCCTGGTGGGGGTGGAGCGACGTGAAGCTCGGGCTCGAGCAGATGTTCCGCTGGGGCGAGGCGGTGAGTGCCGGACGAGCCGGGTTCGAGCGGGTGTACGCCCTGCCCGAGCAGGTGCTGCCCGCAGGCTTCCTCGAGACCGCCCCGCCGCGTGCCGACGCCGTGCTCGAGCTCGTGCGCCAGGCCACACGGGCGCTCGGCATCGGCACCCGAGCGGACATCGCGGACTACTACCGGCTGCGCTCCGACGACACGGCCACCGCGATCGCCGAGCTCACCGACGCCGGCGAGCTCCTGCCGGTGCGGGTCGAGGGCTGGGGTGAGCGGGCCTGGCTGCACGTGGGGGCTCGGGTCCCCCGACAGCTGACGGCGGACGCGGTGCTGAGCCCCTTCGACCCGGTCGTCTGGTTCCGGCGGCGGGCCGAGCGGATGTACGGCTTCCACTACCGGATCGAGATCTACACCCCGGCCCCGAAGCGGGTGTTCGGCTACTACGTGCTGCCGGTGCTGCAGGACGACCGGCTCGTCGGGCGGATCGACCTGAAGAGCGACCGGCAGCGCGGTGTGCTCCGCGTCCGGACCGCGTGGCAGGAACCCGGCGAGCACCTGGACCCCGAGCGGCTCGCCGACACACTGCGACGGACCGCGAGCTGGCAGGGCCTCGGCGCGATCGAGGTGACCGGCCGAGGAACCGCTGCTGCGGCCGTCGCCGGGGCGCTCGGAGTGCCCCTGGTGCCGCACGAGTCCGCTGACGACGCGGACACCCCCGAACCGATCGAGACGGCCGACGACACGGCCGCCGACGGCATCGGCTGACCCGTCAGAACCGGTCGGCGTTCGCCCGCAGCCGCGCGATGCGGTCGGGCAGCGGCGGGTGCGTCGAGAACAGTCGGTCCATCACACCGGGGCGCATCGGGTCGGCGATCCACAGGTGCGCCATCGAGGAGTTCTGCGTCTGCATCGGTCGGCCGTACGCGCCGAGCTTCTCGAGGGCCCGGGCCAGGCCCTCCGGGTGCCGGGTCGTCATCGCCCCCGTCGCGTCGGCCAGGTACTCGCGCTGCCGGGACACCGCCGCCTGCACGCCGGCCGCCGCGATCGGGGCCACGATGACGGCGACGATCCCGGCGATGAGCAGCACCGGGTTGGCGCTGCCGCCGTTGTCCGAGTTGCGGTTCCGCCCGCCGGACAGGCCGCTGAAGATCGAGATGCGGAGCAGGACGTCGGCGATGAGGCCGACGGCCACGACGAGTCCGAAGACCATCGTGGACACCCGGATGTCGTAGTTCCGGACGTGTCCGAGCTCGTGCGCCATCACGCCCTGCAGCTCCTGGTCGTCCATGAGCTCGAGCAGCCCCGTCGTCGCCGCCACCACCGCGTGCTCCGGGCCACGCCCTGTCGCGAAGGCGTTCGGCGAGGGATCGGGGATGACGAACACCCGGGGCATCGGCATGCCGGTCGCGATGGCCAGGTTCTCGACAGTGCGCCACAGCCGCGGTTCCGAGACGCGGTCGATCTCGACCCCGCCGGCGATCGCGGTGGCCTGTCGTGCCGCCAGGAAGTACTGCAGGACCGCGTACCCGAGGGCCACCACGAGGACGATGAAGCCGATCGAGACGTTGCCGGCCATGTACCCGCCGAGGAACCCGAGCGCGCCGATGATCAGCAGGAACACCAGGACGATGAGGACGGTGTTGCGCTTGTTCCGCGCGATGGCGCTGTACACGTCGGATCCGACGCTGGGGTCAGAACTGGACGCGCGGCGGCTCGGCGATGGCCGCCGGCTCGTTCGTCTCGAAGAACGGGGCCTCGGAGAAACCGCGGTTCTTCGCGAACGTGGAGTTCGGGAACACCCGGATCTTCGTGTTCAGCTCACGCACACCACCGTTGTAGAAGCGGCGGGCGGCCTGGATCTTGTCCTCGGTGTCGACGAGCTCGGACTGCAGCTGCAGGAAGTTCTGGCTCGACTGCAGCTGCGGGTACCCCTCGGCCACCGCGAACACGCTCTTGAGCGCCTTCTGCATGTGCCCCTCGGCGGTGGAGGCCGTGTCGGCATCACCGGCGGACAGGGTCTCGGCGCGGGCCTTCGTCACGTCGTCGAAGACCGCCTTCTCGTGCGTGGCGTACCCCTTGACCGTGTCCACGATGGTGGGGATGAGGTCGGCGCGGCGCTTCAGCTGCACCGCGATGTCGCTCCAGGCCTCGTCGACCCGGACCTTGAGCGTGACGAGGGAGTTGTACGTCACCCAGAGGTAGATCCCGATGATCACCAGGACGACCACCACCACTCCGACGACGATGAGCGTCGTGACGAGTCCGGTGTCCATGCGGGCGTACTCCTTTGCGCGTCGGGATCCGCGGTGCTGCGTTGGCCTGAACGGCCATCGTGAAGTCTATCGACGCGCTGAGCATGCTCCGTTCCGTGAGCAGTGTTCACGGCCGATTCCCGAGTCACGCACACCGGGTTCCCGGACTGCGGCCCGATCCCGAACCTCATCCGCGAGGTGTATTGACCGGAGGCCGCCGATCCCGTGGGATGGGTCCGGTGAACACGACCGGGGAGAACGTGGACGAGAGGGCTGTCGGGGGCGACAGCCCTCGTCGTCGTCCCCGCTTCGCCCTGCTCGCAGCTGCGACGACGGTCCTCGTCGCCGCCCTGCTCGGCGCCGCGGCAGCCCCGGCCATCGCGGTCGCCGCGGACGGCACGTCGGTCGACGCTGCCGCTGCGGACGCCCCGGCAGCCCCCGCCGCCCGGGCAGCCGCAACC